>CAZKBZ010000010.1:6549-46073 GCA_964551175.1 uncultured Desulfobulbus sp.
CGATAATACTATTCATTCACTGTAGCAGATAAGAGAACAGCGGACAAAGAAAATTCGTCCTGTTCCTCTTTATTCATGCCGCAACCGGAAAACACAGGATCAAAATGGCGAGAAAAAAAATCTCCCGAAAGCCGTATCAGGGCCGCAATACACGTAAATCAAAAAGAAAGCAGCACCACACCGTTGTGTTGAGTGACAGGCTGCTCTCCTTTCTCAGCAGTCAAAAGGAACCCGTCTCCCTGGCAACCATAATGAAAGGACTCGGGCTGGCCGGACACGAACGAAAAATCCTCCAGGAGCTGCTGACCGGGCTGGAGAGGTCAGGCAAACTGAACCGGAATAAGAAACGTTGGCTGCTCACGGACAGGGCTGACCTGATAACGGCACAACTGTCATTGACTGCCCGGGGATTTGGCTTTGCAGTTCTGGAAGGCAATATCGCCAAAAAACAGAAGGACATCTACATCCCAGCTTCAGCCATGAACGGGGCCAGCCATGGGGACACGGTCCTGGTTCGCGTGCTCAGCGGTTCACGCGGCCGCCCGGAAGGACGCATTGTCCAAATCCTGAAACGAGGATTTACCCGCCTGTGCGGAATCTACTCCAGCGGCGGCAAGACAGGTTACGTAACCCCGGATAACGACAAAATGCCTTTTACCGTCCATATCCGACGCGGTAACTGCATGAACGCGGAAAACGGGCAGGCCGTTCTTGTGCAAATTATCGACTACGGCACCAGCCACAGGGTTCCCGAGGGCAAGGTGGTGGAAGTCCTTGGTTCTCCGGACTCGCCTCTTGTCCAGATACGGATGGCCATAGAACAGTTTAACCTGCCTCGCTCTTTCCCGGCACGGGTAGAGCAGGCGGCAGCCGATCTTGTTGAGCTCACCGACTGCGGTGACGGTAGAAAGGATCTCCGTTATATCCGGCACGTCACCATTGACGGGGCCACGGCCAGGGACTTTGATGATGCCATTGCCGTCCAGAAAACCAAAAACGGCTTTCGGCTCTATGTCTCCATTGCCGACGTCAGCCACTACGTACAGCCCGGCTCTATTATCGATACCGAGGCCTATGCACGCGGTACCAGCGTGTACCTGCCTGACCTGGTCCTGCCCATGCTGCCGGAACGACTCTCCAACGACCTCTGCTCGCTGGTCCCGAACCAGGATCGCCCTGCTTTTACCGCCATTCTTGAATTTGACCGCAGGGGAAAACGTACCGGCGCACGATTTACCAGAAGCCTGATCCGCAGCTACCAGCGCTTTACCTATGACACGGTCAACAGGATTCTCTACCTGCAGGAAAAAGATGCCCGCCAAAAGCATAAAGCCCTGCTGCCCATGCTGGAAAAGGCAAAAACCCTGGAAAAACTGCTGGCAAAACAACGGACAGCCCGCGGGGCCCTGGGATTCACCATTCCTGAAGCATTGATCACCCTGGATGGGAATACCATACAATCCATTGGCCGGGCTGAGCGTAACCAGGCCCACCTGCTCATTGAGGAGTTCATGCTCGCTGCAAATGAGGCAGTTGCAGAAACACTTGATCGGGCAGGAGTCCATGTTCTGTTTCGCGTCCACGAGAAACCCGACCCGGCCAAGGTTGAAGGGTTCACTGAAGCGGCCCGGTCCATGGGCCTGCAACTGCCCAAAACCGAGATTTCCCCCTCCTGGTTTGCCCGGGTACTTGCAGAGGCGCATAAATCACCGGCACAGTACGTTGTCAACAACCTGCTGCTGCGGACCATGCAACGGGCCAGATACACACCGGAAAATCTCGGCCATTTCGGTCTGGCCGCACGCTATTACCTCCATTTTACCTCTCCCATCCGCCGCTACCCTGATCTTGTCGCACACCGGGTTCTGCAGAATTTTCTGCTGGGCAGAAAGAACAGCAGCCGAAAGAAAATTCTGCCCGGAAAAATAAGCCTGGATGAAGCAGGCCTTTTTCTTTCCAACCGGGAACGGGTGGCCGTGGATGTTGAACGCAACGTGCAGTCCAGGCTGTCAGCCCTGTTTCTGCGTGAACGGGTGAGTGAACATTTTGACGCTGTTATCTCCGGAGTCACCTCTTTTGGTCTGTTTGTCGAACTGCTGGAGTACTTTATCAGCGGTGCAGTACCGATCAGAGAGATGGATGATGATTACTACATCTTTGACAGCACAGGGCATAAACTGGTTGGTGAACGGACAGCAAAAACCTATCAGCTGGGCGATCTGATCCGGGTACAGCTTGACCATGTTGACATGATAACGAAAAGAATTACTCTTTCCCTTGTTGACAACAGTGCAGACAACCTGCCTGACAGGACTCAACAGGGCAAAAGGTCCTTCTCAAAGAAACGAAAAAGATAGTCTACAGGATCAGCCGGATACTGTTCTTTTCTTGACGAACCCGCTTATTTTAAATAGTGTCTGGTGTCACGATGCATCTTTGTATAATCTGTTTTTTTTAATAGAGGTCCACCATGGAAGAAACAAGCTGGTTATCGTCATTTCTGGGCAACCCGTTTTTTCGCGGCCTGCTCATAGGTCTTATCTTTGCCGTTATTTTCTGGGTTCGCTCCCTGTTCAAGATCCGGCAGCTCACTGCAGAGATCAAAAAACTTCGCGAACACATGCACACCAAGTTTGAAATCGAATCTGCGGAAAATGAACGCCGCAAAGCAGCTATAGAAAAACTGAAGCAGGAGCGGGACAACCTACGCAATATGATCCAGGTATTAAACCAGAAACCCGGCAAACTGGAAATCCGTCAGGCCCAGATCTACCAGAGGGCCGTAGAGATCATGTTTGAGAAATCGCCCGGTTTTGCGCCGGCCTGGCAGATCACCTTAAAAGAAGCTGAGCAGGAAATGCGCGGTGCGGAAAAAGGCATTCTGCCCTTTATCAAGCGCATAACCAGCTCTACATCCAGTACTTCTGAACAGGAAAAGTCTCACAACAAAACTCTGGAGTTGGAAGATCCTGCCAACAACTGATCCCTGGCTCTGAGACCCTTTATTTCCAATGGTATCCCGTAAGGGATACCATTACTCCGTTCCAGCCCACCGTCCCCCATGGTTTCAGAACAACAGCCGATTACCACTCTGCCCGGCAGCGGAATTATCCTGGTCAACCCAAAATACCCTGAGAATATTGGAGCATCGGCGCGAATTGCCTGCAACTTCGGCTTCGAGCAATTGATTGTGGTTGCAGAAAAACAGCCTGACCGGGAACGGATGCTCAAGATGGCCACTCACAAGGCCGCCCACCTCATTCATAACCTGCAGGTTGTCACCACCACCCGGGCGGCTGCTGAACCATATCATTTCATCGTGGGGACAACGGCCAGGCAGGGAAAGCATCGGGTACTGAGACAGAGCCCGCGTGCGGTTATGAGGGAACTGGCGCCACTGGTACCGGGCAGCCGTGTGGCCCTGATGTTCGGACCGGAGAACAGCGGTCTGACCAACGAAGACCTGGATCTCTGCCAGTTCACCTCCACCATTCCCACTGCCGACTTCTCATCCCTCAACCTGGCCCAGGCCGTTGCCATTCACTGCTATGAGCTGTCCACGGTTCTGCACACTATCACTCCCAGGGAGGACGAATCTGATTACGCCAACTCCTTTGACCTGGAAGGCATGTATGAACACATTGAACAGGCCCTGACCCGAATAACCTTTATCCGCCACACCAACAAATCGTACTGGATGCGCAATATCCGCCAGTTCCTGAGCCGGACCAGATTGAAGAAAAAAGAAGCCAGCCTGATCCGGGGCGCCTGCAGAAAATTTCTCTGGTACAGTGACAACAGAATGGACGTGAAACCACCGGACAGCAGGCCGCAACCCGGCACATGAAACAGCTCTTTCTCCCTGTCGGCCTGCTGCTGGCCATCCTTTTCGCCCTGCTCCTGCCCGGAGGGGGCATCCTCCTCTCGGAAAACAACGGCTTAAAGATCCTGGTTTTTATCATCTTTCTGGTCACGGGCTACCAGACAGGAACACAGGGACTGCCCCTGAACAAATGCCTTTTTCATATCTTCCTGGCCGCAGCGACCATCTCCCTGATCTTTGCACCCCTGCTGGGCCTGTTGCTGATCAAGCTGGTCACCTTTCCCGACTCCCTGGCCATGGGATTAATCATCATATCTGCTGTGCCTCCGACCATCTCCTCGGGCATCGTCATCACCGAGGTGAGCAAAGGAAATGCCGTGCTGGCCCTGTTCATCACGGTCTCCCTCAACCTGCTGGGCATCCTGACCATGCCTTTTATGATCGATCTCTGCTTCAAGGCGGCAGGTCCTGTGGATATCGACCAGATCGGGCTGCTGGTCAAAATGCTCCTTTTTGTTCTGCTGCCTTTCGGGATCGGCAAGCTGACCAGGAACATATCCGGAAAAAGCAGGGTGTCAGCAAACTGGAGCTTTGTCAACTCAGGCTGTGTGGCGTTAGTGGTATATGGTTCTCTTGCTGTTTCCAAAAACGAATTTTCCGGCCTGGGTCCTGCCGAATATGCGCTGATCCTGGCCAGTGTCTCCCTGCTCCACCTGCTGCTGCTGGCCATCACTGCTCAAGCCGGGAAGATGCTGCACCTGCAACCGGCTGACCACAAGGCCCTGGTTTTTGTTGCGTCCCAGAAAACCCTGGCCATCGGCCTGGCTGTGCTGACCAATATCAGATACGATACCGGCAGTGCAATCATTGTCTGCCTCATGTTCCACTTTTTCCAGCTGTTTGCAGACTCTTTACTGGCCTCTCACCTGCGCAAAAAAACATAGTCAAAGATAGCGGATTTCCCCGGAGAATTCAGTGATAATACTCCCGTCCGGCAACTCCATCACCAGGCCTCCGCAGGGATCAAATCCTGTGACAACAGCCTGGTACAAAATCTTTTTCTGTACATCAAAGCCATACTCCACCCTGCGTCCCGGGGTATCACTGAGTTGCTGCCAGGCCGTCAGCAGCAGAGAAGATCTTCCCTCCTCGCAACTTTGCTGATCCCGCAGGGCCAGCTCCTCATCATAATGCAACAGACCAATGCTCCAGGACAGTTCGGCCAGCAGCCTGCCTGTAACTTCCGCCAGGTCAAGTTCACGGGCCAGTTCCCCGGCCATGCTGCCGGCAATTTCCTGCAATGCCTCCGGAAAAAACTGATTATTGATATTCAGGCCAAGACCAAGCAGATGATAACACTCTCCCCCGGGCCGGTGCACGGTCTCGCAGAGAACACCGGCAATTTTCCTGCCATGCAGCAGCACGTCGTTGACCCATTTCAGGCAGGCATCAAGCTGAAAACTCCTGATTGTCCGGCAACAGGCCAACCCTGCTGCAAAGGGCAGCAGGCGGCTGAATTCGGGCAGCAGGATATCAGGCCAGGCCATGGCCATCCAGATTCCCCCGGCAGGTGCATGCCAGCTTCGTGCAAACCGGCCACTGGACTGCGTCAGGGTATCAGCCAGCACCACTGTACCGGCAGCAAGAACTTCTTCTCTGCCTGCGGCCTCGTCTATAAGCTGTCGCAACCGGTCCATGCAGCGATCAAGCCTGGCATGGTGTTCGATAACATCACCAACCGGTGCTCCGTAACGAAGAATATTATTGACTGTCTGTTCCGGGAAAAGGGGTGAATTGAACCGGGCAAGATACTTGTGCCTGTGCAGGCGGACTCGTTGAAGGAAACCTGTAGTTTTTGACAATGGAAATTGTGTTGCGGAGTCTTAAGATGCAGGAGCCCGGTCTACTGGCGATTGTCGGCAGTTGCTCCCAAACACCGTTTTACCGTCCAGGGGGCCGGGCTCCTTGGGAACCAAGGATACCATTTTCAACAGCCATGAACTTCAAGGCAGGACTGAACGGCCCGGGACTACTCCCATTCAGCCTTTACCCTGGTAATCACCTTCTGAACCAGGGGGAGTTTATCTTCTGCACAGACCCCGATCAGGGGCACACCCTGCTCCACGCTGTCACCGGGTTTAAAATAGACAGAATGGATGATGCCCGGTTCACCGTTGTAATAAACCGGGGTGTCGCGCTTCATCAGGGACATGGTGATAATCTCGTCGCCGGGCTGGATAAAAACCGAGCGGGCACCTTTCTGATCGATCCGGGACTGGACATCCATGGCAAAATAATAGCGGGCCCGTTCCGGAGCCTCAAACAGGAACAGAACCTCCTGCAGAATCGCCTCAATAATTTCTTTCTTTTTAAGCGGATGCCTGATGGTCAGCAGCTTTTCACCTGACTCCACGAATTTGCCCTCCAGCTCATGACGGATGGAGGCTACCGTGCCGTTCGTCTCCGAGGTTACCACCTTGGGATTGCGTTCCCTGTTGATCTCGTAAAGCGGCGTGCCCGGCAGATGTTTCCACTCGCCGGACGGTCCATCCACTTCGCTGTTTTCAGCAACCAGGAAACGGACCTTTCCGGTGTGGATGGCATGCATATCCACATAATCATATGGGTCAGACCGATAACGGCTGATGATCTCATCAAAATGAATCTCCCGGGTAGACATATCAATGCAAAGCCAGAAAACGTTGTTTAATGATGACCCTGATCAGCTTCCCCGTGACCGGCTGCAGGAGCCGGCTCGTGACCGGCACCAGTGGAAGCAGCTTCCCCGTGTCCGCCGGAAGGAGCTGCCGCCCCATGTCCGCCTTCAACCCGGTGCACTTCAAAAACCGGTGCCTTTGCAATTTGAAAATCCACTATCCGGCACTGAGTTTTCTGAGAGCCGGTATGAATATAACGTTTGGCTGCCGAAGAATAGCGCAGCATTTTTCCTGCTGGAACTCTATCGCTCAAAAACCATTTTTCCTGGTCAAGATATTTACCTGCACTGTCAAAAAAGGTGCAGAGGACCTCAATATTTTTGATCTCTTTACCAGACATGTTGCTGACTATAAATTCACCCACAACCATATGCTCCGGACCTTGGGCCAGCTTAAAATCGGCAAGAGTCACCTTGTCCATGAGCGAAGCCGCCTCAGAAGACGGTTCAGGGTCGGTTGCCAGAACTCCTTTGGGGGTGAGATACATATTAGCAAGCATGATACTTCCCGCAACAACGATAAAAACGCACAGGATAACGTTTGCCCAGAATTTTTTTCCCATGGCCTCCTCCTCTATTTAAACTGTGTCCGTCACCTTCTCCATTAAATGAGGATTTATACTTTCAGTTTGACAAGATAGCAAGGCTATTTTACAGATGTACCACAGTGTATTTCTACGTCAACCAGGATACGATAATGAGCAGTGACGGCTTGTACAGCAGCGGCAGGATAGATGAGGATTTCTCCTTTAACGGGGATGTTGCCGAAGTTTTTGATGATATGCTCAACCGATCCATTCCTTTTTACCGGACAGTGATCAAAACAACCGCTGATCTGATCCGTCGCCTGGCAACTCCCGGATCATGCGTCCTTGACCTGGGATGTTCCACCGGTTCCACCCTGCTGGAGCTGGCCCGCCTGCTGCCGGACATGGAGCTTCGTTTCGTCGGCATAGACAATGCACCGGCAATGCTGGCCAAGGCACAACGCAAGGTGGAGATGTATTCCAGGTCGTCTGTCATTGAACTCCGCAACCAGGATATCACCAGGGCGGATCTGCACGGGGCAGACATAATCATCTGTAATTACACCATGCAGTTTATCCGCCCCATACTCAGGCCGCCATTTGTTGCCCGGCTGTACGAAAGCCTTCCGGCCGGCGGCATGCTGTTTGTCAGCGAAAAAGTCATCAGTCACCACAGTCGCCTGAACCGGAAATATATCGATCTCTACCATGATTTCAAACGCAGCCGGGGGTATTCTGAACTTGAAATTTCAGCCAAGCGTGAAGCCCTGGAAAACATCCTCATTCCCTTCTCTGTCCGGGAAAACATTGACCTGTTGAGCAAGAGCGGTTTCAACCCCGTGGAAACATATTTCCAGTGGATCAACTTTGTCTCCTTTGTGGCTCTGAAAGAAAAGTAAATGATTTCCTATCTCAAACTGCTCCCGAATGCGAACCAGGATGGAGTGCGCAGCCTGCACCGGGAAAAACAGGCCTGGATCAATCAACCCAAAAAGGGGTTTCTGCGCTACCGGGAACCATTGCAGAAAGTGCTCCACCTGCGGGCTTCACTCCTTGATTGTACTGGTGATGTCGTCCGGATAGGACGGAAATCCGATCTCACCGCATCAGAGCATGAACAGGTACTGCAGCTGATGCGCACTTTCATGCCGTGGCGCAAGGGGCCATTCTCCATTTTTGACATTGAGATTGATGCGGAATGGCAGAGCCAGCGCAAATGGAACCGTCTGCTGCCCGAGATGCCGGATCTGCAGGACAAGATTATTGCCGATATCGGCTGCAACAACGGCTATTACATGTTCCGGATGGCAGCTCACCATCCGAAGCTGGTCCTAGGATTTGAGCCCTATGTGCAGCATTATTTCACCTTTTCAGCACTCAACAGTTTTGCAGCCCTTGATAACCTGACTGTCGACCTGCTGGGTATAGAACATCTTCCCCTGTTTCCCGGCTGTTTTGATGTTATTTTCTGCCTGGGTATTTTATACCACAGGCCCTCTCCGGTCGAAGCCCTGCGCGATCTTTACGGCGCCCTGAAACCTGGTGGCTGTCTGCTTGTCGAATCCCAGGCCATAAAGGGAGAAGAACCCCTGGCCCTGTTTCCCGAAAAAACCTATGCCAAGGTACCGGGCACCTGGTTTGTTCCCACGCCACCCTGCCTGTACAACTGGCTTGCCAGAGCAGGTTTTACAGACATTACATGCTTCTGTTCACACCCCATGAGCAGCGTGGAACAGCGGAGAACAGACTGGATGATCTTTGAATCGTATCAAGATTTTATTGACAAGGAAAACCCTGCGCTTACTATAGAGGGATATCCTGCCCCCTGGCGGGTTTTTTTCAAGGCAACACGAACGTAAAACAAACAAGGTGACAAGTTATGAAGGTGGACGAGTGTACATTATATCATGGCGGCCTGAAAGGGGCTGAGACGGCCTTTGGTGAGGAGGCTGAAAAATATGGGACCGGCGAGGTAATCTTTACCTTTGATGGACATCGCTTAAACCGGGACAGAAACGCGGTTACCCTCTCGGAAGAAGAGCTTCAACGGGGTGATATCAGCATGGAAATCGCTTCCCGCATGATGAACCGCACCTATTATGAAACTGAAAAAATTCGGCGGGTCCTGCAGGCTATCTTTCACATGGTCAACAAAGGGCACCAGGTCTTTGTTATCGGCACTATTCTGGATGACAACTCGGTCAAGGGAGGAACCGGCTGGGCTGTTGAGTTGGCAAAACTGTTCAACCGTCCCCTGCATGTCTATGATCAGAGCCGTAAGGGCTGGTTCACCTGGAATGACGGCAGCTGGCAGCCGGAAGAAAGCCCGAGGATATCGTTTGATACCTTTGTCGGCTCCGGAACCCGTTACCTGAGCGACGATGGTAAAGAGGCCATTGAGAAACTGTTTGCCGACAGTTTTGCAAACTGATCCCGCGTGCGTTATTTGCTGCTGCTGAACTAATAAAACCCCCATCTTCCGAACTGCAGCGTCTGACAACACAATGGTGTCTTTCTGTCTCTATCCAGACGACAAAAAGACACCATTTTCCGCAATTACAGATAAAAAATTCCCCTTCCCTGGAACAAGGCAACCTCTTGGCATAAACCTTGATTTTTGATACACTGATGTGTATATAACGTTTTAATTTTAGAGAGATAAGATAAAAACGATTCTCAAATGTAAAACATTGCCTGCAGATGCATCAGTTATGACAGACAACAAACTGCACATCATTATCACCGGTGAAACAGGAAAGAGCCGCTGCCTTTCCATGCGCAGAAACACCCCGCAAAACATTCTGCTCACCCTGGCCATCCTTATGGTTGTTTTCGGCTATGGAACATATCTGCGCACCGTCCATTACCGGCAGCAAAACATACAACTTCAGGCTGAAACCGCTCAACTTGCAGCTGAACTGCATGCCAGCACGGAAGCTCTGAATATTGAACTGCAAACCACCAGGGAAGAGCTGAACAGGCAACTAGTCGAAACCAGGAGAGAGCTTACCCGGGTCATCCAGGAAAAAAAGGATTTGAGCCGCAGTTACGAACAAGAGCTTGCAGACCTCAGACAGGACCAGGAAGCCCTGCTTGAGGGTACTATCAGCAGACTTGACGAGCGGGCCAGGGTTATTGAATCCGTGATTGACGAATTAGGCGTCAAGGTCAAGGTTGAAGAAGACCCGGACCACAGTGGCGGACCCTATATCGCCCTTGACAACACTTACTGCGACAAGCTTATCGGTCACACCGACCGCTACCTGACGGCGTTACAGAGAATGCCGCTGGGCCGTCCCATCAATACTAAAATCAGCTCCCGCTACGGCAGAAGAACAGATCCACTGAATAAAAAACGGGCCTTTCATGCCGGTGTTGATTTCAAAGGTAATACCGGAGACAAGGTCCGGACGACCGGTGATGCTCTGGTAAAAAAGTCAGCATACAACAGGGGACTGGGCAATTATATTGTTCTGTCGCACGGCAATGGCTATGAAACATTGTATGCCCATCTCTCCAAACGGCTGGTCCGACGGGGGGAAAAAGTCAAGCGGGGACAGGTTATCGGACTGGTCGGTAATTCCGGCCGCTCCACCGGATCACATCTGCACTATGAGGTGCGCCGCTACGGCAAGGCAATCAACCCCATGAAGTACCTGCAGGTTGCCGATATGACCGTCATTGCCTCGAAGAAGTAGCAGGGGAAGTGATTCATGGCTCTTTTCAGCAAAAAAACCGATCTGCAGCCAAAGAACAGCGGAACGGTAAAAGGCGTGATCACCTCTATCCTGTCCAAAGAGATGCAGGTCACCGGAGAAATCCAGTTCAAGGGTAAAGCCCGCATAGACGGTCTTGTTGACGGCAATGTGAAAGGGGAATACTTGGTGCTCAGTGAAACCGGCAAGATCATGGGAGATGTAGATGTCGACTCACTGGTCTGCCACGGCACCATTGAAGGCAATATCAACAGTGATACGGTGACGGCCCACCAAACTGCCTCCATTCACGGAATACTGGTCGCTGCCAACCTGACCGTTGAATCAGGTGCCTCACTCAATGGTGAAATCAAGGCTGTCCAGGACAATAAAGAGAAAACAGCCCCTTCCTCATCTCCACTCCCATCCGTCATCGAGACCAGGAAAGCTGATAAAAATTCGTGAACCTGCTTTCTTTCTTATGAGGTTAACGGGGCTTCAAGGTACCCTCAGGCTGATTAATCCATATGCCGGTTAACTCCCTCTCCTCATTTTACTTGCCGATACAAAACCTGGAAAACAGGGCAGCAAGCACGTCGTCCGGCGTGGTCAATCCGACAATATCACCCAGGTAATCCAGGGCTGCCTGCAGGTCAACGGCAACCAGATCAGCCGGCGCCCCTGACCGTAATGTTTCCCGGAGCTGACGGCAGGCGGCAAGCGTTTTTTCCAGAATCATTTTGTGACGCAGGTTTGGCGCACAGGACACCTGTTCTTTCAACCCCTCACCCTCGCCCAGAATCTGCTGATAAATGGCATCAAGCAGATCATCAAGCCCGGTTCCCCTGCGGGCGGCAATACGGACCTGAACATCGTCTGGAAACGCCCGCTCGATCCTGTCCGCCTGGGTAACATCTGCGATATCAAGCTTATTGAGCACCACGATACGCTTCTTCTCTTCCAGAAACCGGTACAACTCCAGGTCAGGCCCGGTCAGCTCCACTGATGCATCCACCACAAAGAGAACCAGATCCGCCTCCTGCAGCTTGCGGCGGGCCCGCTCAATACCCAGCTCCTCCACAAAATCGTCATGGGCACGGATCCCTGCGGTATCAACGAGATGCACCGGTATGCCGTGCACGGAAATCAGTTCCTCAATCGTATCCCTGGTGGTACCGGGAATCTCGGTAACCAGGGCCCGATCCTCGCGCAGTAATCCATTGAGCAGGCTGGACTTGCCCACGTTGGGTCGTCCTGCAATCACCACCTTGACTCCCTCGCGGATAATCTTTCCCTGCTCGGCGAGTCCGATCAGCCGCTGCAGGGGCTGTTCTACCTTTTCAGCCAATGTTGACAGCAGACGGTCTTTCTCCAGAATTTCCACATCATCCTCGGGAAAATCAATGGCCACCTCTACTACTGCCAGGATATCAACCAGTCCATCTCTGATGGAAACTATTTCATCGTAAAGAGCCCCCTGCAGCTGATTGGCAGCCAGACGGACACCACTGTCAGTCCGGGCCTGCAACAGATCTATCACTGCCTCGGCCCGGGTAAGATCTATGCGGCCGCTCAGAAAAGCACGCTTGGTAAACTCACCACTGTCGGCCACCCTGGCCCCTGCAGCCAGGACTTCAGTCAGAATAGCCTGCAGGACCAGGTAACTGCCGTGGCTATGCAGTTCAACCACGTCTTCTCGTGTATAGGTATGTGGAGCCTGCATGAAGACGGCAAGCACCTCGTCTAACACAACATTGTTGCGATCGACAATGGTACCGTAATACAGCCTGTGACTCTGAAAGGAAGAATGGGGTCGATGCGGTCTGAACAACCTGTGCAGAATAGCAGCAGACTCCGGACCGCTGATACGGATAATACCAATACCGCCGGTGCCGGGGGCAGTGGCAATGGCGGCTATGGTATCAGTTATTGCCGGACGAGCGGCCACCCTGACGACCTTTGCCCCTGCGGGAACCGGATTTATTTTTTTTGCCCGGTTTGTAGATCAGGACTTTTTTAAACAATCCCTCTCCTACAGAACGGCTGCGGATGCCCTTGTCATCCTGCAGCATCATGTGAACCACCCGCCGCTCTGACGGATTCAGGGCGGCTATGGCCTGGGTCTTTCCGTCCGCCTTGACCTGCTCGGCAAGCTCCAGGGCCCGCTCTTTCAACTCCTCAGCCCGCCGCTCACGATAATCGCCCACATCAAGCGAGAGCATCATCCGATCCGGAAGATGCCTGGACATGATCTTGCGCAACAGATACTGAAGGCTGTCCAAGGTTCTGCCATCATTTCCGACAAGGGCTTCCTGGTGCTCACCACCGATCCTGCAGGCCACGCTGTAGTCAACAATTTCAACCGTGACTTCTGAAGGAAACCCCATTATTGCAAGTAACTGGGAAATATCGTCCTGGATGGTAGCAAGCACTTCAGCTGATGGCAGTTCACGCCGACTGGATCCCTTTTCTGCCACCGCAGGTGCAGCCTGCCCGGCTGTCTGCCGTGTTTTCTTTTTCCTTGCAGGGACCGGTTTCTCCTCTCCGGAAGCATCTTTTATGTCAGCGCCCTCTTTCCGCCCGGCAGAACCTTTCTTTTTTGCCGGAACCTCTTCAGCAATCCGCTCTTCTGCAGCAGGTTCAGCATCCGTTTGCACAACCCCTTCGGTTTTCTTTTCAGAAGCAATGTTTTTTTTCGTTTTTCTGGTTACCCGGATATGGGCTTTTTTCCTGCACAGGCCGAAGATACCCGCAGAACCGGTCTCCAGCACCTCGATATCAAGATCTTCCTGGGAGACTGACAACTCTTTACAGGCCCTGGCGACAACCTCGCTAACGTCTTTGCCGTAATAATCTTTTCCTTTTGCCATGAAACTGTTTCCTGTGAAATCCGGCTATGCCTTGCTGGCGATCGACCGGTTGATAAGCTGCTGCTGAAGAATGGAGAGCAGGTTATTGACAAACCAGTACAGGACCAGACCGGATGCAAAGTTTATAAACATGAAAGTAAAAATAACCGGCAGAAACTGCATAATCCTTGCCTGGGTCGGATCCGCCGTGGTGGGGGTCATCTTCTGCTGCAGGTACATGGATGCCCCCATGAGCAGGGTCAGCACCGGGATTCCGTGCAGATACGGAATATCAATCCCGGGAATCATCAGCCGGTCAGGGGCGGACAGGTCATTGATCCACAACATGAAGGGAGCATGTCGCAGTTCAATGGCCGCCATCAGTACCCGGTAAAGGGCAAAGAAAAACGGGATCTGGATGAGCATGGGCAGGCAGCCGCCAATCGGGTTGACCTTGTACGTCTTGTACATGGCCATCATCTCCTGATTCATCTTGGCAGGATCGTCCTTATACTTCTCTTTCAGCTTGGCGACCCTGGGCTGCAGCTTCTGCATGTTCTTCATGGACTTCATACCCTTCTGGGTAATCGGCCAGAAGGCGCCCTTGATCAGGCAGGTCAGCAGAATAATGGCAATACCGTAATTGCCTATATATGAGTAGAAAAAATTCAGCAGAAAGAGCATGGGCTTGGCCAGAACATCAAACCAGCCGAAGTTGACCGCCTTTGCCAGCCCGTAGCCGGTATCCTTTAAAACAGACAACTTTTTGGGTCCGAAGTATGCCTTGTACTGGAAGGTTTTGGATTCCCCTTCAGCAAGCCCTGTCAATCCGCCTCCAACCACTGTGCGGACAGTATCACCCGACGCAGTCATGGTAACCATACCAGCGGTATTCTGCTCCGGGATCACGGCGCACATGAAATAATTGTCTTCATAAGCCGACCAGGTGACCGCACCCTGCATGATCACCGGACCAGATGTCAGTTTCTTTCCCTTGATTTCCTGCAACTCATCGTTCACATAAGCCACCGGACCACTGAACAGGTAACGGCTGGTGGAATTTGCTGCTGAAAAAGGTGCATTGGTCATCACCATTGCCGGCGTCACCTGCTGAGCATTGGTTCCGGAATTGGTAACGGTATAATCGGTTACAAAGAGATAGCTGTCCGCGTCAAAGCTTAGAATGCGCCTGAGAACAAGTCCGTTCTCCAGGGTTGCCGTCATAACCAGCTCACCCTTTGCACCCTTCTGCAGACTCAGTTTTTCCCTGTCAGATCTGAAAACAGGGAGAGTGGCGGCAGCACCGTTGTCCAGGGTAAAGACAAGGGGAAACTGTGCAGGATTACTGGTCGTGACCAGCTCCATGGGTGCAGCATCTTTATCTTTTTCGATCCGGTACTCTTTCAGAATGAAACTTTTCAAACCACCGCCCTGTTCGAAAAAAACAGCTGTGTACAGAGGGGTATCAACTGTTATATCACGGGCATTTATATCAACTTCTGTAACGGGTACGCCTGTCTGGCTAACAGCTGGTGGAGCAGCAGGCTGGGCAGCCGGAGCAACTGGAGTTGCCGGCGTTTCCGGAGCACCAGTCTGCTTTTTCTCTGTCTGTGCCGGCGGAGGAACCGGCTGCGATGGAACAAAAAAATACTGATAACCGATCAGGATGAGAAATGAAATAATAATGGCCAGAAAGGCCCTGTACATGTCCATGTTTTTTCCTTGTTATTATCTGAAACGGTTTCCGGAATACCATGACCGACAGCCGGAAGCCGATCAACTCTTCTATTTTACCGGGTCATACCCACCGCGGACAAAGGGGTGGCAGCGTAAAATGCGGCGGAAAGCAAGCCAGCCGCCCCTGAGCGCACCGTAACGACGAACTGCCTGGGCAGCGTACTCTGAACAGGTTGGAGTATAGCGGCAACTGGGAGGGAAAAGCGGAGAAATGCCATACTGATACACTTTGATCAACAGGAGACAGAGCCTGCCGCCAAGTCCGGGTGAAGCCTGGACCGAACCGGTAACCAGCCTGTCCGCTGATAATTTTCGGCTGCTGCTGCACATCAGCATTGCTTCCGGGATTGGGTTAACTCTGACACGGCTGCACGAACCGCGTGCATACCGTCCAGGGAAAAATCGGGACGTATGGTGAAGACAATATCGCTTGACTGTGGAAATATTTCCCGGTGCAGGCGGAAAGTTTCACGAACAATGCGCTTAATCCTGTTGCGGCGCACGGCATTACCCACCTTCCGGCTTACGCTGACACCCAGGCGGCTGTCGGGACGGGCAGTCGACAGGAAAACAAGTGCAAATCCATTACCGCGCAATCTCCGGCCATGCCGGTATACCTCATTAAACTCCCCGGTCTTCCTGAGAAGGCAGGATTTGGGGAGCCCGTACCGTGACATCAACCTCAAGCGGAAAGCCGCTTGCGCCCTTTAGCACGTCTTCTCTTAATTACGGCCTGTCCGGCACGGGTCCGCATGCGGGTCCGAAATCCGTGTGTACGTTTACGTTTAATATTGCTGGGCTGGAACGTTCTCTTACTCATAATACAATTCCTTTCATTGTGATGTGACTGCTCAGGAACAGTCGGCTTCCACTATGGCTTTCTCTCGTAGTTTTTTCCGGATGTCACTGCGTCCGGACAACTGATGCTGCAGTGCACCGGATGTAGAAATAAGAACAGACTGACCTGAGCTTGCCGTTTACCTTTATAAAATGTAAGTTACTCATCAGCTGCCTGAAAAAAAATCGCAGCACATGAACTCTGTACCTGTTTCGCAGAGGATCGAAAAGTAGCAACTCCACAACACATATAAGGGTGCCTCGAAAAATTAGATATTTTGTTCGAGTTCAAGGAACAGTGGAAAATAAAAGCGCAGCATATTGGGCATATGTGAGCACTTTATTTTTCGCTGTGACACAGAAATCGGACAAAATAGCAATTTTGCAAGGTAGCCATAAAAACAGTTACAAATTTTGTATTTTAACCACAGGCGCAGATACTGTCAAATCATTTCCCACCTGAATGGATAAAGTATGGCAAATATACAGGTAGAGGACCTGGACTGGAGCCTTCTCTGGCAACAGGCCAAAAAAAAGAAAACCTGGCGCTCAAAAGGAGCGGCCGACTGGGACAGGAAGGCAGCCTCCTTTGCAAAACGCACTGCCGGTTCAATCTACACGAAAAAATTTATTCAACTGCTGGATCCTGAACCGGAATGGAGTGTACTTGATATCGGCTGCGGACCCGGTACGCTGGCCCTGCCCATAGCAGCCCGCAGCCGCCGGGTAACAGCCATTGATTTCTCCGGCAACATGTTGAAAATTCTTGAAGAAAAAGCTGCTGCCATGGGATTGAACAACATTTCCACCCGCAGGTTATCCTGGGAGGATGACTGGTCCTGTCATGAGATCAGTCCACATGATGTTGCCATTGCCTCACGATCGCTGGCAGTCCAGGATCTCAAGAAAGCCCTGGTAAGGCTGGCTGATTACGCGGTCAAAAAAATCTGCATAACAGACCGGGTCAGACATGGGCCCATGGATCCGGATGCCTTTGCCGCTATTGGCCGACCACTGAACACCGGTCCTGATTTTATGTATACTCTCAACCTGCTCTACCAGATGGGCTACCTGCCCACTGTTGATTACATTCACCTTGAGGAAACAATGGAGTATGCCTCTTTTGCAGAAGCCCTTTCCAGCTACACCTGGATGTTTCGTGATTTAGAGAAAAATGAGGAAAAACGCCTGGATAATTATGTCCGTTCTATCAGCACCATCGCAGCAGATGGCACGGTATCCGTCCATCGACGCCATGTTCCCACCTGGGCATTTATCAGCTGGCGCCCTTAAGGGACCTCAATGGACACGAACATCCAATTCGTTTAACCATCTTGAAGAGTTATCATGTTTGGAAAACTGAGAAAACAATCACAGGAACCGGACAATATCCTCATCCTCGGCCTGGGCGGTATTGGTTTTTACCTTGCTACCCGGCTGCTGCACGAAGAGTATTCCGTGACGATTATCGAACCTGACACTGATCTGGTGCGCTACGCCGACTCCATCCTGGATGCGCGGATCATCACCGGCAGCGCCATGAGCATCGACTGCTGGCGGGAAGCGCAAGCATCTGAAATGGATTATCTTATTGCAGTGACCAACAATGATGCCGTTAACATGCTGGCATCCATGATCGGTGATCGGTTTGGCATAGCACACAAGATCGCCAGGGTCCGTTCCAGGGATTTCGGGAATGACGATTCCGTCCTGCAGGGCGAAGATCTGAACATAGATCTGTTCATTCACCCGGAAGAGCTTACGGCTCAGGAAATTGCGCGCCTGATCAGCCGGACAGCCGGGGACGAGATCATCGACATCGCCCTGGGCCAGATGCAGGTTCTGGCAGCGAGAATTCATGATGATTCTCCACTGGCCAATAAAAACCTCATGGAAATCGCCCGGATTTACAATGACTTTCCCTTTCGTGTCGTTGCTATTTCCCGCGGTATCACCACCATCATACCCGGCGGGGAACATGAAATCCTGCCCCATGACCAGATCCTCATCATGGCCGGCAAAGAGGATCTGCCCCGCCTCATGGAACTGACAGGCATCAGGCAGCAGCGCAGACAGCGGGTAATGATTCACGGCGGCGGCCTTGTCGGCTGCCGTCTTGCCGAGCTTCTGGGTAAAAATGTCAAGGTCAAGCTGATTGAAAAAAATGAAAAAAGGGCGGAAGAGCTCTCCTCCATGCTCCTAGATACCGAGGTGCTGCACGGTGACGGCTCAAATAAAAATGTACTTGAAGAGGCGGGCCTGCCTGACATGGATACCTTCATAGCAACTACCGGTAAAAATGAAACCAACATCATGAGCTGCCTGCTGGCAAAGCAACTCATGACCGGAACATGTGAAGGCCCTCTGTGCAGCCTGAAAAAAACCATCTGCCTGGTCGATAAAGAGGATTACATGGTGCTGGCTTCGACCAGCGGCTCGGATATTGTTCTGAATAAAAAAATCCTTGCCGGCAACGAAATCCTCACCTTTATCCGGCAGAGTGAGCTGCTGTCCGTCATGCACATGCATGGCTTTGATGCAGAAGTCGTTGACCTGCTCGCGGCCCCGGGATCACCGGTCACCCGTAAATCCCTTGCCCGTCTTGACGCATCTCTGTCCGGACACATCATCATCGGCAGTGTATTCCGCGACGGTACCTGGTCCACTGCCGTGGGTTCCACTCATATCCGGGAAGGAGACCGGGCGATTGTCATCTGCAACTCCGACTACCTGAAAGATGTGCGAAAGCTTTTTTCATCATAAGGGTGCCTTGAAAAATTAGAATTTTCGTTCGAGATCAGGTAAGCGTAGACTCCGAGGAACAGGAAAATTAGCCGGACAGCTTGACTGTTCTGCGAAAAGCGCAGCATATTAGTCACATGTGAGCATTTTTCATTTTCCTGTGACACAGAGATCGGGCAATAAGGCAATTTTTCAAGGTAGCCATAACGCGTTCTTTTCTCAGGCATATGAACAGTATTGTCCGGCTTTCACCTATTATTTCATTGATTAATCTAGACGATAGAGTATGCTGTACAGCTACATCCCATCAAGAAGAAGTACATTCCCTTCAGTTTTTTCTCGTTAACCACCGTTGTTTTTGCATCGTTAGTTTTCGTTGAAATTTCTGCTGATCACGTTTACCGGAGAAACAGCATGAAACTCTATGTTGGTAACCTGCATTACAGCATGACAGAAATTGAGCTTGGCAAACTCTTCAGTCCCTACGGCTCGGTACTGAAAGTCAACCTCATCAGCGATCACTATACAAGGCAATCGAAATGCTTTGGATATGTGCAGATGGCCGATAGTAAGGAGGGGTACAGTGCCATTCAGGACTTGCATGGCACCAGGATCAATAATGACCGCTTCCTTGTTGTTAAAGAGGCGTTATGTCAAAGATGATGAATGTGGTCATCCGGGGTTGTGTTACCTTCGTGCATGACAACATGTAATCCCAGGTTGTTTGAATCAAACTCTCCAAAATATTCGACGTTGCCCAACGAAGCACATCTCCCCGCGATACCGTCTTATTTTTTCCAGAAAGAAGGGTAGAAGATCACAAGCGCTGAAAACATCTCCAGCCGTCCCACCATCATATTCCAGGCCAGAAACCACTTTCCCGTATCTGAGATAAAAGCGTAATTTTCCGATGGTCCGACTGCTCCGAATCCAGGTCCGATATTCATCAACGCGGCTATCACGCTGCTCATGCCGGTAACATAATCCATATCATCCACCAGCACCATGAAACAGCCGCCGAGAAAAACCATGAAAATATTGACGATGAAATAACAGATTGCCAGGTCAATGATCGATGAATCAATGGGCTTGCGATTCAAGCGAACCGACACAATCGACATGGGTTGAAAGAAAATTTTGCGGACACTGCCCCACATATACTTGCAGATAATCACAAAATGGACGACCTTGATGCCGCTGGTGGTTGAGCCGGCACAGGCACCTATAAAACAGACCACATAGAGAAACATCTGGGCTGCCTGCGGCCATTTTTCATAATCTGCCGTGCCGAACCCGGTTGTGGTCAGCAGTGAGGTCACCTGAAAGGTACCGTACCGGATTGATTCCATCAACCCGGAATAGGTATTTTCCTGCCAGAGGATCCCGGAAACCATGCCGCAGAAGAACAGCAGGAGCAGAACATACCACTTGAATTCCGTGTTCACGGTGACGGATTTCACATTTCCATTCAATACCTGGTAGAGCATGAGAAAACTCGTGCCGCCAAGAAACATGAACAGGATAATGATCCAGTCAAAATAGGCGCTGTCATAAAAGCCGATGCTGGCATTTTTCGGGGAATATCCGGAGGTGGAAACCGTACCGAAAGCCGTACAGAGCGAGTCAAACAAACTCATGCCGCCGGCAGCAAGCAGCAGAGTCTGCAGGACGTTGAGTCCGAGATAGATCCACCAGAGCCAGATCATGGTGTCCCTGTTTCTCGGCGTGAACTTTTCCTTGGTGATGACCTGGCCCGGACTTGACTCAGCCCGAAACAGACGCAGGCCGCCCATTCCCTTGGGAAGAAAGATAACAGTCAGGGTGAGAAATCCCATGCCGCCCAGCAGGTGGGTCGTACTGCGCCAGAACAGCAGACCATGGGGCAGTGCTTCAATATCGGTTAGAATAGTTGCTCCGGTGGTGGTGTACCCGGACATCATTTCAAAAAAGGCATCAGTAAAAGAAGGGATCGAACCATGGATCATGAAAGGAAGGGCGGACATGGTGGAAACCAGGAACCAGCCGGTCACCGCGATAAAAATACCGTCGCGCATGTGCAGATTGTGATTTTTCCTGAAAAACCACCAGCAGGGCAATCCTGCACCAATGGTGATCAACGCCGAAATCACAATCGGCACCAGGTCCGCTTCTCCATAGTACAGTGAACAGATCACGGGCAGAGACATTGAGCAGCCCGTGACAATCAACAGCAAACCGAGTACATGGATAATGGATTGGAAATGCATAAAGCCTGTCAGCTGTGCCTTGTTTTGGTTTTAAGTTTTTTGCGTTAAGTGTTATGAACACCATCATAACAAAACATCTGCAGATACTACAGGGTAACAATCACCTCAACTTGAGGATTGCAAACAAATAGCACAAGCTGTCATCTGCTGCAACAATACTGCCGGCTCTCATGCTTCCGCTTCAGTTTCCTGTCGCTGAGGGGTGGCATCTGATACCTGATTAATCATGACAAACTTTGATATTGCCGTCATAGGGGCGGGTCATGCAGGCTGCGAGGCTGCCCTGGCCTGTGCCCGCCTGGGATGCAGGACGCTTGTCTGCATCATCAATGTCGACACCATCGGTGCCATGTCCTGCAATCCGGCCATCGGCGGGCTGGCCAAGGGACACCTGGTCAAGGAGATTGATGCCCTGGGTGGCGAGATGGCCAAAAACATCGACGCCACCGGCATCCAGTTTCGCAGACTGAACACCAGCAAAGGACCTGCTGTCCGATCCTCAAGAGCTCAGGCAGACAGGCTGCTTTACCGGCTGCGCATGAAAACTGTTCTGGAAAACCAGGAAAACCTGGAGATCAGACAGACAGTCGTTGATGAAATCCTGGTCAAGGATAACCGGGTAACCGGTATCCGGACCTCGCTGGATGAAATCATCCCGGTTCAGGCGGTGGTTGTTGCCACCGGTACCTTTTTAAACGGTCTCATCCATATCGGCCTGAAAAATTTTCCGGCCGGTCGCATGGGTGATGCTCCTTCCACAAGGCTTGCAAAGTGGTACCGGCAAGCAGGCTTTGGAGTAGGACGCATGAAGACCGGTACCGTCCCCCGTCTGGACAGCAACACCATTGACTACTCTTGCCTGGAAGCACAGTACAGCGATGATCCGCCCTCACTGTTTTCCTTTGCAAGCGGCAAGACCCCAAAACTGCCGCAACTGCCCTGCTATATTACCCATACCAACGAAAAAACCCACGAAGTCATACGCAAAGCCATTGACCAGTCACCAATGTACGCAGGCATTATTGAGGGTATCGGGGCCAGGTACTGCCCTTCCATTGAAGACAAGGTCATGCGTTTTCCCGACAAGGGTCGACACCAGGTGTTTCTTGAACCAGAGGGACTGGAAACGGTTGAAGTCTATCCCAACGGTATTCCCACCAGCCTGCCGCTAAAGACCCAGGTGGATATGGTCCATTCCATTGCAGGTCTGGAAAAAGCCCGTATCATCCGGCCCGGCTATGCCATTGAATATGACTATATCGATCCGCTGGAACTGAAACCATCACTGGAAACCAAACGGATCAGCGGCCTGTTTCATGCCGGCCAGATCAACGGCACCTCGGGCTATGAAGAGGCGGCCGGCCAGGGGCTGATTGCGGCTGTCAACGCGGTCAAACTTGTGCGCGGAGAAGAACCCCTCATCCTGGACCGCTCCCAGGCCTATCTCGGCGTACTCATTGACGACCTTGTCACCCTGGGTACCAAGGAACCGTACCGGCTCTTTACTTCCCGGGCTGAATACAGGCTGCTGCTCCGGGAGGACAACGCTGACATGCGGCTGCGGAAAATCGGCTACCAGCTGGGACTGATTGATGAGGAAACATGGCAAAAATTCCGTACCAAGAAAAATTCCATTGCAGAAACCGCAACCCTGCTGGAGAATTCGCGCATCAAACCAACCCCGGCGGTCAACGACTATCTTGCTGAAATCAACAGTACGCCCATCAGCCAGGCCATGACCTTGACCGAGTTGCTGCGCAGACCGGAGATCAAACTGACGCACATGGACCGGCTTGCCCGCCGGGCGGAGATTGACCTGCCCCTTGACTTTAGCAACCTGGACTTTGCAGATGAAATTGAACTGCAGATTAAATATGCCGGTTATATCAGCCGCCAGCAGGAGCAGGTAGATCGCTTCAAAAAGCTGGAACGTACCCGGCTGCCGGATGACATGCCGTATACAGGCCTGCCCGGACTGTCCAACGAAGTGGTTGAGAAACTCAACTCTGTCCAGCCGCTGTCACTGGGCCAGGCCTCCCGGATTTCCGGCATCACCCCGGCTGCAATATCCGTGCTCCAGGTACATTTGAAAAAAATGGGGATTTTGTAATACCTGAAAAGACATTTCAGCACAGAGTAGACAGGCGTTATGCTCCAGTATCCCAATATTGATCCGGTTATTGTTTCCCTCGGTCCGCTCCAGGTCCGCTGGTACGGGCTGATGTATATTCTCGGTTTCCTGGCGGCTTACCTGCTGGTTAAATACCAGGCCAGGTTGTTTGCCTGGAAGAAGATGCTCAACCACCTGGACAACCTGAACCTTGCGATCATTGCCGGAGTTATCCTGGGCGGCAGGCTGGGCTATATTCTCTTTTATAACCTGTCATACTATCTACAGCATCCCCTTGAAATCCTTGCCACCTGGCAGGGAGGCATGTCCTTTCACGGTGGCTGTATCGGGGTACTTGTCTGCGGCGGCCTGTACTGCAAACGTCATAACATTGATTTCTGGAAGGGAGCGGATCTCTACGTGGTAACGGTCCCCATCGGCCTGGGACTGGGCAGAATAGGCAATTTCATGAACGCAGAACTGTACGGCCGAATCACGGAAGTTCCCTGGGGTATGGTCTTTCCCGGCGGCGGTCCCCTGCCCAGGCACCCTTCCCAGCTTTACGAAGCCCTGCTTGAAGGAGTTGTACTCTTTATTATTCTCTGGTCGCTCAAGGCCAGACCCTGGCGGGATACGGCCGATACATTATGGCCGCACGGATCCATGCTGGCCCTGTTTCTTGTTCTTTACGGCGTCTTTCGAACTCTTGTCGAACTCTTCCGCGAACCGGATCCGCAACTTGGCAATGTACTGGCCGGCATGACCATGGGTCAGCTGCTCAGCCTGATCATGGTTTTCAGTGGAATTCTCATCTGGGCCATACGAAAAAAGGCCACAGAAAGGTCATCTCCGGACTGAGAGATCAGACAAACTCTATGCTGACGGGGCAATGATCCGATCCCAAAATATCATCATGGATGGCAGCCCCCTTGACCCGGTCCCGGCTGCCGGGATCAACCACAAAGTAATCAATACGCCAGCCGATATTTTTTGCCCTTGCATTAAAACGATAACTCCACCAGCTGTACTGGTCGGGTTCCTGGTTGAACAGGCGAAAGGTGTCCACATAACCGGCCCCGATAACCTCATCCATCCAGGCCCGCTCTTCAGGTGAAAACCCGGGATTTTTAACATTGGCTGCAGGATTGGCCAGATCAATTTCTTTATGGGCCACATTCAGATCTCCGCACAGGACCACGGATTTCTTTCTGGCCAGCATATCCATATAAAACAGGACCTCCCGGTTAAAATCCTGCTTATAGCCAAGTCGCTTCAATCCATGCTGAGCATTGGGAAAATACACGTTGATAAAGTAAAAATCAGCAAATTCCAGGGTCAAAACCCTCCCCTCATCATCAAATTCCTCTTTTCCCAGTCCGTAAACTACCTCAAGGGGTTTCTTTCTGCTGAAAACCGCTGTTCCGGAATACCCTTTTTTCCGGGCAGGATACCAGTAGACATGGTAACCGGGGATATATTTTACCTCATCTGGAAGCTGATCCGGCAGGGCCTTGATTTCCTGCAGAGCAAAAATCTCAGCATCCAGTTCATGCAGGCTGTCAAGGAATCCTTTTTTCAAAGCTGCCCGCAAACCATTCACATTCCAGGACACAAATCTTCGTACCGATGAAACCGATGCACCAGCAGCGGGTTCAGCTGTTCTCCTGCGCGGTTTGACCCCGATCTGCGGACAGAGGTCAGCAAGCACGCAGCGATCACAATGGGGAAAACGGGGTTTGCAGGTCCCCTGACCAAAGGCGACCAGCAGGGAGTTGATGGATATCCAGTATTGCTCGGGCAGTTTCTCACGCAGTGCCATTTCTGTCTGCAGGGGTGTTTCGGTCTGTACATAGCCCCAGATATTCATAATCCGGTGTACATGCGTGTCCACACAGATTGCAGGTTTATTAAAGGCCACGGCCACCACCAGGTTTGCTGTTTTGCGTCCCACTCCCGGCAGCCTGATCAACTGCTCCACCACATCAGGAATCCTGCCGTTAAACTCCTCCCGCAGAACACCGGGAAGGGCGGCCAGATATTTTGCCTTGTTCCGGAAAAATCCAACCGGATAGATTATTTTTTCAAGCTCGGCAACTGTCAACAGCTCAAGATCTTCAACCGTACCTGCCCGTTTGAACAGTCGCCTGGACGCGGCTGCCGTGACCTCATCCTTTGTCCGGGCAGACAGAATGGTCGCTACCAGGACTTTGAACGGATCCTTTGTCTGGGCGGCTATCAGGTCGACAACCGGAACCTGGTAGCCGGCAACCTCCTCTTGTAACACTGCCGCAGCTCTCTCAATGGGAAAAGACATTTTTTATTACCAGCGCAAAGAGTATTTTAAGATGGGCTTTGCCCGCAACCAGCCGGAGGAACACATGGATATGGTTTGTACGGGAACAGGTAAAATTCGTCAAGCATGCTTCGGGCATACAAGAGAATACCCATTCCCTTTCAATCAGTAAACAATGGATGAAACAAGTCGAAACAGCAACGGATTCGAAAGCTGCTCTTTTCACCAGGTGGATACCGAAAAAAATTGACACCTTGCCGACTCTTCGCTACAACTAAATGGCAAGTTTAACTGTTCAGGAGCACCCCACGGCGTCTGCGCTTACCTCACTGCACGGTCAGGCTGAATCATTACAGGCATTACTTCAAGAACCGACAAGCCTGCGTCGCGGTATCATCGCAGGCATGCCTGTACAAATGCGCTGCAATCCTGAGTAGTCATACTTGTTGGCATTTCCTGATTATTGATTCATTGTGCCTGCCAGCAGGAGTTACGAACTGATTAACGATGAGGGCTGATTTCTTCTGCCATCACGCTGAACCTCTCGATCCGACCAACCCCAACAAAGGAATTGTTCATGCCTAAAACTCTACCCCAGGCCTTTCAAAGGAACTTCCTCGGCAATGCTCCCAAATGGTATAAACTGACAATCCTGATCTTTCTGGTTATCAACCCGATTCTGCTTTTTGCTGTCGGGCCTTTCATTACCGGCTGGATCTTGATCGTCGAATTTATTTTTACCCTGGCCATGGCACTTAAATGCTATCCCCTTCCGGCCGGGGGTCTGCTTGCCATTGAGGCAGTGTTTATCGGCCTGACCAAGGCTGAATCGGTATATCATGAGGCATTGGCCAACTTTGAAGTAATCCTGCTGCTGATCTTCATGGTGGCCGGTATCTACTTTATGAAAGATTTTCTTCAGTTTACCTTTACCCGTATCCTGGTCCGGGTCCAGTCCAAAATTTATATCTCTCTTCTCTTCTGCTTTGCAGGAGCCTTTCTGTCCGCTTTTCTTGACGCACTGACTGTCACGGCGGTAATTATTGCCGTGGCCTATGGCTTCTACAACGTGTACCATCGCTATGTTTCAGGGATGGATATGCATACCAGCCATGACCTGACGGCTGACCAGGAACTCAAGGATGTGCACCGCCAAGAACTGCTGGAGTTCAGGGCCTTTCTTCGCAACCTGATGATGCACGGTGCCGTTGGTACCGCCCTTGGCGGAGTCTGCACCCTGGTGGGAGAACCGCAGAACCTGCTCATTGCCAGCGAGATGGGCTGGCATTTCGGCCCCTTCTTTCTCAAGGTGGCGCCGGTCTCCATGCCGGTTCTTGTTGTTGGTCTGGCGACCTGCGCTCTGGTTGAAAAGTATAAACTCTTTACCTATGGGGCAGAGATGCCGGGCGATATTCGTTCGCATCTTCTGGAAACCGCCATTGAGATGGAAGAAAAACGGGGCGCCAGCGGTCAGGCAAAACTCATCATCCAGGGATTGACCGGGATATGGCTCATTATCGCCTTGGCCTTTCACCTTGCGGCTGTCGGTATTGTGGGATTATCGGTCATTGTTCTGCTGACCTCTTTGAACGGTATCATCGAAGAACATCAGCTGGGGGCTGCATTTGAGGAGGCACTTCCCTTTACCGCCCTGCTGGTTGTCTTTTTTGCCATTGTTGCCGTGATCCACGACCAGCATCTCTTTACCCCGGTCATCGACTATGTACTGGCAATAAAAGGGCAAATGCAGCTTGTGGCCTACTATGTTGCCAACGGCGTGCTCTCCATGATCTCAGACAATGTCTTTGTCGCCACTGTCTATATATCGGAAACAAAGATGCACTTTGTCCACATGCTTGACGGGATCCCCGACATCGGCATGACCGGAGAGCAGCTCATGGAAAAACTGACCGACCCAGAACTGCACCGGGAAGAGGTGCTGGCCGGTCTACCTCAGGCGGCGGCACAGCAGGCCGGTGCTCTGATGCACCAGCTGGATAAACTGGCAGTTGCCATCAATACGGGAACAAATATTCCCAGCGTAGCCACACCCAACGGCCAGGCAGCCTTTCTCTTCCTGCTGACTTCGGCTCTGGCCCCGGTTATCCGACTCTCTTATGGCCGGATGGTGCTGCTCGCCCTGCCCTATACCATTACCATGTCTCTGTCGGGTTTGGCCGCTACTTACTTTTTCCTGTAATTCAACGAATCAATACTGCCTGCAAACCGGGGCCAGATTAGACCCGGTTTGCATTTACAGTGAACACATCTGAGCAATGCGTTCACGTATGAGATTCCATTCCTGCTTGCTGCCGCCAAGCCAGTCAAAGGCTTCATCTTTCGTGGTAAAAATTTTCACCTGACCTGGGCCTTCCTCTTCTTTAAGACATTCCTGAAACATCCGGGCGACTGCAAAAGCATCTCCTCCCGGTGCAACAAATGCTGTTTTAAACTCTTCCCGGGACTTGAGTTTGTCCTTAAATGTCCCGGTAATCCGGCGTACCTTTTCCAGGGTAATCTCCTGGTCAAATCCCGTGGCAGTAAGAAAACTGATACATTTTCTCTTTGCAGATCCCAGCCTGCTGTCAGAAGCCAGCAAAGCCGCCTGCTTTTCCAGATCTTCGACAGTCACCTGATCAAAAAACTTAACCAGAAGTTGTTGGTGCTCCTCATTGTACACGTTGCAGCCAGGCATATTCCCTCCAGCAGTCAGATCAATTATACTTTTCTCCTCTTATCAAAATACAATCACAGATTCATGCTGAAAGCACGCAGTATTTTCTTTTTTACCGGTTACTGAACAATCAAAACAAAAAAGGCCGAACACCCTCCGGTGTCCGGCCCTCCTGTCTGATGTCGGGTGCCTTGAATAATTTTTCTTCTATCGTTGCGGGTATACCTTTTTTCCAAATTACACTATGAACATTTTTCAACGACCAAAACAGCGCAGTGAGCCCTCCCGATCATCTGCTCGAATTCAAGGAACAGCGGAAATCGGGCAAAATAGCAATTTTACAAGGTGGCCTTTACATGATGCAACGTATAAGCCGTTCCGCAATCCTCAGGTTGCCGGGATGTATTCGGTCAGCGGGCAATTCTTGCAACCCTCTTCCGGCAGGTCTGTATTAGTATGCACTTTTTTGACAATATCTGCGACAGCGGACTCAGTGTCGGGATAGAGATTGTCCATACCTATTTTATCCAGCAGCTGTGTCCGTTCCATAACAGCCATGACCTGGCCCTTGACACTGGACATGGCAAAACCAAGACCTGCGGCGCGAACACGTTCCACAAGCATTGCCAGCGCCTCTTCACCCGAGGCATCCATATCATTGATACCCTTGGCATCAAGCAGGATATAACGCAGGTCAGGATGCTCGGTTCTGAACTTGGCTACCTGCTCATCAAGGTAGCTGGCATTGGCAAAGAACAGGGCTCCGTCAAAACGAACCACGGATATATGACGGCAGCCTTTGAGGCGGTAATGCTCAGCACTTTTCAGGACTTTATCCTCATGCATGGAGAGTTCAGCCACAACAGGACGCATGGATTTATAGAGGAACACACCCATGGACAGGGCAAAACCAACCATGATACCCTTGTCAAGATGGGGAGCAAAGTAAAGGGTTACCAGAAAGGTTATGATGGAGATGGCACCGTCATACCACTGGGCTTTCCAGGCATGGACAAAACCCTTGGTGTTGACCAGGCCGATAACCGCCATCATGATAACTGCAGCCAGGGTAGCCTGGGGCAGGTGATAGAGCAACGGAGTAAAAAAGAGCAGAGTAATGACCACCATTGCGGAGGTAACCACCGAGGAGATACCGGAGACAGCTCCTGCCTGCAGGTTGACGGCAGAACGCGAAAAAGAACCGGATACTGCATAACTGGAACCAATGGAACCCAGAATATTGGCAAGTCCCTGGCCAATCAATTCCTGGTTGGGATCAAGCTTCTGACCGGTCTTGGCAGCCATGGCCTTGGCAATGGCAATGGCTTCCATAAAACCAAGCAGTGAAATTATAATCGCCGTAGGCAGCAGCTTGAAGAAAGTCTTGACCGTTAGATCAGGAACAGTGAATTTCGGCAGTCCTTCAGGGATCTTACCGACAATTGCGCCCCCACCCATCAGGGTCAGTTTTCCGGGATCCAGGGGAGAATTTTTCACCTTAATGCGCCAGGTCTTACCATCGGTCTCAATCCCGCTCGGAAGGCTGTCTTTAGGATAAAAAGTATAGTTGTCCCCCTCCTTGACCGACTCAAATTTCATATACCTGAGATCTTTGCGCAGCAGATGTGCTTCTTCCTTGGCTTGATTCATAAGGGCAGTCAGTATCTTCACTTCCCCTTCAAGCTTGAGTACTTCTATAGATGGGCCGCCATGACCGCCTGACTTTTCCTTACGAAGCTCGTCAATAACCTTGCCGACTGCAGCCCGTTTCTCACCATAACTCTGGATCTGGGCTGTAGCCCTGTTAAACTCATTGATTTTTTCTTCAATCCCCGGGCTTTTCAGCGCAGAAAGATCAACATAGGCATCATTGTTGAATCCGGTGAGATAGGAGATCAACGTGGTCACGGCAACAGCGATCAACACGGCAGGGATACGCGGGTTGATTTTTCTCAGAACCACCATGATGATAACCGCTCCAATACCATACATCAGGGTCGGGAAATGAGTATAATCCATGGCCGACTGGGCAAGACGAACCATTGTCCCATAATGATGCGGGGCCTTGTCCACGTAAACGCCAAAAAACTTGGAAAACTGGGACGAGGCAATAATAATGGCCGCTGCATTGGTAAAACCATTTATAACAGGATGGGAAAGAAAGTTGACCACCATTCCCAGGCGCAGGATTCCAAGGGCAAACTGGAAGATACCGACAACCATGGCCAGAACAATAGAGTAGGCGATAAATTCTGGAGAACCGGCCGTGGCCAGTGGCTCAAGAGATGCTGCCGACATCAGTGAAACAACAGCGACCGGACCGGTACCCAACTGACGACTTGAGCCGAACAGGGCAGCGACCATTGGCGGCAGAAAAGCAGCATAGAGCCCATAATAGGCCGGCAGACCGGCCAGCTGGGCATACGCCATGGACTGCGGAATCAGAACCAGGGCCACGGTGACACCGGCCACCAGGTCCAGCTTGAATTCCCCCAGGTTATAGCCCTTAAACCAGAGGAGAAATGGAAAAAATTTGTAAATCATTATGCTGCTCCCTCCTTGTACCAAAAGAAAATAAGAAATATATGAAAAAAAATGATTTTAACAGAAACGGAATTAATTCATAGCGCTCTTTACGGGAAAGTCAAGGGGAAAAGATCTGTAAATGAATGGCTATTCAGAATTATTCGTTGCGTAATGTTTTGTCTGGAACAGCGTCGGTTAATTTCGTTTATTGTTTCTGCAGGCAACCTTGCGAAATTTTCTTTTTGCCCGATCTCTGCGTTATGCTCAAAATTTTATCCTCGGAATATCACTCATATGCCTGTGGTAAAGATAAAATTTTTACGCATACTCCGGAGTTTCCCCGATGGTCGCTTACCTGAGCTTGAACAAAAACCCGGTTTTTCAAGGTTGCCTGCAGGGAAAGTTTACCGGCCGTGGACAGGTCAGACCGGTAAACAGTGATCAACCGGCTGAAAAGGGAATGGATGAATGGTGCAGGTTGATTTTCAGGTTTCCATTATGATCCTTAAAATAGCCGAATGTATATTCAACCTTTACTTCAGTACCGTTGGTCTCGGTAAAGTAATAATTTCCCATGGCCACTGCATAATCATCATGAATATAGGTGCCCATGTTCTCAAATCGTACCTTTATCCAAGGATGAATGGCAAAACCATGATCCTCGTCATATTTGTCATTACTATTGACAAAGTAGGACAGCGCACCCTCTTTAGTCATCCGAAATTGCTGGACAGCTGCCTTGGTCGGTTTAAAGAGAACAGGCCCATACTCAAAAGCGTATAAGGTGTCAAGATGGTTTTCTGCTGCTTCTCTGTAGTCACCGCCATCGGTAAATACCTTGCCGATAGCTACAATACCTGCCCCCCAGGTCTCCTGCGCCAGCTGTATTTCGTCAGTTGTGATTGCTGCTTTTTTTGCCATGAAACATCCTCCTGATATAGTTTGAACATTTAACTCGTTGAATTCATGATGTATTATTTACTGACACTTCTGCTGAGTCAAGCTGTTCAGCTCCACTAAAGAAAATCTACAAAACCTGAACCTGTTTTGCAATAACTCTGCACAGAGCATGATATCTCACAACAGGCCACCTTGCAAAATTGCTATTTTGCAAGGCACCCAACAAAAAAATGGGCAACTCTCAACAATGAGAGCTGCCCAGATTGTTTACTTTAATGTTACCTGAAAAGTGTACTCAGGTAACAATGTTATTTTCTGCTACTTCATCAGGCATGCAGGCGAGGACGGTTTGCCTGTTGACGACGACGCTGCTCAAGCCGGGCGTCATCGTTGACTGTCGGTTGCGGTGCCTGAGAAGTGGTTGTATCTGTTCCCAGAAGATCTGATGGTTGAAAAAAACAGTACCAGTCTTCTCTTGTTCCCTGTCGTTTTTTTCTGTTGTATCTTCCTTCCCCAAACCGTTCAACCGTTCTGGACAACAGATGAAAGGCTCCGATAAATCCAACGGTCGATGCAAACATTGTCAATGGTTCCATTGTATAGTCTCCTATCTTTTTAAAAAACTTATAAGCGCGAACAGTGAAGATCAAAAACCGGAACATGGGCACGTTCCTGGTCGGCTCTTGCTGCGTCTTGTTCAGGTTTGCTCAGCACGTAGCGAATACCCGCATCTTCAGCACTGAGCCTGGCAATAACCTCTTCCGGAACGCCGACGTCCATTATATGCTCTACCTTGATCCCGCGGGCTTTGGCCAGGCTGGCAAATTTTTCAGCATTTTTTCTTGCCATGTCCATAAAACGATCAGTTTCACGAATCCTTCTATCTCCTGAAAACTGAAGAGGTCTCTCAGTTACATCAAGGGCGATAATCTCGCAGTCAAGCCGCTGTGCCATTTTCAGGGCATACTCCGTGACCTGCGGCATATACTCCCCATCCTGAACCATGAGCACCTTTGTTGGTGCGTTTTTCTGATCCAGCATTCTGGCAAGAGCTCCTGCAGCATCAGACGGGCTGCCGGCTGCCATGGCACCCATGTCAACGGATTTTTCTTTAATTTTTTTGACCTTGACGTCTTTGTTTTTTTTCATTCCCAATGCGAACCAGTCAGTAAATCCCATGATTTTTCCCTCTCTATTGTCAGGTGTTAACAAAATGTATCAGTACTCTCTTTGCCTGTCTTGAAGCAGTTATCGTGCCAAAAGATAAATTTTATTATTTTTGTATAAAAACAGGATATTACATGATAACCCCGGAAGAGATCACAGGTTCTGCAATGGAATCATCCTGGCTGTTATTGCAGCTTGCAACAATTTCCCTGCCCGAGCATTGCTGACAACACGGTTCTGCTATTGCCTGAAGACGTAATTCCACCATAACTATTTATAATTATTTAATGTTATAAACAAATCATGGCTGAAAAAGAATATTGTTGCAGGATGAAGCGGTGTAACAGAATGCAACAGAAGGAGCACAAGCAGGGATCAACAGGAGAAAAAGAGTGGAAATGGCAGGGGCGTCATCTTCAGCAGATGACAGAATGAAAGAATTCAGGAAATCAGGTGAGGAATAGCTTTATCCAGCGTGTCAACATAGGCAAGTTCAAGATTTCCGATAACGTCTTCCGTCAAAGAGTTGACGTCCTCCTGATTTTGAGCGGGTAAAACAACTTTTGTACATCCGGTTCGAACCCCTGCCAGCAGTTTTTCCCGAATACCACCAACCGGAAGAACCTGACCTGTCAGGGTCATTTCCCCGGTTACTGCAACATTGCGATGAATCGGGCGATCGGTAAGCAGGGAGATCAGGGCAATGGCTATGGCAACACCGGCTGAAGGTCCGTCCTTGGAAACTGCACCGGCAGGGAGATGAATGTGGATATCTGAGTGGTCGTAAAAGTCAGCCGCAATCCCCAGATCCTCAGCATGGCTGCGGATATAACTGAGAGCGGTCTGGGCCGATTCGCGCAACACTTCACCCAGTGAACCGGTGAGAATAAGGTTGGTGCGGCCACGCATCGCCAGGGCCTCTATAAACATGATCTGTCCGCCGAACTGCGTCCAGACCAGGCTGGTGACCACGCCGACCTTATCCTCACCCTCAGCTGCTTCCTGACGGTATTTTCTCGGACCAAGCAGGGAGGTGATGACCTCTTCATCTACAGTCGGTAACGCTTTTTCTCCATCATTTTTCAGATACTGCAAGGCAAGTTTACGGCACAGGGTGCTGACCTGCCGGTTCAGCCCCCGTACCCCGGATTCACGGGTATAGTCTATTATCAACTTGCCCAGGGCGTCATCAGTGACCTGTGGATTGATATCCGTGAGTCCATGTGCACCCAACTGATTGGGCAACAGGTATTTCCTGGCAATGACCAACTTTTCCTGAAATGAATAGCTGGAAAACTCGATCACCTCCAAGCGGTCCAGCAGAGGACCCGGCAGCCTGCTGATATCGTTTGCCGTGGCTATAAAAAGGACTCCTGAAAGATCAAAGGGGATATCAAGATAATGATCAGTGAAATTTCTGTTCTGTTCCGGATCAAGAACCTCAAGCAGAACCGATGCAGGATCACCCCGGAAATCCTGGCCTATCTTGTCGATCTCATCGAGCATGAAACAGGGATTCGTCACTCCGACCCGTTTTATTTCGCTGATAATACGGCCGGGCATGGCTCCGACATAGGTCCTGCGGTGTCCACGGATTTCCGCCTCATCCCGCAGGCCGGCCATGGACAGCCGGATAAATTCCCGACCGAGCGATGTGGCCACGGACTGACCAATAGATGTCTTGCCTGTACCGGGAGGACCGGAAAAACAGAGGACAGGTCCCTGGCTTATCTGCAGCTTTTTCTGTTTGTGCAGAACTTCCTCTACAGTATTTTTCAATTCATCAAGCTTGACAGGTTTAGACAGGTAATGGGTCGCTCCTTTGCGCATGGCATCAACGGCATTGGACACTGTTGCATAGCCGGTGACCATGATTACGTTGGTTTCCGGAGAGAGTTTGGCAACCTTTTCGATAAGCGTGAGGCCATCCATCTGGTCCATTTTCAGGTCGGTGATCACCACGTCAAAGAAGTCACTTTTCTCTACCTGCTCCAACGCCTCAACCCCATTAGCCGCTACCTGCACTGTATGACCCAGGCTCGTGAAATAATGGTGCAGGTTTTCACGTGCTACCTGCTCGTCATCAACAATCAGAATTCTTGATTTCTCAAGCTTCTTTAACGTCTTGGCAGCAAGAAATTCCAGGACACGCTCTTTGACTGCATCAAGCCCGTAATGATGAGTCGCCATGATGGTTTCGGCCCGCGCAAGATCAAGATTGTCCTTGGTTTCTTTGAACCAGGGCAGGGAAAGAAGCAGTTCAATATAGTTTACCCCTATGGAAAACTCGGCCGCAACCGGATCTGTTTTTTCGAGCCGATCCAGTTCATCGGTCACCTGTTTGGCAACGTACGGCGGAAGATCGGTACCGGCAGCTCTGGATTTAAGGTCGGAAAGCTGGTGGGAGTTGGTTGTCGAAGTAGACCCCGACTGTTCCGGCTCTGCTTCTTTTTTTGAAAAAAAACTCATCTCCAGTTATCCATCAAAAAGTTTCTTTGCATAGAGTTACATGTCAGGCTGTTTGTGTACATTCTTTTCACCCTAACATACAACGCTGGACTCTTCCAGCTTCCGTACTTGAGTTTGAAAACCTACGGCTTTATCCTTCTGAAAAGGGCCTTAATCAATCAATGACAGTCATAGGGCTGAATGAGAATATCCGCCGGAATTCCCAGATAAGTATGAAGGTTACGTATCATGCGCAGGGAAAGCGGTTTCCGTCTCTTGAGCACGGAACTGACGTTGCCGGAACTGCCGATATAGACTTTCAGATCCTTTGGGCGCAAACCGCGCTCGGCCATGACCTTTTGTAAATAATCAATGGGATCAGGTAACTTCTCTGTTGCTGCCGGTCTCGCAGAGTTCGAAAGCGAGTTGATGATCCGATCCATGTGCTTCTGCTCAATGCCCATACCATTGTTTTCCGCCCGGTGCATCACCTCGGCCGGTATTGCATATTCCATAACACACCTCCATTAAAACAAACGACTGTTGATAATAATGTGAGCATATATACTTGCTGCGTAGCCCAGGGCTACAATCGGGGTCCACTTCAGATGAGCTCCAAAGGTATAGGTTCCCCGGGCAGTTCCCATCAGGGCCACTCCGGCAGCCGAGCCGATGGAAAGCAGGCTGCCGCCCACGCCTGCCGTCAGGGTAACCAGCAGCCACTGGCCAAGCGGCATGGCCGGATCCATGGTCAGTACCGCAAACATAACCGGAATGTTGTCGACAATGGCTGATAATACACCAACCAGAACATTGGCATAGGTTGCACCTAATCCGTCGTACATCTGGTGAGACACCAGGGCCAGGTAGCCGAACTGGGAAAGACCGCCGACACAGAGAATGACACCGTAGAAAAAAAGCAGGGTGTCCCATTCGGCCCTGGCCACTCTTTTAAAAACATCAAAGGGATCATCAGTTGCGCAGTAAGCAATACCAAGAGGCCTGTCATATTCCTGGGCCCGCTTTTCTCGTATCTTGATGTAGTAGGAAAAAAAACCGAGGTACGACAGACCAAGCATCATGCCGGCTGCCGGAGGGAGATCAAGAAAGTTATGAAAGGAAACAGCGGTAACAATAGTCATCAGAAAGAGAAAGATTATCCGCCTGGCACCAAACTTCATATGAATCTTCTCTTCCATGGCCCCGGGCACCTCTTTAGAGACAAACACACTCATAATGGCTGCGGGAATCAACCAGTTGAGCAGGGACGGGAAAAAGAGGAGAAAAAACTGGCCAAAGGTTGCCTGTCCCTTCTGCCAGACCATCAGGGTCGTTATATCTCCAAAGGGTGAAAAGGCTCCACCTGCATTTGCCCCTACCACAATGTTTATACAGGCCAAAGCAACAAACTTCTTATTATCCCTGGCCACTGCCATAACAACAGCACCCATGAGCAGGGCTGTAGTCAGGTTGTCGGCAACCGGTGAGATCAGAAAGGCCAGCAGCCCGGTGATCCAGAAGACAAGGCGCAGGGAAAACCCCCTGGAAACCAGCCAGGAGCGAAGGGCCTGGAAGACATTGCGCTCATCCATGGAGTTGATATAGGTCATGGCTGCTAGCAGAAAGAGCATCAACTCGGCATACTCGGTTATATTATGGATAATAGCGCTATGTGCCTCTTCTGCAGGAATACCCACCTGGCGGTAGGTTATTGCAAGGAGTATCCAGATTATTCCGGCAGCCATCATCACCGGTTTACTTTTACGCAGGTGTGTTTTTTCTTCAAAAATAACGAGGATATAGGCGAAAACAAAAAAGCCGAGGGCAGCATAGCCAAAAGAAGTGGTCGTCAGGTTCACCATTGTTTCTTCCGCACCATGCGCGGAGGCAAGAACCTGACCTGCATTGCCGAGCAGGGCCATGCAGAATATGAGAAAGATCTTCATTATATATCCTTAATTTGAAAAGGTGTATGTACCAATCAATATCAGTCGACTGCCTGCAATGCCGATCAGCACGTTGTCAACAGACGACTGAAAGCTTCAGGTTGTTGAAAAAAAGTTTCCCGGCTGATTAAAAAATATTCCGGCCGGAATATAGAGCATCCGTGATCAGCCTGAAATTCCATAGAACACATAAATTGCTGCCATCATTACCACCAGGTAAAGGACAGTCATCCCTGCCCCGGCCCGGAAATAATCCTTTGTTTTATAGCCACCCGGACGCATAATCAGTGCGTTGACCTGGTGAGTAGGCAGAACGAAAGTATTTGAGCAGGCAACAGCTACCACAAGAGCCGCTATCCGGGGATCTGCCCCTGCTGATCCAGCCATATTCATGGCCAGGGGGACCATCAGAACCGTAGCCCCGACGTTGGAGGCAACCAGGGTAAAAAACGAAGTCAGAATGGCAATAACCGTCAGGAGAATCAGGGGTGAGACTGTTCCCAATCCTCCCATGATTGTTTCAGCAATGAGTTTTGCTGCTCCTGTTTTCTCAAAGGCAATACCCAGAGGAATCAGACCGCCAAGCAGAAAAACGGTCATCCAGTCCACCGAATCATAGGCCTCATCTATGGAAAGTACCTTGGTCAGCACCATACCCATGGCACCTGTGAGAAGGGCAATGGAGAGCTGAACATGAAAACCGAGGATCATGATCAGAGCTAGGACCAGGCTGCCTACAGCAAACTTGACCTTGTCGGTTCGAAGAATTTCTCCCTGTACCTCTTCGGTAAAGACCAGATCCGTTCTTTCCTTCAGATAATGAAACTTTTCCCAGGGACCCTGAAGCAACAGGGCATCACCGGTTCGTAAAACCATGGTCGAGATAGCTCCAACATACGTTTTGTTGTCCCGAAATACTGCCAGCGGAGTAACACCATTTTTCTTTCTGAATGAAAAGGAGCGCAGGGTGTTGCCGACCAGTTCTGACCGGGGCGTAATAATTGCCTCCATGATACCGGCATTGTTTGGCGAAAAACTCTCTGCAAACACCTCCAGGTCTTCCTTGACCTGCCAGTTGAAGGACTGCACCATTTTGGCAACCAGGTCAGGAGGACCTTCAACAATGATCGTGTCTCCGGCATTAAGGGTGTCTGCATAGTCAGGAGCTGTTACCGTAGTTCCCCCTTTGGATGCGATAGCAAGAATCGTTGTGAAAAAAATCGGCCTGAGTTCGAGTTGTTCAAGGGTTTGCGGTCCATCAAATGAATCAGGAATCTGTATTTCAAACAGGTGACCGATATCATGATATGTTCTCTCCAGTTCCTGAGACATGGAACCGGTCCCGGTCTCATCACCCTGGCCGGCAGGCAGGATAAAACGGCCAAACAGAACAAAATAGGCAAGAGCGGCAATAATCAGGGCCAGACCAATGGGCGTAACTGAGAAAAGACCAAAGGGTTCGACATTGGGATCTGAAATCTTCATCACGTCATTCATCAGAATGAGCGGGCTTGAGCCGATCAGGGTAATACAACCACCGATGATGGCACAGAATCCCATGGGCATCAGAATTCGGGAAACCGGGATATTGGTCTGGCGGCAGATACGTTTGGCAGCAGGCATGAACAGCGCCGCAGCGCCTATATTCTGCATAAAACTTGAAATGAAAGCCACTGTTCCGGAGATGAGAATCATAATCCTGCTTTCACTTTTACCGGCAAACTTGAGCAGCACTCTTGCCAGGGAATTCATTGCCCCGGTCTTGTCCAGCCCTGCACCGATAATAATAACAGCAATAATTGAAACGACCGCATTACTTGAAAGCCCGCTGATAGCCTCCTTGGGAGTGACGAGACCGAGCAGGGGTAAGATTATCATCATGATGATGCCGACAACATCAACACGAACCCATTCAAAAATAAAGAGCAGAATCGCCAGGACCAAAACGGCCATGACAAGAATTATTGGCAAGGTCATATTTTCCTTATTATCCTCTTGATATTATAGATATTCATCGAACAAAGAACCTGCTATATCCACTGATTTTGCAGAAGAAATGGGGTCTTCGAACACCCAAGTACTCTGCCTGAAGACGCACTATACAGGTTTGTCATCTCTACAGGTTACAGCCTGGCTTTCCCCTGACCTGACTGGTGGACCAGTAGCGGAATGTCCGCCGGGTATGAAAGCCGGGTGAATATCTCTACCCTTCCTTGTGTTGCATGTTGCCTTTTCCATCAGTTCCTCCTTACATAGAAACCCAAATATGTCAAAATGCGTTCTTTATA
>CAZKBZ010000011.1:0-45719 GCA_964551175.1 uncultured Desulfobulbus sp.
AAGGAGCTGTGGGGAGCAGACTAAATCGATTCGTTTTTCGCGGTACAATATTACAGGACAGGGAAGTTTTTTTTCTTGATCAAATTTAGGTCATGGCATTTTTGGAGAAATTAAATATAATCAGTGAATGATGGTCTCGCCTGTCCAGGGAACGCGGCATCGTTGCCGGTTGTCTGCATGGGATGTTTTCTTTGCTATTTTCGATAAATCAGATGGTTACAGGAGGCAGGCGCACTCTATCTGTTAAGTGCAGACAAGGAGCGTCAAGCCCGGTAGAAGGAGATAACAATGTGGAAGAATATCCAGCCGGCACCTCCGGATTCGATCCTGGGGTTGACTGAACAGTTTAAAAAGGAACAGAACCCCCGAAAAGTCAATCTCGGAGTCGGAGTCTATAAGGACAACCAGGGCAATACGCCTATTCTCGGGGCTGTGAAAAAGGCGGAAGAGCTACTGCTGGCCCGTGAGACAACAAAGAGTTACCTGCCCATATCCGGAGATCCCGCCTATGCAGAGGCGGTACAGAAGCTTATTTTTGGAGAGAAGAACGAGGTCCTTCAGTCGGCAAGAGCTGTCACTGTCCATGCTCCCGGTGGTACCGGGGCCCTGAAAGTCGGTGCAGACCTGTTGAAGAAGTTCAAACCGCAGGCCAGGGTCTGGGTCAGTTCCCCCACCTGGGCCAATCATAACGGTATCTTTGGTGATGCGGGCTTTGAACTGGACAGGTACAGCTACTATAACCCGGAATCCAAGGGACTTGATTTTGAGCTGATGGTCAGTGATCTGGGCAGGATTCCTGCCGGTGATATAGTGGTTCTGCATACCTGCTGTCATAATCCTTCAGGGGTCGATCTGGATCAGGCGGGCTGGGACGAGGTCGTCCGCATTGCCGGACAGCAGGGCTGGATCCCCTTTCTTGACTTTGCCTACCAGGGATTTGGTGAGGGAATTGTTGAAGACCGCTATGCAGTGGAGCAGTTTGCAGCCTCCGGGATTGATTTCCTGGTGGCCAGTTCTTTTTCCAAGAATTTTGGCCTGTACAATGAACGTACCGGTGCCTTGACCATAATCTGTCCCTCCAGTGATGAGGCTGCCGTGGCCATGAGTCATGTCAAGACGGTCATCCGGACGAACTATTCCAACCCGCCTGCCCATGGTGGTCTGGTGGCAACCCTTATTCTTGAGGATTCCCAGCTCTATCAGCAGTGGCTGGCTGAACTGGCGGACATGCGGGATCGTATCAGGGATATGCGGAGAGGCCTTGTCAGAGGATTGGCAGACAGCGGGGTGAAAGGAGATTTTTCATTTATTGAGCAGCAGCGGGGGATGTTTTCCTTCAGTGGTCTGTCGGATGAGCTGGTCAACTGGCTGCGGGCCGAGAAGGGAATCTATGTGGTCGGTGGAGGACGCATCAATGTTGCCGGCCTGACCACGGAGAATATGGATTATGTGTGCAGCTCCATTGCAGAGGCGATGCAGTCTGTTGCCTGATTAAAGGCCACCTTGCAAAATTGCTGTTTCGAAGCACCCTAAATGTTTTTTGAAGGGAGGGAGAATGCTGCTTTCTCTCTCTCTTTGCTGAGCTGACTGAGCAGATTCTGCAGTTTCCAGGGCGACGCCAGATATTCCACGCCCAGGTTTTCGGTCATGACTGCACAGAAACTGAGGAATTCATCCATCAGGCGGGTGGTTACTTTGTCTTTGTGCTGGATAATGCGCAGCTGGCGGGACATGTCTACACCCTCAATGGTGAGGCTTTTCAACCAGCCCTGTTCTATCTCCCGGCAGATGGTGAGTTCCGACAGGCAGGCGGCCCCGATACCGGCTTCAACTCCTTTTTTTATGGCCTCGGTATGACCCATCCGGGTAACGACTTTCAGCAGGACCACATGTTTCCCCAATTTATTCTTAAAGATTTCAGCTGTTCCTGAACCTTCTTCACGCATGACCCAGAACGTATCCTCCAGGTCATCAGGTACCTTGAACACCTTTTTTTCAGCCAAGGGATGGCAGGGGTTGAAAATAACCACCAGTTGATCCTTGAACCAGGGCACCGACCGTATTTTTTCATTGCTTATCCCCCCTTCAACAAACCCGAGATCCATATCGCCACGGGAGACAAGCTTTTCCGCCCGTTTGGTATTGGCTACCTGCATGTTGATACGGGTCTCCGGATTGAGCCGCATGAACGCGCCGATCAGGTAGGGCAGGACATAGTTGCCGATGGTGGAGCTCGCAATGATCTCCAGTGTTCCTGCAATCAGTTCCCGGTTTTCATTGAGCATGGATTCGATGTTCCATACCTTGAAGGTAATGTCCTTGGCCATGGGAAGCAGGTAGCGGCCACGGTCATTGAGCAGCAGACTGCGCCCGTGCCGGTCAAAGAGCGGAGCACCTAGCTGGTTTTCCAGTTCTCCCAGGGCCATACTTACGGCGGACTGGGTCAGGAACAGTTTTTTGCTGGCCCGGGTGACCTGCTGTGTTTCTGCAACAGCGATGAAGATTTCAAGCTGCCTGAGGGTGATTGGCATAGAATTTCCTTGCTGGTTGAGCAGCAGAGGTGTGCATAAAAAAAAATGAAGACTTTGATAAAAAAAACTTATTTATTTTTATTTTAACAGATATAATGCAAAGGTCAATAGCTTTCATTGTCAGAATAGACAGTGATTTTCTTCGCAAATAAAATGAATGGAGCTTCATTTTATATTGACAACACCCTGTCTGCTTTTGTAGGGTGGCTACATAAATTCTGATGGATTATTTCATTAGAATTGATGAAACAGCCGAAGAATTTCTGAAACACAGGGCTTTAACGGAGACGAAAGATGGATCAGCAAATCTTGACCAACATTATCTACGTTACTATTTTTCTGATAGGTGCCCTCCTGTTCGGCTTTGGTCCCATTATTATTGTCAAACTCCTCTCGCCTTCATCCCACACCCGTAATATTGCTAACAAAACAGGAACGTTCATTGAGTGCGGCATGGAATCCATCGGTTCCGCCTGGATTCGGTTCGGCATCATTTATTACATGTATGCCCTGATTTTCCTGGCCTTTGATGTGGATGTCCTGTTTTTGTTTCCGGTTGCTGTTGCCTACAACAGTCCGGAATTTGTTGTCCGTGATTTAGTCGAAGTATTTATTTTTGTCGGCATTCTGTCATTGGCCTTAGTTTACGCCTGGGTGAAAGGAGTCTTCAAGTGGGAACAGAAAACGTACCATCATCAATAGTCCAGTTTGCGCAATTAGACAAACTGCTCTACCTCTGTCGGGCCAACTCCCTGTGGCCCATGACCTTCGGACTCGCCTGCTGCGCCATCGAAATGATGTGTACAGGCGGTTCCAGGTTTGACATCTCCCGTTTCGGGGCAGAGGTCTTTCGTCCCTCGCCACGGCAGTCAGACGTCATGATTGTTGCCGGCACCATTACCAAGAAGATGGAGCCGGCGGTCAAGACCCTGTACGATCAGATGCCGGAACCCAAGTGGGTTATTGCCATGGGCAACTGCGCCATCTGCGGCGGACCGTTCAAAGTCAAGAATAACTATAACGTTGTGGAAGGCGCGGATCAGTTCCTGCCGGTCGATGTCTATATACCAGGCTGTCCTCCGAGACCGGAAGCACTGCTTGAAGGAATCATGACCCTGGAAGAGAAGCTGACCGGAAATCGTCGTTGGCCGCGTAGACAACCAGAGAAAATCGGAAGTCTCTCATGAGTATCGTAGAAGAAACCAGGATTGCGCTGCTTGAGTTGTTTCCCGAGCTTGCTTCGGCAGATGCAGAGGCCAGGGCGGCGGCACAGGCAGAGGCGGAAGCGGAAGCAGAGGCGGCTGTTGAGGCTGAGACTGCAGAGAAACCGGAAGGTGAGACGGATTCCACTGAGCCTGCAGCCGAGGATGCTGCTCCTGCAGGTGGTGATGAAGGAGCTGAAGCTGCGGAAGCGGCCGGCGAGCCTGAACCTGAACCCGAGCCGGAAGAGCCCGAAGAGGAAGGTCCCCGCGAAAACGGGGTCATGCTGACGGACCATGGTGCGCGGGGGACTGATATTGATGTTCTCTGTGATCCGGACCAGGTCGTTCAGGCTGCAAAGATCATGGATGAGGCCGGTTTCTATCTTGAATCAATTGCCGGCGTAGACTGGTTGAAGGAAGATAAACTGGAGGTCATTTACGATTACAACCAGTACGGACAGGATCTGTGCCGTGTTGTCATCCGCACCTTTATTCCCCGTTCAGAGCCTGAAATTCCGACCATTTCGGATGTGCTGCCGTCGGCAAACTGGCATGAACGTGAAACCCATGACTTTTACGGGATACGGTTTACCGGACATCCCTACCTCGTTCCCCTCCTGTTGCCGGAAGATGCAGACTTTCATCCACTCTTAAAGGACTTTAAGCCATGACAGTACCTATTAAGTGCCAACCGGATGAGACCTTTGTTCTCAACCTCGGTCCACAGCATCCTGCAACGCACGGTGTTCTCAGGGTCAAGCTGACCATGGATGGTGAATATATTGTCAAGGCGGAACCGGTCCTTGGCTATATTCACCGCATGCATGAAAAGCTGGCAGAGGACGGAAATTTTGCCCAGTTCATGCCCAATACCGCCCGCATGGATTATCTCCATGCCCTGGCTTTTAATCATGGCTACTGCCTGGTAGTTGAGCGGGCTGCTGGAATTGAGGTGCCGGAAAGGGCTGAGTATATCCGGGTGATTACGGTGGAGATGAACCGGCTGGCCAGTCATCTGCTCTGGTGGGCGGCTTTCCTGCTTGATCTCGGTGGGTTTTCTCCACTCCTCTATGCCTTTGATGATCGTGAACATCTGCTTGATCTGCTTGAACGGGTTACCGGTTCCCGGCTGACCTACTGCTATTTTCGGTTCGGCGGCGTTTACAATGATATTGATGACGAGTTCACCACCGGAACGTATGCATTTATCAAGCGTCTACGCTCAAGGCTGCCCAGCCTTTACCATGACCTGGTTACGGGCAACATTATCCTGCAGAAACGGCTGAAGGGAATCGGTTTTATCACCCAGGAGCAGGCACGCAGATATGGTTGTACCGGCCCTGTTGCCCGGGGTTCCGGAATAAATTACGACGTGCGCAGGAATGAACCCTATTCGGTCTACCCTGAATTTGATTTTGAAGTGCCGGTGTATGATGGCTGTGATTCCTGGGCTCGTTACATGGTCCGGATGGATGAAATAGAGCAGTCTATGCGTATTATTGAGCAGGCGCTGGACAAGTTGCCCGACGGTCCTGTGAAGGCCAAGGTACCCAAGATTCTCAAGCCTCCTGAAGGAGACTACTGGGCCTCGGTTGAAACCGCCCGTGGCAATCTGGGCCATCGACTGGTCTGTGACGGCAAGAAAAATCCCTACAAGTTGAAATTGCGTTCCCCAACCTTCTGTAACCTGAGCTGTTTCGGTGAAGTTGCCGAAGGTATGTTGCTGGCTGATGCCCTGGCATTCATGGGCAGTCTGGACCTGGTTATTCCTGAGATAGATCGTTAAGAGGTAAGGGGGTAAATACACATTATGGACACAAGCATCTGGCGCCCGATTCTCTATCTGGTAGGATTTATGGCCTTTGCCGGTCTCAATGCCGCTTACCTGGGTTGGTGCGAGCGTAAAGGCGCCGGCCGCATTCAGCGTCGTACCGGCCCCATGGAAGTAGGTTTCCAGGGACTTCTGCAGCCCCTGGCCGACGGTCTCAAGCTGATGACCAAGCAGTTGCTCATTCCCGAGGGTGCAGATAAGATCCTTTTCCGGGTGGCACCGATTCTGGCCATGATCCCGGCTCTGACCTCGTTTGCCGTTATACCCTTTTCAGGCAATATCCAGGCAAGAGCGGTTGAACTTTCCGTCCTGCTGCTTTTTGCCCTGGCATCAATTGCCATGATTGCCGTACTTCTAGGTGGCTGGGCTTCAGGCAACAAGTATTCCCTCATCTCAGCTGCCCGTTCGGTTTCCCAAAACCTGGCCTATGAGATCCCCATGCTGGTCACGGTGATCACCATCGTGATGATCTCCAGATCCATGAACCTGGAGGTTATTGCCACCCAGCAGCAGGGCGGCTTCTGGCACTGGAACATCTTTGCCTTGAATAAATCGATCTTCATGCCCGTCTCCTTTATTATTTTCTTTATCTGCTCGATAGCTGAAACGAACCGTGCACCCTTTGATATGGCCGAGGCCGAGTCAGAGCTTGTTGCCGGCCATATGACCGAGTACGGTTCCATGGGGTTCGGCCTGTTCATGATGGGAGAATATCTCAACATGGTCGTGGGCGCCTGTCTGATCACTGTCCTGTTTCTCGGCGGCTGGGATTGTCCCTTTGGACTGTTTCCCGGTGTATGGTGGTTTCTGCTGAAGATTTATATTCTGTTATTTACTGTGATCTGGGTGCGCTGGACCTATCCAAGAACACAGGTTTACAAACTGCTCAACCTGTCGTGGAAAATTCTGATTCCCTTTTCCATGGCAAACCTGTTGGTCACAGCAGCATTTATCAAGATCTTCTGATGTTGACGATCTCTACAGGCGACAGCCTCAGAATAAACCAAACGATCTGATCAAATCATGAGTGAATATTGGAACGATGTTATAGGTGGAAGTAAAAGTCTGATCGTCGGGCTTTCCATCACTGCCAGACAGTTTTTCAAGCCGGTTGTTACGGAACAGTATCCTTGGGTCGTTCCTGAAATGACTGAAAGGTTTCGCGGCCATATCGAACTGATACCAAATGAAAAAACCGGGAAGCCGAAATGTGTCGTCTGCGGCATGTGCATGCGCTCCTGTCCGTCAGGCTGCATTTCTCTTGCCGGTAAGAAACCGGAAGGTGAGAAGAAGAAGGCGCTGACCAAATACCATCTTGATTTTACAAAGTGCAGCCTGTGCGGAACCTGCATAGAGAGCTGCAACTTCGGTGCGATACAATTTTCCAAGGATTACAATCTGGCCAGTACCAGGAAGGAAGATTACATTTTTGATCTTCTCAAACGACTGGAGGAACAGGGCTGATGCAAGCAACAATCTGTCAGACAGTTGCCAACCCTTCGCTTTTTTCGGCTGAAAGCTTTGTTGGTATCATCTTTCTAATCACGGTCGGCCTGATTTTTGCCGGTGCCTGGATAGCCGTGGTCTCCAGGAGACTTGTCAGATGTATTTCCGGGCTGGCGGTCTGCTTCACCGGTGTTGCAGGTGTCTATTATTTCCTGCTCAGTCCGTTTGTGGCCATGATGCAGATGCTCATCTATGTCGGCGCTGTATCTATCCTGATCGCCTTTGCCATTATGATGGCCACACCCGAAGAATCTGATACCGCCGGTATGAAGGGACCTCCCCTTGCCGGTCCTCTTGGTATTGCCGCCGCCTCTCTTATCTTTGCCGCCCTTTCCATTCTTGGCATAAAAACCGAGTGGCAGGTTTTTCCGCGCACGGGCACAGGAGATGTGGAGTCCATGGGAAAAGTTCTGCTCACCAGCCATTCCATGGTTTTTGAACTGATTTCCATTGTCCTGCTGATCGCAATTATCGGCGCCCTGGTACTGGCGCGCAAAGGAAGGAATTAGATTATGGCTCTCCTCAACCTGTATAACTGTCTTAACACCTACCTGGTAATCGGGGCCATGCTCTTTGGCTTTGGTGTTTACGGACTGGTATCCCGTCGAACCATTATCGGGATGCTCATTGCCTCCGAGCTGATACTTTCCGGTGCAAGCATGAACTTCATGGCATTTAACCGGTTCCTGGCTCCGGATCCGGTCATCGGTCAGATCTTCACCCTGTTTATTATGGCAATTGCTGCTGCCGAGGCGGCCATTGCCGTCAGTATCGTGATTGCCGTGTACAGAAATTATAAGTCGATTGAGACTGAAGATATTGTTGATATGCATGGATAGGTGCGGTTCTTAAGCTAAAGAGTTCGCCTGCGAAATCTGTTTAGTTCACTAAAAGGGTTGTACAGCCGATACATCGACAACCCGAGAGGATGATTATGGACCCTGTTTCCACAACTGTAAACATTGTAGAGAATAGCACCCTTGGCATTGCGGTAATGATACCGCTCTTCGGTGCACTGGTTGTCATGACATTGAAGAACAATGTCAATCTGCGCGAAACAGTCTCGTTTTGCTCGGCAGTACTGCTGTTCTGTATCGTGCTCTCCTTTATCCCGGCCATCAGGGAAGGGAAGACGCTGGTATATAACATCTTCACCCTGCTGCCGGGGTTATCAATTACCCTGCGGGCCGACGGCTTCTCCATGATCTTTGCCATGGTGGCCTCGTCCCTGTGGATGATTGCCGTGTTTTACTCGTTGGGCTACATGCGGGCCCATGATGAACCATGCCAGACCAGGTTCAATGCCTGTTTTGCCCTGGCCATATTCGGTGCCATTGGTGTTGCCCTGTCGGACAATCTCTTCACCCTCTACCTGTTCTACGAAATTGTTTCAATCTGCACCTATCCGCTGGTTGCCCATCATCAGGACGCAGAAGGCTATGCCGGCGCCCGCAAGTACATCGTCTACCTGACTACAACTGCAAAAATGTTTCTGCTGCCGGCCCTGATCCTGATCTATGTACTGGTCGGCAATCTGGACTTCCCGCATCAGATGTTCACCGGCATGTTCCCGGCTGATACCAAGAGCTGGGTAATCATCATGCTCTATGTTTTCTGTATACTGGGCTTTGCCAAGAACGGCGTCATGCCGCTCCATCACTGGCTGCCCGGAGCCATGGTCGCACCTACTCCGGTTTCCGCACTGCTGCATGCAGTGGCCGTTGTCAAGGTCGGTGTCTTCTGTACAACACGGACCATGCTGTATGTCTTTGGTGTGAATACGATGTCCATGCTCAATCTCGGTATCCCGACCGCCTATTTTGTCGGCTTTACCATTATCATGGCCTCGGTCATCGCCCTGACCAAGGATAACCTGAAAGCACGGCTTGCCTATTCCACGGTCAGTCAGCTGTCCTATATTATTTTAGGTGTTGCCCTGCTCACTCCCCATGGAATTGAAGGCGGTCTGATCCATATCGTCAACCATGCCTTTTCCAAGATCACGCTCTTTTTCTGTGCCGGTGCCATCTATATTGCAGCCCACAAAAAACTGATCTCGGAAATGGGCGGGCTCGGCAGAACCATGCCCTTCACCTTTGGTGCATTTGCAGTAGCTTCGCTGTCCATGATCGGAGCACCACCGGTGGCTGGCTTTGTCTCCAAGTGGTATCTGCTGGTCGGCTCCATGGAAGCACATCAGGTTGGTATTCTCCTGATTCTTATTGCCTCCACCGTACTCAATGTCGCTTATTTCGCTCCGGTCACCTATAAGGCATTCTTTGGCAAGAGACCTGAGGGTGAGGGCGAAACGGGTATCAAAGAGGCTCCTCTTACCATGTTGATTCCAATTCTGATTGCTGTAACAGTTTCCGTGATCATCGGGATTTATCCTAACTTCATGATGCAGTTCGTCAAGGCGGTGACAGGATGATTAAGTTAATCGAGTATCTGCAGGCACGTATGAAGACCGTTGTCATGGTCTGCATTGTTCTCCTTATCTGCATTGCAGCCTTTGCCGCTGCAGTGGATAAGCACCATGCCCATACCTGGGCGGAACAGAATATTCCGTTTTTCTGGTCGATCTTCGGGTTCTGCGCTGCTGCAGCGGTTATCGGTGTTGCCCGCTGGTTTGGTAAGGCCGGTATCCAGCAACCTGATGATTATTACGAAAAATCAATCTGGCTTGATGATTCAGACGAGTAAGGCCAAGTATACGCACTCAGTTCAAGTGAGGAAAAGTCAATGACAGGTAGTTTCATCCATCCAGCACTGATCATGATAATCGGTGCATTGCTTGTGCCCTTTATACGCGGACCACTCCGCAAGCCGTATCTGATCCTGATCCCGCTGCTTACCCTGGGCGCAGTTGTCAGCAACAATTCACTCACCGGCTCGTTTGCCACTTTCCAGTTCATGGACTGGCAGCTGGTGTTCGGCCGTGTGGACAAGCTGGCTTCGATATTTGCCTCCATTATGGCCCTGATGGCCCTGATCGGCACTCTGTACGGCATGCACGTTGAAAAAACCGGGGAGCACATGGCTGCCTGGTTCTATGTTGCCGGTTCCCTGGGGACTATCTATGCCGGTGATTACCTGACCGTGTTTCTGTTCTGGGAGATGATGGCCTTTGCATCCGTTTTTCTCATCTGGTTCCGTAAGGGACCGCAGTCACTCAAGGTCGGGTACCGCTACCTGATAATACACACCATTGGTGGTGTTGTTCTGCTGTTCGGTATCATGCTTCGTTACCAGGCAGTAGGGGACATCGAGTTTTCTCTGCTTGATGTCAAAAATCCCGAACTGTACACCTGGCTGATCATGGCCGGTTTTGCCCTGAATGCGGCTGTTGTTCCCCTGCATTCCTGGCTGCCGGATGCATACTCTGAAGCATCCTTTAACGGTGCAGTCTTCATGTGTGCTTTTACCACCAAAACAGCAGTCTACACGCTGGCCCGTTCCTGCGCAGGTATGGATATTCTGATCCTGCTCGGCGTGATCATGGCCCTGTACGGTGTGATCTATGCGGTTATGGAAAACGATATCCGCAAACTGCTTGCCTGGTCCATTGTCTCTCAGGTCGGATACATGGTGGCTGGTGTGGGAATCGGCACCGAGCTCGCCATCAACGGTGCCGCAGCCCATGCTGTTGTCCATATCCTGTACAAGAGTCTGCTCTTCATGGGAACCGGATCGGTTCTCTACATGACCGGTAAAACCAAGTTTACTGAGTTAGGTGGTCTGTACAAAAAGATGCCGGTGACTTTTTTCTTTACCATCATCGGCTGTCTGTCCATATCGGCTGCACCCTTCTTTGCTGCCTACGTGTCCAAGGGCATGATTATCGGAGCCGGTTTTGAGACGCATCTTAACTGGGCCTCCTGGCTGCTGATGCTGGGTGCCACCGGTACATTCATGTATAACGGCGTCAAACTGCCCTACTTTCTGTTTTTCGGCAAGAACAACTGTTCCGAGGAAACCTGGCAAAAGGCTGCAGATCCGAACTGGAACATGATGGCTGCCATGGCCTTTGGTGCAGCCCTCTGTATTTACGTCGGCTCAGCACCCGGAGTTCTCTACTCCATGCTGCCCTATCCGGTGCATTACGATCCATTTACTGCATATCATCTTGCAGAAACCCTGCAGATCCTTGGTTTTGCCGCGCTGGCCTTTTTCCTGCTCAAGAAATACCTGGAGCCCGTGGACTGCATCTGTCTGGATATGGACTGGTTCTACCGCAAAGCAGGGCTGTTCTTTCTCTGGGTCGCCAAGAATCCATTGCAGTGGTTTGATACCGCCTGGAGTGAAGTGTATCGTGTGGTCGGATTGCGCAGCCTGATGACGACTGCCAGATTCTGGAGCTGGTTTGACTGGAATGCAATTGACGGGGTTGTTGACGGTTTTGCCCGTACCGTCCGGGGACTGGGTGGTCGGCTGCGTGTTCTCCAGTTCGCCCAGATTCAGTACTCGTTATACTTTGCGGCATCGTTTGCAGCCGTTATTCTGATAGCTTATATCCTCTTTCAACTTTCATAAAGGAACCGTAGGGAATGGACTGTTTACTTAATGTCAACGAGGGGTTTCCCCTGCTCAGTTTCCTGATTTTTTTCCCCCTGGCTGGAGCGGTGGTCCTGTTTTTCTTTTCCGGTGAAAAATTTGCCCGGCTGTGGACTCTGTTGATCACCACTCTTGAGGCGATTTTTTCAATACCCCTGCTCATCGGTTTTGATGCAGGCACGGCCAAATATCAGTTTGCCGAGGCACATTCCTGGGTTCCGCAGTGGAATATCAATTATATACTGGGAGTCGACGGTATATCTATTCTGCTGGTACTGTTGAGTACCTTGATCATGCCCTTTTGTGTGCTTGCCTCCTGGAAGTATATCAAGACCCGGGTCACCCAGTTCATGTTCTGCCTGCTCATCATGCAGGTGTCCATGGTCGGCCTGTTTGTTGCCCTGGATTTTATCCTGTTCTGGGTCTTCTGGGAGTTCATGCTTATTCCCATGTATCTGCTTATTGCAGTCTGGGGCGGACCACGCAAGGAATATGCATCAATCAAGTTCTTTATCTACACCATGGCCGGTTCCGTCTTTCTGCTGGTCGCCATACTTGCCCTTTACTTCAAGAACGGCAGCTTTTTTATTCCGGACATGATGTGGCAGAGTTATTCCACAACTTTTCAGGTCCTGGTCTTTCTGGCCTTTTTTCTGGCCTTTGCCATCAAGGTCCCCATGTTTCCGCTGCATACCTGGCTGCCTGCAGCTCATGTTGAGGCACCGACAGCCGGTTCGGTCATCCTTGCATCCGTGCTGCTGAAGATGGGAACATACGGTATGTTGCGCTTCTGTATCCCGATCACCCCGGAAGCGACCTTCATGCTTGCCCCATACATACTCTGGGTTTCGATTGCCGGTATTATATACGGCGGTTTTACGGCGCTTGCCCAAAGCGACATGAAAAAACTGATTGCCTATTCCTCAGTCGGTCACATGGGATTTGTAACACTTGGTATTTTTGTCCTGAACACCCGGGGAATAGAGGGCTCGATTATCCAGATGATCAACCATGGTGTCACCACCGGTGCCCTGTTCCTCTGTGTGGGGATGATCTATGAGCGGACCCACAGCCGTGAATTGAGTGTTGCCCAGGGATGCGGAAAGTTCATGCCCTGGTATGCAACGTTCTTAGGCCTTTTTGCCCTGTCTTCATTCGGTTTTCCAGGCACAAACTCATTTATTGGTGAGTTCCTGATTCTTTCCGGCGTGTTTGAAGTGAACAAAGGACTGGCCCTTGCTGCCATCCCCGGTGCTGTTCTTGCCGCTGCCTACATGCTGCGTATGCTGCAGAAACTGCTGTACGGCACGGAGAATAATCCGGATCAGTCCCATCTGAGTGATTTGAGCTTCCGTGAAATTACCGTGCTGGCGCCTTTTGCCCTGTTTGTTTTCTGGATCGGCCTTGGACCTCAGCCGTTTGTTGATTTAATACATACATCTGTTGCTAATCTTCTTGATCAACTGCACAGCTGGCAGCAGGTTCAGGGCGTAGCTCAGGTACTGCTCCAGTGAACAGGATATTGACGGAAGCTGAACGATTAAATTTTGAATAACTAAGGAAAGGCATATCCAATGGCTATTCTACCCGAATTAGTACTTCTGACTGGTGCTCTGGCTTTTTTCGGCCTGAGTCTCAGTAAAGAGCTGAACGATGCCCAGGTGAACAATACGGCAATATTTTTAGGTGTTGTCACGTTTATCTGCTCGTTGATCGGTTTAAATCAAGACACAATGTTTTTCAGCGGCTGTTATCAGGTAGACCTGTTTTCACAGTTTTTTAAACTGATAATCAGCCTGGGTCTTGTGTTTGTTCTCATAGCCGGGCAGAATCTGAAGGGTATAGACAGGTCAGTTAGGCCGGAGTATTACATGTTCCTTTTCCTCAGTTGTCTCGGTCTGATGGCGCTGGTCAGTGCGGTGGAACTGATAACCCTGTTTGTTTCTTTGGAACTGTCATCTTTTGCCCTGTACCTGATGGTTCCCATGCGTGACGATTCGACCGGCATCAGGGAACAGATGGAAGCAGGCATTAAGTATATTCTTTTCGGTGTGCTGGCAACGGGATTCATGCTGTTTGGTATGAGCTATATTTTCGGTTTAACCGGAACGACCTATATCAAGGATATCGTGCCCGGACTGCAGCAGGTCGCTTCCCAGCCTGCTGCCTTATTTGCAGTGGTCATGGTCCTTTCAGCGTTCTTTTATAAACTGGCAATTTTCCCCATGCACTTCTGGGTACCTGATGTATATGAGGGTGCTTCCAATGAAACAACAGGTTTCGTAGCCACTATCCCCAAGCTTGGTGCCGTGGCCCTGCTGATTCGTTTTGTTATCATGGTTCCCGGTGACACCCAGGTGCTCATCTATCTCATGATGGTGCTGGCGATCTGTTCCATGTTTTACGGTAACCTGATTGCCCTGGTACAGACCGATGTCAAACGAATGCTGGGGTATTCCGGTATTGCCCACGGAGGGTTTATTCTGCTTGGACTGCTGACAATGAGTGCAAGCGGTTATGCCACGGCCATGTACTATATTGCAGGTTATGTGTTCATGAATATCGCCTGCTATACCGTGCTCAGCAACGTTTCAGTAAGTGGTGAGAATATCTCAATCACCGATTTGAACGGGCTGCATAAACGGCAGCCCATGCTGGCTTTCCTGCTCGCTGTCGGCCTGTTTGCCCTTGCAGGAATACCACCCATGGTCGGTTTTATGGGCGAGTTTTTACTGCTTGCAGGTGCTTTGAAACAGGGATATCTGATTCTTGTCATCCTGGCAGCCATTAATGCAGGTATAGCCATCTATTATTATCTCTGTGTGGTCAAGGCAGCCTTTACCGCTGATGCCGGCGACAGAGCGGTAGTTGAGATCAATACAATTACCAAAGTCGGCAGTGTGGCACTTGTTCTGATTATTGTCATCATGGGTGCCTTTCCTGCAAAGATTATTGCCTTTGCTGATACGGCTGTGAAAACCATTATGTAATGGCTGCTTTGAAAAATTAGAATTTTCGTTCGAGATCAAGGAACAGGAAAATTAAATAGCGCAGCATATTAGACATATGTGAGCATTTTTCATTTTCCTGTGACACAGAGATCGGGCGAAAAGGCAATTTTTCAAGGTAGCCTAATATCAGCTGCTGCCAGTCCTGTTCCCATTATGTCCCTGCCCGGTTATTCGGGCAGGGATTTTTTTATAAAATATTTGCATAAATTGTATTTTTGATATATTAATAATTATTATTGAAAAATTCACTCGGAGGAAAGAAAATGAACAACCGAAGAGATTTTTTGAAAACAACAGCTGTTGCCGCATCTGTTATGGCCCTTGGCTCGACTACGGCTGTTTTTGCCTCATCCGCACCATACCTAGGGGTTGTCTATACAAAAGATCACCCCGGGCAGTGGGCCAAAAAGGTGGGCAGCCATGCACCGGAAGTCAAGGTAGAGGCAGGCAAGGTTTCCCTTGCAACCATCCACCCCATGTCTGAAGCACATTATATTGTCCGTCATACCGTGGTTCTTATCGATGGTACGGTGGTGGGCGGCAAGACATTTACGCCTGCTGATAAGCCGGAGTCTTCCTTTGAACTGCCGGCAGGATACAAGGGCAAGGCGTATGCAACCAGTTTCTGTAATAAGCATGATATGTGGCTGACTGAATTTACGGTATAATTGTAGCCGCACCTTCTACCATGAGCCGCGCCTTCAGGTGCGGCTTTTTTTTTATGTCAACGGATGTTAGTTGCTGACATTTCCCTTATCTTGTGAAACAATACGATATCCTTCACCCATCGAATCGTGATGCAGCAGAGTAAAGGTTCCGAAGCAGGTCGTTTATTTAATGGCGAGGTGAATACGGTTGCAGATCCATTGCGTGTCCGTATAGCGATTATCTGCGTTCTTACCCTTATTGCGATCTGCTTTATTATCTTTGGCAGTGATCAGGCCGTGCGCTTGATGTACCATAATAAACAGAAATCGGTTACTGCCCAGCTCGCTTTTGAAATCAACGAGATCATCCTCAATCATTTCGATTCTGCGGTCCGACACCTGGTACCATCTTCTGAAATTCAGGAAGTTTGCACAGGTGAGCGTCCTCCTGATGATCCTCAAACTCTGAAAATACTGACCACTGCTCGTGAAGTTCTTTCCGCAGCCATTGTCTATGTTCTGGATCGCCGGGGAACAGTCGTCGCCTGTTCACCCTATGGAAACGGCCAGACCCTGACCGGTAATAATTACCGGTTCAGGCCCTATTTTAGCCAGGCCATAGCCGGCAACTCTTATCATTATGCCGCCGTCGGGGTAACTACCGGCAGGCGTGGTATTTATTTCAGCGAGCCTGTTTATTCCGGCGACAGTTCAGAGCCTGTCGGAGTTGCAGTGATCAAAATCAGTCTGCAGTCTATAGATGCCTTCCTGTCGGCCCTGAAAGGAAAACAGGATGCACTTCTGCTGACTGATGAAGGAATTGTTTTTGCCGCAAGCCGTCCTGAATGGCTTTTTCACAGCACCGGACCTCTTTCAAGCAACACCGTACAACGGTTGTCTGCAAGTCGGCAGTTCAGTTCCATTGCTATCAAACCGCTGAAGTTTTCTCTTGACAGCGGGTTTGTCCAGTATGACTCCATGCGGGCCATGGTTGATAAACACCCGGTGCAACTGGCGGGCTGGCAGGTGGTTACCCTGCAGGTGGCACCCTATCCACTGTCATTTGTGCTGTTCATGTCAGCCCTGGCCCTGGTGATCGGGGGAATGCTGATCGCAGTGAATCTGCAGTTCAGGCGTGAGCAACAGTTGAGTGCGGAAATACGCAGGGGACAAATGGCCGGCAGAAAGGCCGAGGCTGATCGTCTGCTGATGGCCAGGGAGCTGGAATCCATTTTCAGTGCAAGTCTGGTCGGTATTGTACTGGTCCGTGACGGACGTATTAAAAATGTAAATGAACGGTTATGCCGGATGCTCGGCTATCACCGGGAGGAACTGCTGGAAGCGGAAGCCTCGATTTTTTTTCTGAACAGGCGCTCCTTTCGTCGTTTTGTTCAGCTCCATGCCCGGCAGCTGGTCGAATTCGATCTTGAATATCTTGAGTACAGGCTGGCCCGCAAGGACGGTACAGCCATCTACTGCGCTTTGAGCGGTAAGGCTTTGGTGCCCAGTGATCTGACTCACGGGGTAGTCTGGGTTATCCAGGACATCACAAGACGCAAACAGGTTGAATCAGAACTTGAGCAGGCCAAAGAGGAAGCGGAAGCGGCCAATCGGGCCAAGAGCACGTTTCTGGCCAATATGAGCCATGAGATCCGTACACCCATGAACGGTATTATCGGCCTCTGTGACCTGCTTCTGCAGACCGACCTGAACAAGGAGCAGGCTCACCGCCTGGAGCTCATCCGTGAATCAGGGCGAAGGTTGATGAATATTGTCAACGATATTCTTGACTTTTCCAAGGTCGAGGCAGGCAGGATTGAAATTGTACACTATCCTTTTTCCCTTCGAAGTTCCACGAAGGAGGTAATCAGCAACCTGGAGGTCCAGGCCCAGAAAAAGAGGTTGCTGCTGCGTAGTGATATTGGTGATGACGTTCCTGACAGACTTGAAGGTGATAAAAATCGACTGATTCAGGTCATGCTTAACCTGGTGGGCAATGGCCTGAAGTTTACCCATCAGGGGTTTGTTCTTGTCAGAATACAGGTGCAGAAATATCTTGCCGGTAACAGGGTGGAACTTTTGTTTGAGGTGCTTGACACCGGCGTGGGGATTGAAGCGGACAAGCAGGATTCAATTTTTGAGGCATTTGTTCAGGCTGATTCCTCACACTCCAGACATTTCGGCGGCACAGGGCTTGGTCTTTCTATTTCCAGAAATTTAGTTAATCTCATGGGTGGAGAACTTCATTTTGAAAGTGAGCCCGGCAAGGGGAGCAGGTTTTATTTTTCTCTGCCCTTTGGCCTGGCGGAAAAGGAATTGTCAGACAGTAAAACGGAACCGGTTCACCCTGAACCAAGAGCCCCTGTGTCATGCAAGGGGAAAATATTGCTCGCCGAGGATGAGTTCATCAACACCACCCTGGCCATTGCCGTTCTCGAGCAGGCCGGTTTTGATGTCGTTTCGGTAGCCAACGGCAAGGAAGCGGTCAGGCAGTGGCAGAGCGAAGTTTTTGACTGTATTCTCATGGATATCCAGATGCCTGAGATGGATGGGCTGGCGGCTGTCCGCATGATCCGGCAGCTGGAGGAGGGGAGTGATCGTCATGTTCCCATCATTGCCATGACTGCCCATGCCGGCAGGGACGATCGTGAAACCTGTCTGCAGGCCGGCATGGATGATTACATTGCCAAGCCGATCAATGCTGTCGAGCTCTTTACCATTTTGTGCAGGCATATACAGGACAGGGAAATTCAGGATGAATAGATGAAACGTTTTCTCTGGCTGATAATCTTTCTGGCCTTTACCGGAGCTGCCGTCTACCTGCTGACATTTCGCAGGCAGCAGCCTGGGGACCCGCTGGAACTGGTCCCCAGGCAGACAGTGCTGATGGTGGACTGGACCGATGCGGCCGGGGCGGCGACGAGTTTTCTCCGGTCCAGGTTCGGCCGCAGCCTCTCCTCCATTGACTGGCCCTATGTGCTGGCTCAGCTGGAGGTCGAGGGTCCGCTGCCTGAACAGCTGCTGCATCAGTTCAGACGGATGCATGCCTTTTTTGCCGATCCCCTGTTTACAGAACTGTTCAGCAGACGAGTTGTTGTTGCCCTGCTTCCGGTCGATCCGATTGCCTTCAGGCAGGATCCGCAGGGAGCACTGGCCGAGAATCTGCTGATGGTGGTAACGGGTCAGCATAAGCATGTTTTGCCGGAGTTGCTGGGCATACTGGCCCGGGTGTTGGATCGGGATGAAACATTGTCTTACCAGGGATTCCCCATTGCGGTCTTTGTCCGGGAAAACGGTACCCGGTTGCATGTTGCTTCAGTTGACGGGCAGGTGGTCATTTCCTCCGGTGTGAAGACGGTTAAGCACAGTATCGATCTTTCACTCAAGCATCTTGTCCAGGAGCAGACCGGAATGGTGCTGAACAGTGATTACATGGCCTTGAAAGATCGATCCGGGAAAGAAGATGATTTTTTTCTGTTTGCTGATTTCAGTCGCCTGAAACTTCTGCTCAGCGGATTGTGGCCGGAGAGAAGTTCCGGAGGACATGATCTGCCCGAGTTTGCCGGAACTGAGCGCATGGCTTTTTTTCACCACGCAGGGAACAATACGCAACAGTTCACAGCTATTGTCCAGTTTGATCCGGACCAGCTGGCTCCGTTTCAGAAAACCATCTATACCAGGAAGCCTGTGGAGAACAGCAGTATAGGAAAAATGCCGTTGAAGGTACTTGTGTATTTCTGGAGCAACTGGCTTGATCTGTCGGCCTGGTGGCAGGAAACTCTTGCCCGGGGAACAGAGGAAGAGCTTGCAGCGGCTACGAGTATTGCCGACTGGATAAAAGAACAGACAGGGATGACCATTGATCAGTTTCTTGCATTGTTCGGACGGGAATTCAGCTTTCATATTCCTGAAATCAGAACATCGGGTTTTTTTCCAGTACCCAGCATCTGTCTGTGCATTGAGCTGGCAGACCCTGACAGGGTGCAGACACTGCTTGAAAAAATGATTTCCGGCCTGCCGCTCAGGCGTGATAAAGTAGCAGGAATTCCTGTTGTTTCAATCTTGGCTGGAGGAGGCCTGATGCAACCATCGTATGCATTGCTGGACAGGTTCCTGGTACTTGCCGACAGTCGGGAGCAGATTGAGGACATTCTGCAACACAACTCCGGGCGGCTGGTCAGCGACGATGTCTTTCAGGCAGTTGATATGGGTATGGACAAGCCTTCAAATCTGGTTGTCTTTGCCCGGACGGCAGAGCTTATTGATTCATTGAAAGAGTTTGCTTCCTGGGCAGGCACCATTATCGCCATCCGTGACGAACAGGCAGGAGTCAGGAGCAAGGTTTTACTGGACCAGGTGATCCTGCCCCTGCTCGACGGACTCAAGATGTACCGTGCAAAGGGAGTGCGCAGTTATACCGCACCGGGAGAGGTTGTGCTTGACTCCATTGTGCTGACAGTGGAACCCAACCGGAATGAATCTGAGTAAGCGATCACGGGCAGCCCATCTTCACACGATTTCTCCCGTCCGCATAGGTTGGCTATAGCGAACGGAAGAAACTGCACGAATCTGGACTACCCGTGACCACTTACAAGTTAGAAATATATGAAAAATATAGATATGATCCCTGAGGTGGGTTGTGAATCCGAAGTTCGCTGATACGGAAAAGGAAATATGGAAAAATTAGTTGATGAACTTAAAGAACATGTTCACTTTAAAGAGACAACCGAGGTGGGTGACCTGGTATTGCTGGTGGCCAAGGAGCCGCAGATGCTGGTCTATGCCCTGGTAACGGGTATTGAAAGGGATTCTTCACGCAAAGATGAGTGGTGGCATGTTCATATGCAGGTCCTGTCCGTACCGCCCCAGCCGCTTACCTGGACCTTGAGAGTGGAACAGTTTACCGGTCGGGAAATTTTTACCATGGGCGGTGAAGCCCGTTTTATCAAGGCAGTTGACTTTGATATATCCCGGCCGGTGCCCACACCACCGGTGTCGACTGATAAAAGGAAAGGCTTGCGGTTGGTGAAATAATTCCTCCAGCATGTGAAGCGACTCTGTGCAGCTGAAAAGGTAACCATCGCAGGGATCAGGTGACTGATGAAAGAACGTGAGCTTATCAAGCAGTTACAGCTTCTTGTTGGTGGAGACTGCAGCGACCTGCTGCAGGGGATCGGAGACGACTGTGCCGTGATCAGTAAAACCCGGGACAAGGCCTGGCTGGTGACCATGGACACACTGCTTGAAGGAGTGCACTTTAAACTGGATCTGCACCCGCCGGAGCAGCTGGCTGAAAAGTCTGTGGCAGTTAATGTAAGTGATATCGCTGCCATGGGAGGAGCACCACTGTTTATTCTTCTCTCCATTGGGTTGCCACGGGGCTTTGATAAGGCCTGGTTTGATCGTTTTGCATCAGGTCTGGCCCACGCACTTGCAGACTACGGGTGTATTCTGATCGGCGGTGATACGGTGGCAAGTCCGGGACCTGTGGCCCTTACGTTGACTGTTATTGGTGAGGCTCCAAAGGACCGTATCCTGTATCGAAGCAGGGCCTGCATCGGGGATACTGTCTGGGTGAGCGGTCCCCTGGGACTTTCTGCTGCCGGGTTGGCTTTGCTGCAGTCAGACAGGAGTACGCCTGATCTGCAAATACTGTTGGATGCCCATCTGCGTCCCCGTGCCAGGGTTGCTCTCGGTCTGAGGCTTGCTGAAAGCGGCTTGGTGCATGCGATGATGGATGTCTCAGACGGGTTGGCAACGGACCTGGCGCATCTGTGTCAGGCAAGCGGGGTGGGTGCTGAAATTGTTGCTGACCAGCTGGTTCCTGACCCTGCTCTTTGCCGGGCAGCGGAAATACTTGAAAAAGATCCTTTGCATTGGATGGTGCAGGGAGGAGAGGATTATGAGCTTCTTCTGACAGCAGCACCGGAAAACAGTGATCAGCTTGTCCGTCTTGCTGACGGATGTGGACTTTGCCTTTGCCCGGTCGGGACTGTTGTCAGAGGTTCCGGGGTGACTCTGGTTACCGCTGAAGATACCGGTTCCGGAATCCGAAAGATTCCTGTCAGCTACCTGGGGTTTGATCATTTTCAGGATAGTGACAGCGAGTAAGCGGTCACAGGCAGCCCATCTTCACGCGGTTTCTCCCGTACGCATAGGCGGACTATAGCGAACGGGAGAAACTACGCAAATCTGGACTACCTGTGATCGCTTACAGGTCAGAGTCATATAAAACACATAGTTATGAAGAACCCCGTGATGAGTGACGACAGCGATAAGAAGGAGTCGTCAGTCAAGTCCGGAGACTGTTAACGATGAAAATATCAGGGAAATACTGTCTGAGCAGCAATAAGGAGTTCTGTAATTTTTGTCCCGGCTACTGCTGCTATCGGCTGCAGGGAGCAACTCTCTATATCATGGCCGGGGATATTAACCGGATTGCCAGGCATTTCAATATTTCAGATGGAGAGGTTCGGAAGCGCTATCTTGAAAACAGGTACACCTTTAAAACACGGGATGATGGGTCCTGTATTTTTCTGGCAGACGACAGGTTGTGTAAACGGTGTACAATCCATGAGGTGCGACCGAAACAATGCCGTGATTTTCCCTATGATAAACCCTGCCCGTACCTTGAAAGCAGCGAACTGTTAAGCGCTATCCAGCCCCGGATTGAAAAAAGTCTTGGCAAGATATAAAAAAAAGTCCGGGCTTGCTGCCTACAGAGGAAGAAACTGTTGCAGCCCGGCAATGAGTTGGAATGGTCAATGCCGGGCTGCCATGAAATCGGTTTTCTCAATCCCAGTCGTCGGGATCGGCATTGGGGGTCAGGAACCAGATTGCAGCAGGCTTGCAGCACCAGACCTTGCCGTCTTCTTCAAACACACAGTCCTCTAATTTCCAGCCGAACCTGCCAAGGTGTTTGGCAAGTTTTTCTTTTGTTTTTTCGTAGAGTTCCCTGTCAAAACCTTCGATGTCTGAGACGCAGACCATCTCAATTTGTTTTTCCATAGCTTTTCCCCTTGCTGTAGGAATTTTATCGCAACATGCGACGATATTTGCAGAAATAAAACATCTTGCCAACCACTATGCAACAAAAAAGTTGCACAGTGGTGCATCAATGAAGTACAAATACCTTACTGTACGATACTCCCGGCAGGTAAACTTCTCGGAAATATTTTTGGGATCTTTTACATGCTGCCGGGACCGAAAATAGTACAGCAGAAACAGGATGATTCTCTATGTATGAACTTACCTGGATAACAACTCGTCTTGCAGCCGGTCAGGCGCCGATGTCCCATGAAGATCTGGACAGTATCAGGGAGCAGGGGATTGACGCCATCATCAATCTCTGCGGTGAATTCAGTGATCTGCATGAGCTTGAGGAGCAGGCCGGTTTTGAAGTGTATTATATTCCCATTCCCGATGAAACCGCACCGACGATTGAGCAGCTTGAAAAGGCCCTGGCCTGGCTTGACGAGGCACTCTATTTAAATAAAAAGGTACTGGTCCATTGCCGTCATGGCCAGGGCAGAACAGGTACTATTCTTTCCGCCTACCTTGTTCGTCGTGGCCTTGGTCTGAAAAAGGCTGAAAAAATCCTCAAACATACCCGGGCAAGTCCAACCAATTTCAGTCAATGGAAGCTGCTGAGAAAATTCCACAAACAGGAAGGGGTGCTGACGGCTACCGCGCCGCAGCTGGAATCGAAACGGCCGGATGATCTGGCCCCTTTTCTTAAGGAATATGAGGCTATCCAGCTTGAACTGACATCTGAAGTTGCAACCTGTCCACCACCTTCACCCTGCGGCCAGAACAATGCGGTCTGCTGCACAGAGTATTTTGAACTGCAGCTGGCCGAGAGTATCTGGCTGCAGGACATAATAAACCGGAAACTTTCCAGTGAAGTACGTGAGCTGGCCATGGAAAAGGCTCTGGAAAATGCAGGAGTGATCAAAACCGTTGCAATACTCCATCAACGTCACGAACAACTTTCATCGGAAAGTTTTAACGATCTTTTTCAGCTAACCGATACACGCTGTCCCCTTTCAGTTGCTGATAAATGCATTGTTTTTGAAAACAGGCCCTTTCGTTGCCGCTGGAAAGGCAGCGGCTTATCTGCAGAGCGGCGCAACGAATTCACTGCCATGCTTAAAAATCTGTCCCAAAATATTTTTTTAGCACTGACCGGCTCTTTCCAGCCGGAAGAAACGCTGGAATTTTCCATGGCTGATACAGTTTCCGGGCGTTTTATTCAGGCCTGTTTCAAAGCTATGGCCGACAGCCGTAGAAGAGAAAGAAATGGAAAGCAATAATAAACGTGTTCTTGTTGTTGATGATCAGCCGGATATGCGTACCATGCTTGGTAAGCTGATCACCCGAAAACTGGACTGTGAGGTTCGGCTTGCTGATTCGGCTCATACTGCGCTTCAGATAATTGAGGAGTGGAGGCCGGATGTTGTTCTTGCCGACATCAAGATGCCCGGCATGGACGGGTTGGAATTTCAGCGTCAACTCGGCACAATTGATCCTGCAGTTTCCACAATCATCATGACCGGTTACGGCACCATTGATCTTGCGGTTCAGGCGCTCAAGGACGGAGCATATGATTTTTTTGAGAAACCGTTTGAGAACAAGCAGATTCTTCATGCCGTCAACAGGGCCATGGAGCGGACACGGCTGGTCCGCGAAAATATGCAACTGCAGCAGCAGCTGATTGATCATCAGCGGGTAGCAGGTTTTGTCGGGCGATCCAAAAAACTGCGCCAGACGCTGGATCTGCTGAACCGTCTCGCCTCCAGTTCGGCAACAGTTCTCATTCGAGGCGAGTCGGGTACGGGTAAGGAACTCGCAGCCCGCGCCCTGCATGCAATGGGACCGCGATCCGGTAAAAAAATGGTCATTGTGAACTGTCCTGCCCTGCCGGAACAAATTCTTGAAAGTGAGCTTTTCGGGTATCGCAAGGGGGCCTTTACCGGCGCGGAGCAGGATAAAGCCGGCCTGTTTGTCGAAGCGGATGGCTCAACCATCCTGCTTGATGAAATCGGGGATATTCCCGTATCGATTCAGACCAAGCTGCTGCGTGTGCTGCAGGAAAAAGAAATTCAGCCTCTGGGCCAGACCAAAACTATCGCAGTGGATGTGCGGGTTCTGGCCTCGACAAACCAGAATCTTGAAGAAAAAATTAGAAAAGGTGAATTTAGAGAGGATCTCTACTACCGGCTCAATGTAATGTCGGTTACCATGCCGAGTCTTGCCGAAATAAGCTCTGATATTCCCTTGATTGCCCAGCATTTTCTTGTGACCTTTTCCGAGGAATATGAGCGGACAGGTCTTGAATTTTCGCCGGAAGCTTTACAGTGTCTGATCCGGCGTCCGTGGCGGGGCAATATCCGGGAACTTCAGAATGTCATCAACCGGGCGGTTCTGTTATGCCGGGGCAGCAAGGTGACCCCCATGGACCTGCTGCCGGATGAAGATGGCGAAATCCGTTTCGCCGACGGTACAATGATAGATGCTCAGGCATGTTACCTGCAACTTCCCTATAAGCAGGCAAAGGAGGAGGTACTTAACTCTTTTACCCGTTCCTATCTTACCAGTGCTTTGACCGCAACCCAGGGAAATGTGTCAGCTGCCGCCCGTCAGTGCGGCATGGAGCGTCAGGCCCTGCAACGGCTCATGAGACGCCATAATATTATATCAACCTCGTTTCGAGAATAACTACCATAGAGCCAAACAGATCAGCAACCATCCTGCTTACACTCTTCTCGTCCTGCTTCCTCCAGTTCGTTTCTCCTCTATTCCTGCCGTACATCTCTTGTTAAAAATCATTTTCTTCAGTTTGCAGTATTTCCAATAGAGAAGCAGTTTCTCTTTTTATCACTTCAGTGCATCGTGAAAGGTGCATGCAACCATTATGTTGCACCTGTTTCCGGGAGTTAAATATCACAATGTGGTGGACTGTTTATCCGGAAGTATGCTGTTTTATGGAGTCAGTTGTCATCTAACATTTTGATATACCGCTAATTAACTTATGCACATGAAAAATCAGTTCAGGAGTATGGCATGAACCCTGCACTTAGTAAGGTAAGAAAAGATCAATCCCGGGGTAATTCAACTTACCAAAAACGTAACTCAACTTACCGGATCCGCTGATAGCAATCGATGAAGTCAGTCTGTATTGAAAAAAATCAAGGCAACAAGGTGCATCATTTTTGTTGCTCTCAACCGGACAATCCAATCCGGCGAAGCTGGAAATGCATCTGCCGGGACAGAGTACGTTGCCGGCATCTGTCCCTGCCGCTGCTATCCCTGCTGACCATCGCTGTTGTTGTCCTGTCACCATCCCTTTCCTGGGCTCTGCAGACCCATGATGCCCCTGAAGGACTGTTTGTCCATCAGATGGCACATGTCCTGTTCATGGCTGCCCTGGCTTATCTGGCCTGGGATATCCACCGCAACGCATTCACCGGCCGCGGCTGGTTTTATCTGCAGCTTTTCTGTCTCTTTATGTTTATCTGGAATGGACTTGCCTTTGCCGGCCATGCCATCGCGCATCATCTGATACGAGCAGATTTTTTTACGGAGACCAGTTATTTTTTTACAAGAATGTCCGGCCCATTTACCCCTGCCAAGCTGTTTTATTATGTAGCCAAGCTTGATCACCTGGTCAGTGTTCCCGCTCTTTTGTTCCTGTTTCTGGCTTTACGTACCTTTTATCATTCCATTGATGTTGATGAGAGTAAAGGGGAGGATGCATGAACAGCCTGCCTCTTTACCCGACAATTTTAGCCGATATCATCGGATCATTTACAATTATTGTCCTTTCTTTTCTATCCCTGCGCTATGCCAACCTGCTGACCCGTAAACAACCGGACAATTTTATCTGGGGATTTCTCTATTATCTCAGCTTTGCCCTGGCACTTTTTGCCATCTCCAGGGCGGCCGGTCATATTGTCAAACAGTTTCTGCTGATATCGGGCAATAAGGCCATCTGGAAAAACATCTCTCCGTTTTCAGGCGGGTTCAACACCCTGATGATGATTTCCGTGTCAGCGGTCACAATCTATTACCATAAAGGTGTCGAGGTCTTTCGCCTTGTTGAAGATCATGCCAGGAAGCTGGAGATTGCCAACAGGCAGCGCATCAATGCGGCCAATGAAATGATCCGCATGAACCTGCATCTTGAGGAGATTGTTGAAGAACGCACTGCTGAACTCTCTGCGTCTGAAAAGAAATTCCGGCAGTTTTTTGAGAACTCCAAGGACATGGTTTATTTCTGTGACAGCGGGGGGCAGATATCCGACATCAATGAGAGCGGTCTGCATATGATGGGCTACGATACCCTCCCTGAGAACTCCCTGAATATCCATTCTTTTTTTAAGGATGAAGATGCCCTGGAGGAGTATCTGCTCTCCCTGTACCAGAATGGTTATGTGCGGGATTACGAGATAGAAATGAAAAAAAAGGATGGTTCTATCTGTAATGTTCTCCTGACAGCCGTTGCCATCCGGAACGATCAGGGCCGGATGGTCGGCTGCGAAGGGATTGCAAAAGATCTGACCAATCTTAAAAACATGACGGCCAAGCTTGTCAGCCAGGAAAAAATGGCATCAGTGGGTCAGCTTGCAGCAGGAATCGCCCATGAGATCAACACGCCGCTGGGTATCATCCTGGGCTATGCCCAGCTCATGCAGGATGATTTTGCAGAAGGCAGTGAAGAGATGGAGAATCTTAAGGTTATTGAAAGACAGACCAAGGCCTGCAGGAAGATTGTTGCTGATCTGTTGAAGTTTTCCAGGCAGACAGGTGGATCCAGGCAGGATCTGAATCTCAATGACGTTGTTGAAGAAGTGCTTTCGGTAACCGAGCATACCCTCAATCTTGATCATGTTTATGTAACAAAAAACCTGGCTCAATCATTGCCTCCGGTCGTTGGCGATGCGGGAAAAATACGCCAGGTTTTTTTCAACATTATCAACAATGCTCATCATGCCATGGAGGATGGGGGAACACTGACTGTCAGTACCGCCTATGAGGAAGAGAGCGGTATGGTTCTGGTGACATTCAGAGACACGGGAGAGGGGATCCCGGAAGAAGTGCAGAAGAGAATATTTGATCCCTTTTTTACAACTAAATCAGTGGGCAAGGGTACCGGCCTCGGCCTGTCTGTATCGTATGGCATTATAGAGGAGCACGGAGGAACGATCACTATTGAGAGTCCTGTACAGGATGAGGAATCTGATGCATTGGCCCCCGGTACTGCCGTGCATATCCGTATACCGGTGGCAAAGGAATCGCCTGTGTTAAACGATGAGAAAAGTACACCCCATAACCATTTTCATGTCCTGAGAGGAGGGCGAGATGGCTGAGATTATAGTCCTTGATGATGTTCTGGATGCTTCCATACTGGTCAGTAAAATTCTGTCTAAACAGGGACATAACACGCATTCATTTACCGAGGAAGAAGAGGCGATCAGCTTTATAAAAAATAACCAGGTTGATCTGGCCATACTTGATATCAAGCTGAAAAAGATGAGTGGAATTGAAGTCCTCTCTATTTTGAAAGAGGTGAATCCGAATTTGCGGGTGATAATGCTGACCGGCTATCCCAGTGTGGAAACAGCGCGGGACGCTTTAAGTCAGGGTGCGGATGAATACTGTGTCAAGCCCATAGACCGCGATGAACTGGAAGAAAAAGTGGCCCAGGTGTTAGCAAAAGAGAACAGGAGATAGGTAATGGTCATGGAAATCTATTTTGATACAGTCAAGCTTTACTCCACAGAGCTGAAGAGGCTGGCATCTTCAGTTCCAGGCAGGCTGATCTCCTCAATTCTGGATGGAGTCGTCGGTTCAATCATTCTGCTTCTGTTTTGTTCGCTTCTGGTGGCTGAGCAGAACCTGCTGCAGCTGCTCCCTTGGATTCTTGCCTTTAATACGGCTGTATCCGGATATTCCTTTGTTAAAAAATGTGAACAACACCAATCCTTCATACTGATTTATGGACTGTGTACAGGCCTGCTGGTGGTTCTGCTGGTCTGTCTGTTTTTCAACTTCTTCTTTTGGCACACCGGAACAATTTCGGTGTATCGGGGTGCAGTGTTCATGGTCATTGGTTTGATTGCCAGTGGTTGTGGCAGCTGGCTGGCAAAAAAAAATCACGGATCTCAAACGATCTGTGAGACAGAGACAAGGAGGGACTGATAGAAGGAGAAGAGTTGTAAAGAGGAGAAAATGACTGTTGCAGCAGTCTGGTATTATTACATATTCTGGGAGGAATACACATGAAGAAGTTTTTATGGCCATCAATTGTCTTGATGTTCACTGCGGTTTTTTTATTGAACGGACCATGCTTTGCCGAGGTCAAGATTTCGGCCCCGAAATACAAGGCCGGAGATGTTGTAACATTTGAAGGCACTATTGCCCCGGGTCAGGAACTCTATATCACGGTGGCCCAGCAGGCAATGTTTAAGGGAACCGTGACTGAGTTTGCCGGCCAGAAGGCCATGGGTAATTTTGAGAAAAAGAAAATGCCCAAAAACGGAAAGAAAGCCGGTTTTACCATGGACACGGAAATCCCGCCCCTTATGTATGTGCTGACTACAGACAGGGCAGCCTTTGGTAAGGATGCGGACAAGAGATTCGGCGGTCCCTCCTTTCTGTTCAAAAAAGGTGGCGGTATCTACGGTACCACCATGTTCAAGCTGAAGAAAAACTTTGATGACGTGTCTGCAAAAGACATGCTGGGTCCCATCAAGACAGCTGAGCAGTGGAACATGTTCAGATGGGGACACGAGAATAAATATGGAATCAATACCATCGTCAAAGAGGGTAACAAGAAGGGTAAAGTCGTTATCTTTGCCAGAAGTATCATTGGTGATGAGTCTACAGGGAATTACTGGGACAAGGGTACTTCCATCAAGCTTGATAAAACCACCGGTAAATACACCGCTTCTTTTAAAACCTATCGTCATACCGCCCCCAACACAGCCTTTGATGTTTATGTCAATGGTGAGAAAGGCGGTTCCTATGTAGTGGAAAAGAATGGTTTCTGGCTGGCCAAGGGCTATCGTTACATGAATCCCCTCTGGATTATTATCGGTGCCATTGCCGTGGGCACCTACTTTTCCATGATCGGCGCTGCCGGTGGTATGCTGATGGGTGCTTTCCAGGCCCTGGTTGTCCAGACTGCAGGCCCGGTTGGTATCAATGCTGCCAACGTTCTGCGTCCGTCAAATATTGCTCTTACTCTTTTCTCCCCGCTGGGTTCTTTTTACCGTTTTGCCGTGGTTGAAAAGCGTGTTGCCTGGCCGGTCGGTCTCTCCTTTGGTGCCGGTATTTTCGTCGGGTCCATCTGGCTGGGTACCTATGTCACCCAGTATGTCTCCATGAAAGCATACAAGGAATGGCTCGGTGTGCTGGTTGTTCTCATGGGAATCAAGACCCTGATGGAGATGACTCCTGCGGCCATGAACAAGCGTAAGAACATCAAGGCCATGACTCAGAAGTTCAACGCTGCGGTTAAGAAAGCAAAAGAGACCGGTGAAGCCATGGAAATGGGCTCCATTGAGCCGGTTAAAACCGGAATCACTGATTACCGCTTCAAGTTCTGGGGTGAAGAATTCCGGATTAATCCTTTGCTCTTTGCTTTCCTGGGTATCATCGTAGGTGTTGTTTCCCGTGCCTTTGGTATCGGCGGCGGCTTCCTGCTGGTCCCGATGATGACCACCATTGCGGCTCTGCCCATGTACGTGGCTGTACCCATCTCGTTGATCGGCACCTGTTTTTCCAGTATCGGCTCCTTTATCGGCTACGTAATGAACGGTTACCTGCCTGACCTGATGCTGGCCTTTGCCATTATTATCGGCGGGTTTGCCGGTGGAATGCTCGGCAGCCGTGCCCAGAAGATGTTCAGTGAGAAGGCCTTGAAGATCATCCTGGCCTGTACACTGTTCTTCCTGTTCTTCCGTTTCATGAAGATTGAGATCTGGATCTAACAGGAGAAGAGAGTAATTCAACCCTGTCCCGGCGGAAAACTTTGCGGTTTGCCGCCGGGCATCTGGAGAATCGATATGGATGCATTCATGGACACCTTATGGAACAATATATTGGCCATGATCCAGTATGGAGCCTCGCTGTTTGATCAGTTGCTGACGCCACTTCATGTATTCGGCCCGATTTGTATTCTGACCCTGCTTGCCGTACTGACCGTTATGATAACCAAACTGCTGAACAGGGTTATTATCACCAAACGCTATGTTGAGCTGGAAAAAGAGTTCAAACACTGGCACGAACTCCGCGAAGAGGCGATGAAATGCGAAGATTACGACAAGGGTAAAAGGCTTGCCAGAAATATCGACCAGGCGAAATTAAACCGTGTCTACTACGACTATTTTCTCGAAGGATTTCTGCTGGGACTGGTGCGTAATGTCCTGCCGATCTTTACCATGGTTGCCTATATCAATGAGTATTACAGGGCAGAGGAACTCAGTCGTCTATTCGGTAAAGCATATCTGTTCAGCATACCTTCAACCGGCGGTGAACCGGTGATGGTTGGTGCCGTCTTTTACTACCTGACAACCCTTTTGCTGACATATCTTGTCTGGGGTGTCACTAAGAAGTTGATCAGTCGCAAATCAAGTGTCCTTAATCAATCGGTTAATTCCGTCATGGTCGACACAGCCTGAGATGAATGTTCAGTACCTGATCATCAACCAGCTTGAAGAGGAACACCCGTAACTGAAGCCTGTCGGCTTGTAAGTAGAGAACAAGAAAATAAGGAGAAAAAGCTAATGAAGAAATCAGTGTACACCATCTGCGGGATGTGTACTGTTCGTTGTCCTGTCCGCGTTGAATCTGAAGATAACAGGGTAACCTGGATCGAGGGAAATCCACATTTGCTGAACGGCGCTCTCTGTGGACGGGGAACAGCCGGAATCGCCCTGACTACAGACCAGCAGCGCCCCCAGCAGCCGCTTATTCGTGAAGGTGCAAGGGGTGAGGGTAAATGGCGGTCTGCAAGCTGGGATGAAGCTCTTGATTATGTTGCTGACAAGCTGAAACAAATCAAGAAAAAACACGGGGCGGAATCAATAATCGTCTCTTCCAGGGGTGGTCCATGGCAGAACATGTATAAAACATTCTGTCACGCCATTGGTTCGCCTAATTATGCCAACCATGATTCCACCTGTGGTCGGAACACTCACCATGCCAGCCTGTCAATTAACGGCGTGGGGCGAAAAGGGTTTATCTATGATATCAAAAATTCAAAACATCTCGTTCTTTTTGGACGTAATATGTTTGAATCATTGAGGATTGCTGAAAATCGCCAGACCCTTGACATGCTTGATAACGGCGGACGACTGACCTATATCGATGTCCGGCAGACCAAGACAAGTGATAAGGCCACCCGTTTTTTCCTGGTACGTCCCGGAACCGACTATGCACTGTGCCTTGGTATACTGCACCAGATCATCAGGGAAGGGGTCTATGACGCTGACTTTGTCAGTAAATGGGTCTCCGGTTTCAGTGAATTGTGCGACTTTGTCGAACAGTATACACCGGCCTGGGCGGCCAAAGAGTGCGGTGTTGATGAAGGAGCGATAAAGGCCTTTGTCCGGGAGATAGATGAAGACCGGCCGAATATTATCTTTCATCCCGGCTGGATGCTGACCCGTTACCGTGATTCCTTTTACGCAAGCCGGGCAATCCATACCATCAATGCGCTCATGGGTTCCATTGAGCAGAAAGGCGGCCTGCTCATTCCACGGGGATGCGCGGATTGCGGCTGCACTCCTCCGAGAGCGCTTGACTGCTCAAAACCCGATATTGAACGGGCTGACGGTGTCGGCACAAAATATATGCAGTTTGACAAGGGACCAGGTCTCACCCATCTGAATTTCAATGCCCTGGAAACAGGTAAACCCTACCCGGTGAAGGCCTGGGTTGCCATGCGTCATGATCCGTTCACCTGCATGCCGGATCCGGAGAGGCAGAAGGAATTGCTGAATAACTGTGATCTGCTGGTTTCCATCGATGTGCATTACAGTGAATACGGCTGGTTTTCCGATGTGATTCTGCCGCATGCAACGTTTTTGGAGCGTGACAATCATATTGTTGTCCAGAAAGGGCCGAAACCGCGACTGGCCAGACGGCAGAGGGCAATTGATCCTATTTTTGATACAAAACCGAGCTGGTACATTTTTAAGGAACTGGCCGAGCGGATGGATGTGGGAGAATACTTTCCCTACACAACCATTGAAGAGCTGTGGGACTGGCAGCTTGAGCCCACAGGGCATACAGTGAAAGATTTTGATGAAAAGGGCTTTATCTCAATAACGGACAAACCCATACCTCCTCAGCCGGACAACCTGGAGGGTCAGTTCAAAACCCCATCCGGTAAAATTGAGATTATCAGCGAAAAACTGACAAAGTGTGGCCTGGAATCATTGAAACCCTACGAGAGTCCGGAAAAGCCGCCTGAAGGAAAATTTCGCCTGGTATTCGGGCGCAGCGCCCTGCATACCCACAGTCATACCCAGAACAATCCTCTCCTGAACGAGATGATGCCGTACAACTACGTGTCGATTAATACGGCAAAGGCGGAGGAGTTAGGGATCAAAAACGGCGACTGGGTGGAGGTGACAGGTGCGGACGGCTACACAGGAACAGCGCCGGCTCATGTAACCGATTTTATCCATCCTGAAGCAGTATTTATGATTCATGGTTTCGGACGACAGGTACCTAAACAGACAAGAACGTACAACAAGGGAGTGTGCGACCAGCGTCTGATGAGCGGACTCCTTGATAAAATGGATGAGGCGGGCGGAGGACTGAATCTTTGTGAAGCCTTTGTTTCCGTACGCCGCAGCGAGAAACCGCCCGAAGCATAGTTAATATGCTGATTGCTGAGATTTTATCCAAGTGCGAATACGAAATGGAGGTTTGAAACCATGAGTAAATATTATGTAACGCAGCGTGTGGAACGGTGTATCGGCTGCCGGGCCTGTGAAGCACATTGCAAGGACAAGAACAATTCTGCCCAAAACGCCTATTACTGCAAAATTATGGAAGTCGGTCCAAAGATCAAGAACGGCATGCCGGTTTCCGATTATGTCTATATGGCCTGTTTTCACTGCGAAAATCCGTGGTGTGTGGAAGCGTGTCCCACCGGAGCCATGCAGCGGCGTGACAAGGACGGGATTGTCTTTGTTGAAGATGATCTCTGCGTGGGCTGCAAAGCCTGCATGACTGCCTGTCCCTGGGGTGTGCCGCAGTGGAACGGAAAAACAGGCAAGGTCGGCAAGTGTGACCTCTGCAAGGACAGGATCGATGAAGGACTGGAGCCGGCATGTGTGACAAAATGTCTGTCAGGATGTCTGGAATTTACCACGCCTGAGAAGTCATCGGCTGCCAAACGGCAGCAGTTTGCTGATCAGCTTCTGCAGAACAGATCGTAACTGCCGGCAAATGAATGATTGTATACAAAAACCCATGGCTCCCGGCTCGAGCAGACAGCAGAGCCGGAAGGGAAGAGTCGTGTGCTGTCATAACCTGAAAAATCAGTGAGTAATTGAGTAGTTGAGGCAGTCGTGGATTTAGGCTGAAGGTTCTTAGTTTGAAGTTAATACTCCTCCTTCGCTCTTCGTCCTTCGGCCTTCAGCCTAAATCCCCGGCTGCCTCATAAGGAGAACATTATGCCTGGTTCATTTCTACCATCAGACTATCTGGCCATCCTGCTGTTGTTACTGGTAGGTATTGCATTCGGGGTGATCACACTCTGGATAGGAAAATATTTCAGAGTGCAGCGGCCCTATTTTGAAAAACTGGTGGCCTATGAATCAGGAAATCCTCCGACCGAAGAACCGCGCATGCGGTTTTCAGTTAAATTCTACACGATCGCGATCCTGTTTATCGTTTTCGATGTGGAAGCCATCTTTCTGTATCCGTGGGCTCTGGTGTTTGACAAGCTGGGACTCTTTGCCCTGGTGGAGATGTTCATTTTCATCTTTCTGCTGCTTGTCGGCTATGTCTATGCCTGGAAAAAGGGGAATCTGGAATGGGACAAATGAACGACAGTAACCTGGTCAAGATAGAGGAAGGCGTCAGCTTTATTCCAGGTGCCAGTGCCCTGGTAGGTCCGCTCAACAAGATTATCAACTGGGGGCGTTCCGGCTCCATGTGGCCGGTTACCTTTGGCCTGGCCTGCTGCGCCATTGAAATGATGGTTGCCGGTGCCTCGACCAATGATCTGGATCGTTTCGGCATTATCTTTCGTGCCAGTCCACGTCAGGGGGATGTTCTGATTCTGGCTGGCACCATCACCAAGAAAATGGCACCGGTCATCCGCCGCGTGTATGACCAGATGCCGGAACCCCGCTATGTTCTGGCCATGGGATCATGTGCATGCAGCGGCGGAGTGTTTGATACCTACTCCGTTGTCCAGGGAGGAGATGAATTTCTGCCGGTGGATGTCTACATTCCCGGCTGTCCACCCAGGCCGGAGGCGCTGTTGGAAGGTCTTATGAAACTGCAGGAAAAAATTAACAGGGAGCAGGGGCGATGGAGTCAACTGGCATAGTTGAAAAGTTACAGGAACGGTTTCCTGATGATGTGCTGGAGAGCTATCGGCACCGAGGCCAGCAATGTGTGCTTCTACGGCGTGATCATATTCTGGATGTATGTACCTATCTGCAAAAGGATTGTTCCATGAATCACCTCATGTGCCTCTGCGGGGTGGATAATTCCACAAAAAAATCAACTGTTGATCCATTTCACGAACGGTTTGAAGTGGTCTACCAACTCTATTCCATAGCTGAACGACAGGGGATTCGGTTGCGGGCCCAGGTGCCGGAAGATGACTGCTCGATAGAGTCAATAACTTCGTTGTGGACAGGCGCCGACTGGCTGGAACGGGAGTGTTATGACCTCATGGGCATTCATTTCAATGGTCATCCTGACCTGCGACGAATTCTGACTCCTGATGACTGGGAGGGACATCCGTTGCGCAAAGAGTATCCGCTCCGCGGTGACAGGGAATGGTCCGGTTATCAGGAGATAAAAGAGAAGAGCAGGGAACTGGGCAGATTTGATTTTTATCAGAAAGACTACGGGACAGGCGAGCATGAGTAAAGCAATGACTGTAGACATACCGGTATTAGCAGGCAGTGAAGATCGTTACCGGATCAGGATGGGGCCGCAGCATCCGGCGACCCATGGGGTACTTCGTGTGGATCTGGACCTTCAGGGTGAAACGATCATGGAATGCGTGCCCCATGTCGGCTATCTGCACAGGGGTTTTGAAAAGCTGGCTGAACATCGAAGCTATGTCCAGAATCTGATTCTTACCGACCGGTTGGATTACATAGCCGCCATGGCCAATAATGTCGGATACTGTGAGGCAGTGGAGAAGCTGCTGGGTATTGAAGTCCCCCTGCGGGCCAGATATCTGCGCACCATGGTCTGTGAAATGGCACGAATAACCGGTCATCTGCTGGGGCTGGCCACCCATGCTCTTGATATCGGGGCCATGACGATTTTTCTGTACTGTTTTCGGGAACGTGAAGTACTGCTTGAGCTGTTTGCCGAGCTGTGCGGTGCCAGGCTGACACCGTCCTATACCAGGTTGGGAGGCGTTCGCCAGGATGTGACTCACTCCATCATGATGAAGCTGGAACGTTTTGTTGATGAGTTTCCGGATAAGATTAAAGAATATGAAACCCTTATTGATGTCAATCGCATCTGGTTGAAACGTACGGTTGATGTCGGCACAATCACCGCTGAAGAGGCAGTCAGTCTCTGCATCACCGGACCAAGCCTTCGTGGTTCAGGTGTCGACTATGATATCCGCAAGCATTTTCCCTATGCAGCCTATGATCTGGTGGATTTTGAAGTTCCCCTGGGGGAGGCTGGTGATACCTATGCCAGGTACAGGTGCCGCATAGAGGAGCTGCATCAATCCAATCATATTCTCCGACAGTGTATTGAACAGATGCCCCCGGGTCCTATTGTTGGCGACGATGCTCCGGATCTGGTCATGCCGGTTAAGCCGGGGCGAAGAGTGGAAGTGGATGCGCCGGCCCGCCAGGCTTTGATCAAACTGGTAGAGGACCGGAAGACTTTTATGGAAGGCGATATCTACGTGCCGACGGAGGCACCCAAGGGAGAGCTTGGTTTCTATTTTATCAGTGACGGAAACGGCAGTCCGTATCGCATGCATATCCGTTCACCTTCCTTTATTCATATCGGTGCCCTCAAGACCATGGGCAAAGGAGTTCTGATAGCGGATTTGATCGCCATTATCGGTACCCTTGACGTTGTGCTGGGCGAATGTGACAGATAATTCTGACTGAAAATTAGACGGTAAACAGAATGCAGATTCTCATATTGTTGATTCAGATTGCAATCCTTGTGGCCATAGTATTACTGCATGTCGCCTATGCCACCTATTTTGAACGGAAAATCATCGGCCATATGCAGGTGCGAATGGGACCGATGCTTGTCGGCTGGCATGGACTGCTGCAGCCGATAGCCGACGGTATCAAGAGTTTTTTCAAAGAAGATATTGTGCCGGAGCAGGCTGACAAGCCTCTCTTTCTGGCAGCTCCCATTATCTGTCTGGTTGCGATGATGGTGTCGCTGGCTGTTCTTCCCTTTGCCAAGGGCTGGGCCCTTGCCGATATCAATATTGGACTTCTTTTCATCTTTGCCATGAGTTCTCTGGCCAGCTACGGCATTATCCTTGCCGGCTGGGCCTCCAACTCCAAATTCACCCTGCTCGGCGGCCTGCGATCCATGGCCCAGGTCATCAGTTATGAAATCGCCATGGGGCTGAGCCTGGTAGGGGTCATGATGCTGTCCGGTACCCTGAATCTGACCCGGATAGTGGAAGCCCAGGGCAGCTCCTTTTTCGGTATGTATATTTTCAGCCAGCCGGTTGCATTTTTTGTCTTCTTTGTGGCCATGCTGGCGGAAACAAACCGGGTACCCTTTGATCTTCCGGAGGCGGAAACAGAGCTTGTTTCCGGGTATTGCACTGAATACAGCGGCATGCGCTATGCCATGTTCTTCATGGCGGAATATATCGGTATGTTTGTGATGGCTTCAATCGGCGTTGTCTGCTTTTTAGGAGGCTGGAACGGACCCTTTGAGGTTTCCTTTTTTCCACCCCTCTGGTTCATCCTAAAGGTCTATCTGATCATGTTCATCTTTATCTGGATCCGGGCGACAATACCACGCTACCGTTATGACCAGTTGATGGCCATCGGCTGGAAACTCCTGATACCGCTGACGCTTGGTAATATCTTTGTTACCGGACTGGTCAAGGCCCTCATTCATTAGGAACTCGGCAGGAGATAATCGGGATTAATTGTTATGATAATACAGTACAAACCTAAAAGAGACTGGCTGGAAACCATTGTCTTTCTGGAAATTTTCCAGGGACTGGCTCTTACTCTGCGCAAGCTGTTTTCCAAACCGATAACCAGGCAGTATCCAAAAGAAAAACCGACCTTTTATCCTGGTTTTCGCGGCCAGCACGCCCTGGTTCGCGATCCGCAGTCCGGCACTTCCAAATGTGTTGCCTGTATGCGTTGCGCCCAGGTCTGCCCGTCCCGCTGTATCAGTATCCGCTACCATGAGGATGATGATACCGGCAGGAGGCTCATGGACAGCTTTGAGATAGAAGCCCTTCGCTGCGTCTACTGCGGCTACTGCATTGAAGTATGTCCGGTCAACGCCATCACCATGACGGACGTCTTTGAGTATTCCGCCTTTGATCGGGAATCAATCTTTTTTGATCGTGAAAAACTGCTGTCCAACTGGGATGATTTCATGAGTACCAGTTCCTATGAGCAGGAGAGCTATGTCAATCCATTCTGGCGCCCCAGGGGGATTCCTGAATCTCGGCTGACCGCTGCCGCAAGGCTGGATGTCCCGGATGACTGGCGCATTGAGAATCAGTTTGTGGGGGTCAAAGCACGCACACAACCCCGTTCCATCGGTGAGGCAAGCGTCCCATCCTCAAGCACTGGAGGACAATAATGTTGGCTAAATTTATCTTTCTTTACTGCGCACTGGTAATAATCGCCTCTGCTCTGCTTGCGGTTCGGTTTCGCAATCCTGTTCACAGTGTCCTGGCTGTGCTGGTCCTCTTTTTTCATATGGCCGGATTATACCTGCTGCTGAACGCGGAATTCCTGGCTGCGGTCCAGATAATCGTCTATGCCGGTGCCATTTTAGTCCTCTATCTTTTCGTGGTCTTCCTCGTCAATATCAAGCAGGAAATTCATATTGAACGTTTTGTTGCAAACCATAATATCTCCATCGCTATTTCCCTTCTCGTCTTTGTGATGCTGATGGTGGGCACCAGATCTTTCTTCCTCGGAACACATGGCAAATGGACAGTTGACGCTATTTTGAAGGTTACACATACCAAGGCCCTGGGTACGGAAATATTCACCTCATATATCCTGCCCTTTGAGATCGTTGCCCTGGTTCTGCTGGTAGCGGTCATCGGTGGAATTCTTCTGGCCAAACAGGAAAGACAGGGAACGGTTGCGGGCCGGAAGGAGAACGCAGGACAACTGACAGAGGAGGGACGGAAATGATCCCGGTATCCTGGTATCTGACATTGAGCACCATACTCTTCTGCATTGGCATGTATGGTTTTCTGACCCGTCGTAATGTGATTATCATGTTTCTCTGCATTGAACTCATGTTGAATGCAGCAAATCTGAACTTCGTTGCCTTCAGTCATTATCTGACTGATCTGCGCGGCCAGGTCCTGACTTTTTTTATCATTGCTGTGGCCGCCTCGGAGGCGGCCATCGGCCTGGGGATTGTCGTGGCTCTGTTCCGTAACCGGCAAACCGTCTATTCAGACGAAATAAATGACCTGAAAGGATAGGATAAACGATGGATTTCTTGATAATGAATGACTACGGGCCAGGCATCCTGAGTATCCTGATGCTTTTACCGCTGGCAGGGGCCTGTGTATTGTTTGTCATTTCTGAAGAAGAGTATCAGAAATACTGGACACTGGGTGTGACCATCCTGACGGCGGCTGTTTCCCTGCCCCTGTATTTCCTTTTTGATCCAACCACTCCAAAGTATCAGTTTGCAGAGCACCATGCCTGGATTCCAGCTCTGAATGTCAATTATACCCTGGGGATTGACGGCATCAGCCTGCTGCTGGTTCTGATGACAACCCTGCTGATGCCGCTCTGCGTACTCTGTTCCTGGAGTTATATCAAAACAAGGGTCAGGACCTTTCTGTTCCTGCTGCTGCTCATCGAGGCCTCCATGCTTGGTGTCTTCATGGCCCTGGATTTCGTGTTTTTCTATGTGGTCTGGGAAGCAACGCTTATCCCCATGTTTCTCCTTATCGGCATCTGGGGAGGTGATCGCAAGATCTACGCCTCAATCAAGTTTTTTCTCTACACCCTGGCCGGTTCGGTTCTGATGCTGGTTGCAATAATCGCGCTCTATTTTACTTCGGATCCTCATACGTTCAGTATTCCGCTCCTGATGGGCCAGGACTATTCATCGAGCTTCCAGATATGGGTGTTTATCGCCTTTTTCCTCGCCTTTGCCATCAAGGTTCCCATGTTTCCCTTCCATACATGGTTGCCTGCAGCCCATGTCCAGGCCCCGACGGCCGGCAGCGTGATCCTGGCAAGTGTGCTCCTGAAAATGGGAACCTATGGTTTCCTGCGTTTCTGCATGCCCATCACGCCTGAAGCCACGATGACCTTTGCACCCTTTCTTCTCTGGTTGTCGGTTGCCGGTATCCTGTACGGCGGTTTTACGGCCCTGGCCCAGAGTGATATGAAAAAACTGATTGCCTATTCCAGTGTGGGCCACATGGGGTTTGTCACCCTGGGACTGTTTGTCTTCAATGTCACCGGCATGGAAGGGGCAATCCTGCAGATGATCAACCATGGTATCACCACCGGTGCCCTGTTTCTCTGCGTGGGCATGATCTATGAACGGACCCATACCAGGGAGCTGTCGTTGAATGCCGGTGTTGGCAAGTACATGCCAGTGTATGTGACGTTTCTTACCTTTTTCTCACTTTCGTCTCTGGCATTTCCCGGAACAAACAGTTTTATCGGTGAGTTTATGATACTTGCCGGTGCCTTTACCCAGACAAAACTGATAGCAGCCTGTGCCATTCCCGGGGCGATCCTGGCAGCTGCCTATATGCTGCGTATGCTGCAGAAGATAATCTGGGGTGGGACGAATAACCCGTCGCATACCGGCCTGGTGGATCTGAATGCCAGGGAGATTATTACACTGGCGCCGCTGTTACTGCTTGTATTCTGGATAGGTTTCGGTCCAAAACCATTTCTGAGCGTCATGCATGTCAGCGTGGCCAATCTCCTGGAACAGGTCATTGAGATTCAGAGTGGTGCAAGCTCCCTGGCACAGGTAATCCTGCCATAAATGGAAATGATAAGGAATTAGAGATATGGAAGTCATTATATCAAGCAAACCTTTGATTGCGATGTTGTGTGCCGTAACCGGTGCTGTTCTGGTCAGTCTTTCCGGCAAAAATCCCAATATCCGTGAATCCTGGTCCGTAGCTGCAGCTGCCTGTATGTTTGCTGTCATTGCTTCCATGGTCCCGGAGGTGCTGGCCGGGAATGTATATAAATACCAGGTCTTTGATATCCTGCCCGGCTTATCCCTCACCTTTCGGGCTGATGCCTTTTCCATGGTTTTCGCCTTTGTGGCCTCCTTCCTCTGGATTCTGGCTGCCTTTTATTCCATGGGGTATATGCGGGGATTAAAGGAACATGCCCAGACGCGTTTTAATACCTGTTTTGCACTCTCGCTTTTCGGAGCCATGGGAGTCGCCTTTGCAGATAATCTTTTTACTCTCTATCTTTTTTATGAAGTTGTTTCCATCTGTACCTATCCGCTGGTCGCCCACCACCAGGATGAAGAAGGCTATTCCGGGGCGCGAAAGTATATTGTCTACCTGACCACCACTGCCAAGGGTCTGCTGCTGCCGGCCATGATCCTTATCTATGTGCTTACCGGCAGCCTTGATTTTGCCAACAATATTCACACCGGTATTTTCCCTGCTGATATAAACACTACTCTGGTGGTTATCCTCTATATCTGCTGTCTGATAGGTTTTGCAAAAAACGGTGTCATGCCGGTACACAACTGGCTGCCCGGCGCCATGGTGGCCCCGACTCCGGTCAGTGCCCTGCTCCATGCCGTAGCCGTGGTCAAGGTAGGGGTCTTCTCCACCACCCGGATCATGCTCTATGTATTCGGTACCGACCTGATGGGATCACTGGGCCTTGGAATAGCAACAGCCTACTTTGTCTCCTTTACCATTATCATGGCCTCGGTCATTGCACTTACCAAGGATAATCTCAAGGCACGGCTTGCCTACTCCACAGTGAGCCAGCTCTCCTATATTATCCTGGGCGTTGCAATGCTGACTCCCGACGGGATCGACGGGGGACTGGTTCATATTGCCAATCATGCATTTTCTAAAATTACCCTCTTTTTCTGTGCCGGTGCTATCTATGTTGCCACGCACAAAAAGAACATCTCTGAGATGTCCGGTCTCGGCAAGACCATGCCGTGGACCTTTACCGCCTTCGGCATTGCCTCGCTGTCCATGATTGGAGCTCCACCGGTCGCCGGTTTCGTTACCAAATGGAAACTGCTGGTGGGAGCCATGGAAATGCCGGCTCATTCCATTGCCATTCTGCTTGTTCTGCTGACCAGTACGCTGCTGAATGCAGCCTACTTTGCTCCTGTTACCTATAAGGCCTTTCTGGGTAAACGGCCGGCGGGCGAACCCTACGAGGGTGTTAAGGAGGCCCCCATGTCCATGGTCATCCCCCTAATGATTGCTGCAATTATTTCGGTAATTATAGGTATCTGGCCTGATTTTATGATGAACTTTGTCAATATGGTGACGAAATGATTATACGATTTATTGATTTTTTCCGAAACCGCATGCAGATGACCATCCGGCTCAGTTACGGGGTGCTTGCTCTGCTTGTTATTATCGACATTATTTTAGGCCTGACCGGCGCTAAACACCATGCCCATACCTGGGTTGAACATTATATCCCAGGTTGGTGGTCCATGTTCGGCTTTGTCTCCTGTACCTTAATTATTTTTGTTTCCAAATGGTATGGCCACCTTGGCATCATGACCCGCGAGGACTATTACGATGATTGATTTTTGGATTCATCCAGCTGCTGTTCTGATCATAGGCGCCTTTCTGCTGCCATTGGTGCGGGGATCAAGGATTGTCCGGAACTGTTATCTTATCCTGGTGCCTCTGCTGGCCTTTCTCGATGTGTTGACAATGGACAAGGGCACCTTTGGTGTCATGCAGTTTATGGACTGGTCGCTCACCTTTGGCCGGGTTGACAGGTTAAGCCATGTGTTTGGTTTTATCATGACCCTGATGTGCATGATCGGCACGGTCTACGGCATGAACACCAAGGGAATCAAGGAAATTTTTGCAGCCTGGCTCTATGTTGCCGGCTCTCTCGGGGCCATTTACTGCGGCGATTATCTTGTTCTGTTCCTGTTCTGGGAACTGATGGCCTTTGCCTCGGTTTTTCTGGTCTGGTTCCGGGGAAGAAAAGAGTCCCTGTCCACAGGTTACCGTTACCTGCTGGTGCATACCTTTGGCGGGCTGGTCCTGCTGGCCGGTATTATTCTGCGGTACCAGGCTACCGGGGGTGACATATCCTTTGGTCCGATCGGGGTTGATTCTCCTTCGCTCTATACCTACCTCATCATGATCGGCTTTATCCTGAACGCCGCAGTACCGCCCTTACATGCCTGGCTGCCCGATGCCTATGGCGAGGCCACGGTTGCCGGTGCCGTCTTCATGTGCGCCTTTACCACCAAAACTGCAATCTACACCCTGGCCCGGGGATTTGCCGGTATGGATATCCTTATTCCGCTCGGCGTTATCATGGCTTTGTATGGTGTCGTGTATGCGGTTCTTGAAAATGATGCCAGGCGTCTTCTCGCCTATCATATCATCAGCCAGGTCGGATACATGGTTGCCGGTGTCGGTATCGGTACTGAAATGGCGATTAACGGTGCCTGTGCCCATGCCTTTGCCCATATCCTCTACAAGGGCCTGCTGTTCATGGGCTGCGGTTCGGTTCTGTATATGACGGGAACGAGTAAGTTCAGTAATCTTGGCGGGTTGTATAAAAAGATGCCGAAAACCTTTGTGTATACGCTGATTGGAGGTCTTTCCATCTCGGCCTTTCCTTTATTTTCCGGCTTTGTCTCCAAATCCATGATCGTGGCTGCAGGTTTTGAAGAGCATCTCCTGTGGGCAGCATTCCTGCTCACCCTGGCCTCCGCCGGAACTTTTCTTCACACCGGACTCAAGGTGCCCTACTTTATCTGGTTTGGAGAGAATAACTGCAGCGAGGAAACCTGGCAGAAAGCAGCTGATCCGCCGATAAACATGCAGGTCGCCATGGCCGTGGCCGCTTTTTTCTGCATTTTTATCGGCTGCTATACGCCTTTTCTCTACAACCTGCTGCCATACCCGGTTCATTACCATCCGTATACGGCCTATCATGTTTCCGAATCCATGCAGATTCTGCTGTTTACTGCTCTGGGATTTTTCCTGTTCGTTAAAAAACTGGCCCCGGAAGTGGTCATCAGCCTGGATATGGACTGGTTCTATCGCAAGGGTGCCAAAAAATTCATGTGGGTTGCCAGGAATCCGATCCAGGCCTTTGATAATGCCTGGAGTGAATTATATCGGGTAGCAGGAATGATACCGCTTATGAAAACCGCCGGCTTCTGGTCCTGGTTCGACTGGCATGGCATTGACTTTGTGGTGGATGGTTTTGCCCGTATTTTCGGCTTTTTCAGTACAAAATTAAGCTGGATGCAGAACGGTCAGATTGCACGCTATTTGTCGTTTATGGCGGGTGGCGCCTTTGTTGTTCTGGTATGGATGGTTACGAGGTAATTACATGATGAATACGATTTCACCTTTCTCTCTGTCCTCTCTCTCCTGTATGGGAGCGGAACTGGTACTGGTGGCTCTGGGGATACTGTTAATCGCGGTTGATCTCTTTTCAAAGAACCGCCGGCTTCTTCCCTGGCTGACTGCCGGGGGTACCCTGGTCTCTCTGCTGGTCCTGTTCAACACCTCCACTGGAACAGCATTCAACAAAATGTATATAGTGGATGGCTACAGTATCTTTCTGAAAACAGTATGTCTGATCGGTGTGCTGTTCACGGTGCTGCTGTCGGAGTATTACCTGAAGCTTGAAAAACTCCACCAGGGTGAATATTACAGCCTGCTTATCTTTTCCACCGTGGGAATGATGGCCATGGTTTCAGGTGGTGATCTGATCGTTGTGTACCTTGGACTGGAACTGATGGCACTCAGCGTCTACTGCCTGGTCGGCCTGCTCAAACAGGATATTCGTTCCAATGAGGCCTCCCTGAAATATTTTCTGGCAGGTGCATTTTCTTCCGGGATCCTTCTCTACGGAATATCCCTGATATACGGCCTCACCGGTACCACCGATCTGACCATTATTTCCGGGAGGGTGGAGTCATTGAACCTGTTGAGCAACCATGCTTTTCTTGTGGGGCTCGGGCTGGTGCTGGTGGCCTTTTGTTTCAAGGTCGCGGCAGCACCTTTTCACATGTGGACCCCGGATGTGTACGAGGGGGCACCGTCATCCATTACCGCATTTATGGCGGTTGCTCCAAAAGCCGCTGCGTTTGCCGTGCTTGGCCGCGTTCTTATCATGGGATTTGGTGACGTTCATGTCCACTGGGGAACGCTGATCGCCTGCATGGCAGTACTTACCATGGCTATCGGAAATATCGCAGCTATAGCCCAGAAGTCCATCAAGCGGATGCTGGCCTATTCCTCCATTGCCCACGCCGGCTATGCCCTGCTGGGTATTCTGGCCGGCAACAGTGAAGGGCTGTCCGCCACCATGAATTACCTGTTTATTTATGCCTTCATGAACATGGGAGCCTTTGCTATTCTTATTCTGCTCTGCGATTCCAGGAGGCGGGGAGAACAACTTGATGATTACCGGGGCCTGTCCAAGACAAATCCCCTGGCTGCGGTCATGATGCTTGTTTTTCTTTTTTCCCTTGCCGGCCTGCCGCCTACAGCGGGATTCATTGCCAAGTTTTACCTGCTCGTTGCTGCAATACATGCCGGTTATACCCTGACGGTTATTGCCGCCATGGTCTTCAGTGTTGTGTCGGCTTTTTACTATCTGCGGATAGTTCGCTACATGTATTTTGAGGAGGCTGTGGATGAGACAGCAGTGTCCATGTCGCCTGGTATGACAACGGCCTTGGCACTGGCCATGGTCGGCATGGTGGGAATGGCTGTTTTCCCGTCAATCATCCTTAATTTTGCCGGAAAGGCTCTGATCGGATTTTAGGGT
>CAZKBZ010000012.1:0-14671 GCA_964551175.1 uncultured Desulfobulbus sp.
TGGAATCAATCCAGCTGAAACGGCTGCAGAAACTTGTCCACCGGGTGTATGAAACCGTACCACCGTATAAGGCAAAGATGGATGAGGCCGGAGTCAAGCCCGCTGACATTCAGAGTCTTGCCGACCTGCGCAAATTACCCTTTACCACCAAGGACGACCTGCGTGATAACTATCCCTTCGGGTTGTTTACCGTTCCCATGGATGAGGTAGTGCGGGTCCACGCCTCCTCAGGCACTACCGGCAAACCCACGGTTGTCGGCTACACGGCCCGTGACATTAAGATGTGGGCATCCGTCATGGGGCGGGCCCTGGCCATGGCTGGGGTAACCAAAGGAGACATGGTCCATAATGCCTATGGTTACGGGCTGTTTACCGGGGGGCTGGGCGCCCATTACGGCATTGAATATCTTGGCGCAACCGTTATTCCTGTTTCCGGCGGCAATACCAAACGCCAGATTACAATTATGCGTGATTTCGGCTCAACCGTCCTGATGGCCACACCATCCTATGCACTCAATCTGGCTGATGCCATGGCTGACGTGGGGATATCTCCCGAAGATCTGAAGCTTCGGGTGGGTATCCATGGGGCTGAGCCCTGGAGCGAGAACATGCGCGACGAGGTTGAGCAGAAACTGGGCATCAAGGCAGTGGATATCTACGGTCTGTCCGAGGTCATCGGCCCTGGTGTGGCCATGGAATGTCTGCAGAGCGAACGAGGTATGCATATCCTGGAAGACCATTTTCTGCCTGAGATCGTGGATCCTGATACCTTTGAACCTCTGCCCTATGGCGAACCCGGCGAGCTGGTGTTCACGACGCTGACCAAGGAGGCCTTTCCCATAATCCGTTACCGGACCAAGGATCTCTCCCGGTTGTTCGCTGAACCCTGTGCTTGTGGACGAACCCTGGTGCGCATGGAAAAAGTTACCGGCCGTACCGATGACATGCTGATCATCAGGGGTGTGAACGTCTTCCCGAGCCAGGTCGAGCATGTACTGATGGGTATTGAAGGCGTTGAACCTCATTACCAGCTTGAAGTCAACCGGCAGGGCAACCTGGATACCATGTCGGTGCTGGTGGAAGTCAGTGAAAATGTGTTTTCCGATGAGATCAAGGTTCTGGAAAACCTGACGAAAAAGATTCAGGTAGAGATCAAGGATCTGCTCGGGGTCACCTGTGGAGTCAAGCTGGTGGAGCCCCGCACCATTCAGCGCTCCGAAGGGAAAGCCCAGCGGGTTATTGATAACCGGAAGTTATAAACTCTGAGCCTTGAACCCAGAACTCAAACCCGGAACCCGAAACCCGGAACCCGGAACTTACTTAAGAGGGTTTGTCATGCGTGTAGAACAGATTGCAGTTTTTTTGGAAAATAAATGTGGACGACTGGCTGAAATTACCAGGGTGCTTGCGGAAAACGATATTAATATCAGGGCGTTGTCTGTTGCCGATACGGCGGATTTTGGTATTCTGCGCCTTATTGTCGACAAGGTGGATGCGGCCAAAAAGGCACTTAAAGAAAACGGTTTCACCGTGGGTAAGACAAATGTTATTGCCGTTGAAGTTCCTGACAGAACCGGCGGGCTGGCCAGTGTGCTGAAAACAGCAGAAAGTGAAGGACTGAATGTGGAATATATGTATGCCTTTGTGAATAAAACCGGGGATAATGCAGTTTTGATCTTTCGCTTTGATGACATGGATAAGGCGATAGCTGCACTGCAGAAGGCAGAGTTTACTATTCTAAGCGGTGCACAGGTTTGTGCCCTTTAGCATTTGACTTTTGATACTGTTCCTACCCGTCTGATTACATGTTGAACAACAGGAGTTTATGTCTGTCACCGGATTGATTTGTCAAGGTAAATATGGTAAAGAGAGTTTTTATGGCTGTTCACAGCCAGTGTACATACCATTCTTATTTCCGGACATGAGTCTGAAAAGGCGTAATAAATATTTTCTAAGTATGGGAGAATGAAGAGATGAAAAAAAGTATCACCTTAATCCTGATGGCCCTTGTAGTTGCAGTAGCCTCCATGGCCTCTGCCAAGGATGATCCTCTTGCAGCCTGGAAACCGAAGTTTGACCCGAGCAGTGCGGAATATACATATATTCTTTCCAATATATCCCATCCTGTGATTGAAGGTGTTGCCGTTGGCTACAGGATCAGAGATGCCGTATGGGAGAAGACGAACGGACGTATCTACGTGGATTTCCGTCCACTTGCTCAGCTTGGTGGAGAAAAAGACGTTATCAGTAAACTTAAACTTGGCGCTGTTCAGGGAATGCTTTCCTCTTCCGTTGCTGCTGCCAATGTCTCTGACCGGCTCGGTATTGTGAACCTTCCCTATGTAGTTGATACCTTCGATAAGCTTGACACCTTCCGTAATACCCCGGAACTGTGGGAACCTTTTGCCAACGGTGCTCAAAAACAGGGTCTGCTGGTTGCCGACATCACCGGTTATGGACTGTACGGATGGGCAACGACCACACCGGTTAAAACCCTTGCTGATGCTAAGAACATAAATTTCCGGATTGCCGAGGCCCCGGTTAATACAGACGCCTATAAAGCCTGGGGACTCAAGTTTACCGTTATGCCCTGGCCCGATGTGCCTCAAGCACTGCAGACAGGTGTTATTACCGGCCTTGACCATACCGCCATTGTCTGCAACATCACCAAGAAATTTACCATTGCCAAGAATTTCACCGAACTGAATTATGCCCAGGGACTTTTTGTTCACCTGGTCAACAAACGCTGGCTGAATAAGCTGCCAAAGGATCTGCAGGAAACATTCCTTAGTGTTATTAAAGAGGAAAGTGCGAAGACACGTGTTTTAACCAGAAAGCAGCATGAGACCCAGATTGCCAAGGCCAAGGAAGCAGGTGTTCAGTTTTACAAACTCAGTGCAGAGGAAATCGAAACACTGAAAAAAGAGGCTGCACCGGTTCTTGAAAAGTGGGGCAAGAAAATCGGGCCCGACTATCTTGCCAAGGTTCAGGCTACTCTCGGGAAATGACAACCAAGCCCCGGTTGTAACGTTACTTGAGCCAGCCATTGAAGGGTCGATGATTCCCATCGACCCTTTTTTATTTGTCTGGAAACTTCATGTTGAAAAAAATATTTATCAAAATTGATCGCGTTTTTCTTTTTTTTGAAGAGTGGTCATTGTTTGCTGCCGTTTGCATTGCTCTGTTTACGGCTATGGCCAATGTTATCTTGCGCAAGGCGACCAGTGATTACAACCTGTACTGGTCGGATGAGGTCGTGCGCAAGGTGATTTTCTTTTCCACCTATATCGGCTGTATTGCCGCCATCCGCAGTCGTTCGCTGATCCGTATCGATGCCCTGCCGCAGATGCTTCCCGTATTGAAGAAACCGCTGACCTTATTATCGCATATTGCTGTGCTGCTGTTTTCAGTGATTATGATTTATTTAGGGCTGCAGATGACGATCATGATGTACGGCGACGAGTATGCGCTGACAGCAACGCTCAGGATCCCGGAATGGATTCTGTATGCTGTCCTGCCGCTCATGGGGGTGATGATGTTCATCCGCACGCTCATTGTCGCCTATGAGGACTGGTTCGGCGTTAACGATATTACCGGGGGCAAATGATCATGGACAACAGTTATCTCATGATTTTTGCCATCCTGCTTGGCTGTCTTGCCTCCACCATGCCGGTTTTCATGGCACTTTTTTTTACCGGTACCCTGGGCCTTGTCTATCTGGTCGGCATTGATCCGCAGATCGTGATAGAGGTGCTGTACCGATCCATGGACAAGTTTGCCCTGGTGGTGGTGATGTTTTTCGTGCTGTGCGGCAACATCATGACCAAGGGATCTATTGTTGAAAAACTCATCAAGACCGCTAATGTGCTGGTTGGATTTCTTCCCGGCGGACTGGCCATGGCCGGGGTGCTCGCCTGCGGGTTTTTCGGTGCCATATCCGGTTCCACCGTGGCCACCGTAGTTGCCATCGGCGGATTTATGATTCCCGCGCTTATTGAAAACAAGTACGATGAAAAGTTTGCAGTCGGTGTCATGACCACGGCTCCCATTCTTGGAGTGATCATTCCACCTTCCATTGCTATGATTCTGTATGCCATGGTGAGCAATGATCAGCTGGAAGCCCTTTTTCTTACCGGATTCATCCCGGGATTCATTATCATCATAGCCATGTCCGTTTACGCGTGGTTTGTCTGTAAGAAAATGGGTATGAAAAGAAAAAAGCGACCGTCATTGAATGAGACCTTAAAGGTCTTGAAAGAAAGCGTCTGGGCACTCTTTCTGCCGGTCCTTATCTTTGGTGGTATTTATTCCGGACTTTTCACTGCCAACGAAGCAGCGGTCGTTGCCTGTTTTTATGCCTTTTTTGTGGAAATAGTCATTCACAAGGATATGAAGATCAGCGACGTCAAAAAGGTTATTGTTTCCTCTGCCGTTACCTCGGCCACCTTGCTGGTGATTGTAGCCGGGGCCTCGGTTTTTGGCGAATATCTGACCTTTGAGCAGATTCCCGGCAAAATTGCAACGGTGGTGGTGGAAAATATCTCTTCAACCTGGGTTTTTCTGATTTCGGTCAATATCATCTTACTGTTCATCGGGATGTTCATGGATATCATCTCGGCAACCCTGATTCTTACCCCGATTTTTCTGCCGCTGCTGGGCCAGTTCGGTATCGATACCATGCACTTCGGCCTGCTGATGACCATCAATCTGGGTATAGGGTATTGTACACCCCCGCTTGGGGTCAGCCTCTATATTGCAGGGGCAACCGTGGACAGGAATATCGTTTACGTATCAAGGGCGGTGATGCCGTTTCTGCTGATCCAGATCCTTATTCTACTGATCCTGACCTTCACCCCGGATATTGTTTTGCTGTTACCGAGACTTGTATATGGTTACGGCCAATAGTAATGTAAAGACTGGTTTTTTTTATAGTCCAACTGATGTACAGTTATGCACAATTGACAATTCACCTTGGAGGATGCAATGGATCCCAGAATTCTTATCCCCGTTGATGATTCATTAACCGCCCAGGCGACAATCGAATACGTTATCGACCAGCGAACCCGTTTTCCCCGTAATTTAAGCCTGTTGTATGTTATCAATCAGAAGCAGCTGGCCTATCGGATGATCCCGGAGTTTCAGCTTGATATGGTAAAGGAGAATGCTCTGAAGGCAGGGAAGAAACTGCTTGATAAATATAACGAACAGTTGCAGGAGGCCGGGTTCAGCTGTGATCTGATGCTGGAAACAGGCGAGCCCCGCCAAGTCATAACCCATATTGTCAATGACCAGGAGTTTGATCTCCTGGTGATCGGCCGTCATGAAGGTGGAGGAGAGATTCGAGATGTTCTTTTTGGCTCGGTGGCAAACTATGTTTTGCACAATGTGCGCTGTCCCGTGCTGCTTGTCTAACCCCTTGAATCGTAAACTCTTAACTTAATCAATCACTCAATCAGCGTATCAATATGTACTGGGAAAAAGAAAAAGAATGCATGGACAGGAAAGCGCTGGAACAGCTTCAACTTGAGCGCCTCCAGGTAACCCTGAACCGGGTGGGTACCTGTGTGCCTTTTTATCGCAGCAGGTTTGCCGAGATGAAGTTCGACCATGAGCGTTTCAACTCCCTTGACGATATTCGCAGACTACCCTTTACCACAAAACAGGATCTGCGTGATAACTATCCCTATGGGTTGTTTGCGGTTCCTCAGCGGGATATTGTCCGGGTCCACTCCTCCTCAGGTACCACCGGTCTGGCCACGGTTGTCGGTTATTCCCGCAACGATCTGAAAAACTGGTCCGATCTGGTGGCCCGGGTGCTGACCGGGGCCGGGGTGACCAAGGATGATGTGGTCCAGATTGCGTTCGGCTACGGGTTGTTTACCGGTGGCTTCGGTCTCCATTACGGCGCCGAGCGGCTTGGAGCATCGGTCATTCCCATTTCGGCCGGTAACACCAAGCGTCAGATCCAGATCATGCAGGACTTCAAGACCACGGCCCTGGTCTGCACCCCTTCATATGCGCTTATCATTGCCGATACCATGATGGAGATGGGCGTCAATCCCAACGGTCTGTCCCTGCGGGTAGGACTGTTCGGAGCTGAGCCCTGGTCTGAGGCCATGCGTCATGAGATCAACGAGAAACTCGGTATCCGGGCAACAGATAACTACGGTCTTTCCGAGGTCATGGGACCTGGTGTTGCAGGGGAATGTGAGGAATGTAACGGTCTGCATATAAGTGAAGATCATTTTCTGCTGGAGGTTCTTGACCCTGACACCCTGGAGCCGGTTGCCCCTGGTGAAGTAGGTGAGCTGGTGGTTACCACCTTGACCAAGGAAGCCTTTCCCATGATCCGTTACCGGACCCGTGATCTCACCCGTCTGATCCCGGAGCCCTGTCCCTGCGGACGTACTTTTACCCGCATGCAGCGTATCATCGGCCGAACCGATGACATGCTGATCATCAAGGGCGTGAATGTCTTTCCCATCCAGATTGAAAAGGTGCTCTTTGAGATTGAAGGGACTGAGCCCCATTATCAGATCGTTATTGAGCGCAAAAACCATAACGACATGGTGACCGTGCTGGTCGAGGTGAATGAAACAATATTCTTTGACCAGATGAAGAAGCAGCGGAAGATGGTGGATCACATCAAAGCCAGGCTGGCCTCAGAACTCGGCATTGGTGTCAATGTCAAGCTGGTGGAAGGAAAAACTCTTGAGCGTTCGCAAGGAAAATCTCAACGGGTAATTGATAAGCGTAAACTGTAAGGAGCTGTCATGTTTACAAATCGTATAGTTCTTCCTTTTTTCGGCTGTTTATTTCTGCTTGTCACTGTATCGGCTTATGCCGCACCCAAGGATATGGGCGGCTGGGAAGAGGATGGTGCCTATAATCAACTCTACAAGGCCACCGAGCTGGACAAGTTTAAAGGCAATGTTCAGAAAATAATTGAGATCGTGCCCATGAAGGGAATGGCGCCTGGCGTCGGCCTGATTATGAAGGATGGAGACGGGGACAAGGTCGTGGTTCACATCGGCCCCAAGTGGTTCCTGGGTGATTCCATCGGGATCAAACGTGGGGAGAGAATCAAGGTCAAAGGCTCCTGGGCTGAAATCGACGGTAAGGACATCTTCATGGCCTCCAAGATCAAGAAAGGGGATTTTTTTGAACTCAAGGTTCGTCTGACAAAAAACGGCAAGCCGTTCTGGACCATGGACCCGGAAGAACTTGCCAGAGAGCGTGCGTCCAACTGACCAGGTTGTCCCTGTAAGCTCTATCCACTCGTCATTCAGGCTGCGGAGTTGTCTGTTTTCAACACTGCAGCCTTTTTTTGTGGGAAAAGCATGAAGAACTGCAGGCAGAAACTTAACCGGCTTTTGCAGGATATCGGCCCGGAAAATATCTGGCGCCCAGTATATGATGAACAGGGTTATCTGCTGGCCGATGGGCACGAGGATATGCGTGATGGCGCTCCTGCGGATTTAGCCGGGTTTGACTTCCACTCCAGAAGCGTACTGGATATGGGGTGTAATCTCGGTTTTTACTCTTTCCTGGCAAGACGTCTTGGTGCCTCTACCGTGCTGGGGCTGGATATCGATCCGCTGGCCATCCAGGGTTGCTGCCTGTTGAAAGAGCTTTACTCCATGGATGATATCCATTTCAGCTGTCTTGACTTTACCCGTTTTACCAGTGATAAACCCTTTGACGTGGTGCTGCTGATCAACTTTATCGGCAAGAAGTCGCTGGTCAAGGGCATACAGCCTGTACTTGATATCTGCCACCGTTATGCTGCAGAGTCCCTTATTATTTCCAGCCGATGCCGGTATCATATCCGGCGCAGCCTGGGCGTTACACCGGAGTATATGAGCAAAAAATATGGTGAAAAATATGTGCAGGCCGGATGGTTTGATACAATGCTTTTTCTCCGGGAGTACCTGGATGCAACCCTTACCCGACTCTCGCCGGATTACGATGATACCACCCTGAAAAGAACCTTTCTGCTGCACCTCCCCGGTTCTGAAAAATGATTTGCTATTGGGCTGAGCAATCCTTACTGTATTGTACAGGAAAACAAACAGGCAGAATGGGCTGAGGGTTAAGGCCCGATAATTGTTCATGGAGGAGAGGATATGAAAAAATGTTTCCCAAAACGATATCTTGCTTCACTGGCCCTGGCCGGTTTACTGGTTATGGGGGCTACTCTGACAATTTCTGCCCGGGCTGCTGCAGAAGAAACAGGGATCAATCAACAGATTGCAGATACCCTGCAGGGGGACTGGGGCAAGATTAATTTCAACCTGCGTTACCGGTATGAATACGTTGATCAGGACGGACTGAAAACAACCGACGGCGATACCATACGGTTGCGGCTCGGTTATCTGACTCCGAAATTTGCCGGATTTCAGGCCTTTGCCGAATTTGAAGGCAATACATCCGTGTTCAGCGATGATTTTAACGACAAGACAAACGGCAAAACCGAGTATGCGGTTATTGCCGACCCTTCCGAGGGTGAACTGAATCAGGGCTGGCTCTCTTTTTCAGCTCTTCCCGATACGGTTATCAAAGCCGGTCGCCAGAGGATAAATCTTGATAATCAGAGATTCATCGGTGCCGTCGGCTGGCGGCAGATGGAGCAGACCTATGATTCGGTGAACCTTGTCAACGCTTCCCTGGGTAATTTTTCTGCTAACCTCACCTATCTCTGGAATGTGCGGTCCATCCTGAGCAAGGATGTGAACATGAACTCACCACTGGTAAATCTGAGTTATACTTTCAAGGATATCGGTAGACTTACCGGGTACGGCTACTGGCTTGATTATGATGATCCCGATGACTCCGGGCCCTATGAGTATGCTTTCTCCAGCCAGACCTACGGGCTGCGATTTACCGGATCAACCCCGGTTGCAGACAACCTGAAGATTCTCTACACGGCGGAATATGCCTCCCAGTCGGATTATGGAGATAATGAGACGGATTATTCAGCAGATTATTACCATTTTATCGGCGGATTGCAGGTTCCCAACAGCGGATCCCTGTTCACAAACATTACGGGAAAATTTGGATACGAACTCCAGGGATCGGATAATGGGGTGTCCTTTAAAACTCCGCTGGGTACCAACCATGCGTTTAACGGCTGGGCCGATAAGTTCTTGACCACGCCTCCGGACGGACTGCAGGACGTGTATGGTCTGTTATCCACTGCGGTCAGTGGAGTGAATGTCAAGCTGATCTACCATGATTTCCAGGCCGATGAGGGCAGTGCGGATTATGGAACGGAATTTGACGCCAGTGTGAGTAAAAAGTTTTATGATCACTACACGCTGATGGCAACATATGCCAACTATGATGCCGACGAGCTTCATACTGATACAGAAAAAATCTGGGTTTCGTTGACAATCGGTTTCTAAAGAAATGTTTGTCTGTTTTTCCGTCTTCCCGGTTCCGGTTGAGGCTGGCACCGGGTTTTTTTGTGTACTTATGGCCACCATGCAAAATAGCAATTTTGTATGGTGGCTTTAAATTATCTGCAGCTCTCAGCCATGAAGAGCAGCTGACATCCTTTTCAGCCCCTGCTCTAGGACAGTTCTTGGACAGGCGATATTCATACGCTGGAAGCCGGAACCTTCCGGACCGAACATGGTACCGCTTTCCAGTAACACGTTTGCCTTGTTGAGCAGTATCCTGCCCAGTTGTTTGTCATCATAGCCGTACCGGCTGAAATCAATCCAGGCCAGGTAGGTGCCTTCCGGGATGATGAATCGTGCCTTGGGCAGGTATTTTTTAAGATAACGCTCCAGGAAAGCAAAGTTTTCATCCAGGTAGACAAGCAGCTGTTCAAGCCACTCTTCACCTTCATTATAAGCCGCCTTTACACCGGCAACAGACAGTGGCGATACCAGCTCAGGACCGGTGTGGGCAGACCATTTCTTCTGGAACATTTTGTTCTGTATGATGATATTTGAGATCTGCAGTCCGGCTGCATTAAAGGTCTTGGTTGGTGCGGTGCAGGTGATAATAGTGTCCTCTTTTGGGAACAGTTTGGCGACCGGCGTATGGGAGATCCCTTTTCTCAGCAGGTCAAAATGGATTTCATCGGAGACAAGGATAATCTCGTTGTCCAGGCAGATTTTCACCACCCGCATCAGCTCCTTTTCACTCCATACCCTGCCCACGGGATTATGCGGGCTGCAGAAGAGCAGCATCCTGTTGGCCGGATCCTTTGCCTTATTCTCCAGATCCTGCCAGTCTATTTCATAGTATCCGGCACGGTTTACAAGTGCATTGTTGACCAGGGTCCGCCCTGTCTTCGGGATAATGAGGGAGAAGGGATAATAAACAGGCCGCTGAATAATAATGCCGTCCCCTGTCCTGGTCAGGCATACAATCAGGTCAATTAATGCAGACACCACTCCGGGGGTGATGAAAATATCACCTGCTTCAACCTGCCAGTGCAAACGGTGTTTCAGCCAGCAGCAGACAGCATCAAAGTAGGCTTCATCAGCCATACTGTAGCCCAGGAGCAGTCTGTCTACCCGATCTTTAATGGCTTCAAGTAAAGGGGGCGGGCACATGAAGTCCATGTCGGCAATCCAGAAGGGGAGAGTGTCCTCGTTGACGTCTTTTTCAAGCAGCTGCATGAACTCCCATTTGACGGAGTTTATACTGTCCTTGTCGATAAGCCGGTCAAAATCATATTTCACAGTGTGCACCTTATTGCTGAAAAGAATGTCAAAAGGTTATAATGTAACTTTCCAGGCAGGGAAAATCAGAGGTTTTTGTATATATCAACGCCAGCTTAGCCAACACATTCGGAAAATCAAAGAATTTTGCTTAATAAAGAGTGACATGGCAAGAGATGAAGCCGTTGACAGGACAGATAAAATTCTCTATAACGCAACATTCCCACAGCCTGTGGGGGATAATTCAACAGAAAAGTGAAAATGAGATCAGATAACCGGGCAGTAGATGAGCTGCGCAAGGTGGAAATTGAATACGGGGTCCAGATGCATGCAGACGGCTCGGTTTTTATCCGCATGGGGGACACCCATGTACTCTGTGCTGTATCTGTGGAAGAAAAGGTGCCACCTTTTTTAAAGGATTTCGGCCAGGGCTGGATCACGGCTGAATATGGAATGCTGCCCTGTGCCACCGACACCAGGGGCAGGCGCGAGGCCGCCGTGGGCAGAAGTGGTCGGACCTATGAGATTCAGCGTCTGATCGGCCGCTCTCTGCGCATGATGGTTGACCTGAAAACACTTGGTGAACATACCCTGCGTGTGGACTGCGATGTGGTCAACGCCGACGGCGGTACCCGCTGCGCATCCATCACCGGTGCGGCCCTGGCCCTGCGCATGGCCCTGGAAAAGATGGTGCGGGACGGCAGGCTCGATGCAATGCCGGATATTTTACCTGTTGCTGCAGTCAGCGCCGGTATTGTTGACGGTACCCCTGTACTTGATCTGGACTACCAGGAAGATTCCGCAGCCGAGGTGGATACCAACTTTGTCATGGCCGGAGATGGTCGCTGGATAGAGGTTCAGGCCACGGCCGAAGGACAGCCCTTTGCACCGGAACAGTTTGTCGAAATGTCAAAGCTGGCTCATAAGGGGATCATGGAGCTGTTCACCTACTGGAAGCGTTAAGTGTGCATGTTGGGTTTCGTACCTCAACCCAACCTACGCTGTAACGGCAATGTAATAAAATCTTCGTGTAGGTTGGGTTGAGGTACGAAACCCAAAACAGGCAGGTGCTACTCTTTGCCGATTGTCTGTGCAAATTCTATTTTTTTCCCCGCACCCCAGTCAGGTTCATACAACCCTCTGGAGACATGGTGCCGGAAACTGGAATAAGGCCAGTCCGCCGGGGCCGTAACCAGTCCATGCTTCACCGGATTATAATGGATGTATTCCACATGCTGCAGGTAATCTTTTTCGTTGCGTATTTCATGTTCCCAGAAACGACGCTGCCAGACAGCCGCTTCTCTTTTCCTTTGGCGTGATTGTGTCACGGTTCCCTTATAGACAGCTCTGCACCTGCGACTGAAACCACTTTTTATCAGACGCCATCGTTTTGAAAAGTCGTGATCACCCCGGGGTAATGTCCACAGGCAATGGATATGATCGGGTAATATTACGGCGGCATTGATGGTGAAAGGATGTCTGTCTTTGATTTCACGGAACAGTGTACGCAAAAGAGAAATGTTGTCAGGTTCGCAGAGAAACGGTTTACGTTTATGGGTTACAACGGTGAAAAAATAGGTTCCGCCCTGTGTTCGTGCCCGTCGATATCGCATGTGTTGTACAGTGTTCATGTTGGGTTTCGTTTCTCAACCCAACCTACGCTGTAGCATCGGAGTAATGAAATTTTGGTGTGGGTTGGGAAGTAAAACCTGACAGTAATTACTGGTTCATGAGCTTTTTCAGCAGGACGATACCGTCCGGGGTAAACGGTTCGATTTCAGAGTAGTCCAGGGCAATACGAGGGTCCATGAAACGGCCGTATTCCACTTCTTCGGGCTGCAGGGTAAATGGCCCCTCACAGGTACATCTGAAAATCCTGCCCCAGACACGGTTGTTCCGGTCTTCATGGTACTGGTCAAAGAGAAAATCCAGTTTCAGACCGCTTACTCCCAGCTCTTCAGCCAGTTCTCTTTCAGCTGATTCCTCGTAGCTTTCCCCGGCAAGCACTACCCCGCCGGCGGCAACATCCCAGTAGCCCGGGTAGATATCCTTGCTCCTGGTCCGTTTCTGGACAAACAGCTCTCCTGCCGAATTAAAAACAAGGATATAACTTGCCCTGTGGATCAGCCCCTGTTCCCTCATCAGCCTGCGGGAAAGGACTGCAATTTCCCGGTTCTCTTCATCAACGATCTGAACAATTTCTTCTGCCGGATTATACATTATGCATCTGTTATTGCAGTGTGATGACTGAACCGGTAGCAGCGAAAGGTGCGGTTGCCGGCTTTGAAATCCCGGGGGATGGTCTGGCCGGTAATCTTTTCAACAGCAAAATCATGCTCCAGTTCAGGTGCAAGGTTGAACCTGCGGACGTTGGCTGAAAAGAGCAGGACACCCTCCCGGCTCAGTCGAGACATGGCAAGGCGCAGTAACTGTTCGTGATCCCGGAGGATATCAAAATTCGCCTTGCTGGAGCGCACATTGATTTTAGAGGGAGGATGCATACAGATAACACCAAACCGTTCCCGGCCAGAGCGGAGCCATTGCATGGGGTCCGCCTGCACAAATTGATGCAGCGGGCCGCCGAATCCGTTCAGGGACATGTTTGCCCTGGCCCGTACAAGGTTCTTCCCTGACTGGTCCACGGTCACGGTCGAGGTGGCATCGCCCATTGCCGCATATACTGTTGCAGCTGCGGTAGAGCCGAACAGGTTGAGGAAGGTACGGCCTCGGCTGATTTCGCCGATCAGTGGCCTGATCTTCCGCTGCTCAAGAAACAGGCCGGTATTTTGGTCATCAGTCAAGTTGACCAGAAAGCGGCAGCCTCCCTCATGGACTTCGAACAGTTTTCCCTGGCCGGATTGTTTGCGGTTTTGCTGTTTGCGTGACCGGTTTTGCCTGGTCTTGATGAACAGGTTGGAATGAGGTACAGCCAGCAGGCCACGGATGACCTGCAGGGCCAGGCTGAAACGGGCCTTTGTTTTTTCCGGTGCTATGGTTGAGGGCGGGGTGTATTCCTGCACATGGACCCATTGCTCATACAGATCGATTGCCAGGTTATATTCCGGCATGTCGGCATCATAGATCCGAAAACAGGTGATATTGTTTTGGCGGGCCCAGGGGAAAAGGATTTTGCAGTTTTTTCGCAGACGATTGGAAAAATCCTCTGCAGCTGGCTCCGGACCGTTTTCCTGCAGTTCCCAGACATGAGGGGCCTGTTCCCTGGAACCGGGAGAGACTGCAGTCAGCAGACTGCACTTGATAGGACCGTTGTAGAGCCGGTAACGCTGCTGCCAGGAGAGCCCCAGCATGTCCGCAAGATCAGGATTGGCGGTGAAAAATCCCAGTTGCCAGCCGGCAAATCCGGTACGGAAGATGCGGCCCAGGCAGCGGTACAAATATTTCACCGCCTCTTTTTCCGATAAGCGTTCACCATATGGCGGATTGGTAAAGAGAATACCTTTTGCCGATGGTGGCTGCAGCCTGGCAAGCTGTCGCTGTCTGACAGTAATGCGGTCTTTCAGGCCTGCATTGACGATATTTTTGCGCGCTGCAGCCACGACCTGTGGATCGGCATCATAACCGATAATCACCGGCCAGTTTTTTTCCGTCTGTTTGTCCTCCCGCTCAACAGCCTCTGCAACCAGTTTTTCCCACAGTTTTGCATTATGCCGGTGCCAGTGCATGAAACCAAAATTCTGCCGTAACAGTCCGGGAGCGGAATCGCTCAAAATCAGCGCCGCCTCGATGAGCAGGGTGCCTGAACCGCACATGGGGTCGAGCAGACATTGGTCAGCGTCCATATCCCTGCTGATTCCGGAGAGGTGGGCAATGGCCGCAGCCAGGGTTTCTTTGAGGGGTGCTTCACCCGCAGTTGTCCTGTAGCCGCGCCGGTGCAGACTGTCGCCGGACAGGTCCAGGGCCAGGGTGGCGGCGGTGCCTTCAACATGGAGGTTGATGCGGATGCCGGGTTTGCGGACATCAATATCAGGTCGTTT
>CAZKBZ010000012.1:14771-25651 GCA_964551175.1 uncultured Desulfobulbus sp.
GTCGTTTGCCGGTCCGTTTCCGGAACTGGTCTACAACGGCGTCCTTGATCTTGAGCGAGGCATAATGGCTGTGGGTGAGCTCCGACTTGACCAGGGTGCAGTAAACGGCAAAGGTGGTATTGGAGCTGAAATGATCAGACCAGTCTATTCTGCCGGTCTCTTCATACAGCTTGTCCGGGGTATCAGCCTCAAAACGGGCCAGCTGCAACAGAATGCGGGAGGAAAACCTGGACCATAAACAGGCCCGGTAGGCAGATTCCAGGTTAGTTGCCTGCCAGCTGACAGCCCCGGGAGAGGTGGTGACATCCCTGCCGCCAAAGGAGAGGATCTCTTCTTTGACCAGCTTTTCCAGCCCGGCTCCGCAGGTGGCGACAAAGTGGAGGGGTGTCTTTTTTTTGCGCCTTGAACGTATATTTACCATTGTAAACGAAGAAATTTTGCCTGCAGGTTGTCAGGTTTTGGCTGTAGCTGACAGCCTGTCGCCTGATGCGCTAAACCGCTTTCTCTTTATGCTTTTTGACCATGAAGTAGAGTACCGGTACAGCCATGCGGCTGATGAGCAGGCTGGCAATCTCTCCAAACATGAGTGAGATGGCAAGGCCCTGGAAGATGGGATCCGCCAGGATAACCGAAGCGCCTACCACAACGGCAAGGGCAGTGAGCAGCATGGGCCGGAAACGGACAGCGCCTGCCTCAACAACCGCCTCGGCAAGGGGCAGGCCGTGTGAACGGCGCAGTTCAATAAAATCCACCAGGATAATGGAATTTCTGACCACGATGCCTGCGCCGGCCATGAAACCGATCATGGAGGTGGCTGTGAAAAATGCACCCAGGGCCCAATGGGCGGGCAGGATGCCGATCAGGGAAAATGGGATGGCTGCCATGACCACCAGGGGTGTGATGTAATCCTTGAACCAGCCCACCATCAGCATGTAGATCAGGATCATGACCACGCAGAAGGCCAGGCCGAGATCGCGGAAAACCTCAAGGGTGATATGCCATTCCCCGTCCCATTTCATGGACGGCTGGGTCTGGTTAAAGGGCTGGTTCAGGTTGTAGACGGTGATGGATTCCCTGTTGCCGCCAAAGTCTTTGCCGGAAAGCTCGGCCAGTCGTTTATTCATGGCCAGGATGGGATAGACCGGGCTTTCAGCCGCACCGGCCACGTCACCGGTAACATAGATGACCGGTTTCAGGTTTTTTCGGTATATCGGCTGGTTAATAGGTTGCTCGCTGATCTGCACCAGCTCGCGCAGGGGCACCAGTGGTGCCCGGGGATTCATATCCGGCCGCAGCGAGATGTTCAGCAGTTGCTCCACCCGGGCACGCTGTGCTTTGGGCAGCTGCAGGACGATGTTGATCTCTTCCTTGTCCCGTGGTTGATGAAAGAGGTCTATGGAGAGTCCATGCAGGCCGATCTGAATGGCGCGGGTTATTTCTCCCTCCGAAATACCGTTTAGAGCGGCTTTTTCCTTATCCACCGTGATGATGGTTTTTGAACGGTCCTCTTCCCGGTACCAGTCAATGTCCACCACACCTTCGGTGCTTTCCAGGATCTCTTTCACCGCCTTTGCCAGCTTGACCCGGGCTTCATCCGTGGGGCCGTAGATTTCAGCCACCAGGGTCTGCAGTACCGGCGGGCCGGGCGGCACTTCGGCTACAGCCACGGCAGCACCGTATTTGGCGGCAATGGCTGCAATGGCAGGGCGTACCCGTTTGGCAATATCATGGCTCTGCTTGTCCCGCTCACTTTTGGGCAGCAGGTTGACCTGGATATCGGCCATGGTGGGGCCGCCGCGCATGAAATAATGACGGACCAGTCCGTTGAAATTAAAGGGCGAGGCCGCACCGGCGTAGATCTGGTAGTTGACCACCTCGGGTTCCGCACCCACAACCTGTGCCATTTCCAGGGCCACCCGGCTGGTGTGTTCCAGGGTGGAGCCTTCGGGCATGTTGAGGATAACCTGAAATTCGGACTTGTTGTCAAAGGGCAGCATCTTGGCCTTGACCATGCCGAAGTAGAACATGGAACAGGAGGCAAGAAGAAGACCGATAATGGCGATGAAAAACAGGAACCTGGCCGAGCCATGGGCCAGCAGAGGGTCCATGATCTTATGGTAGATCCGGGTGAAGAAATCATCGGGTGCATGATCTACATCATCTTCAGGTTCTATGGCGCATTCTTTCGGGCCGCAGTCATCCTTGAGGATGTGGACCGCCGCCCAGGGGGTGACGGTAAAGGCGATGAGCATGGAAATGATCATGGCGGCGGATGCACCGATGGGAATGGGACGCATATAGGGGCCCATCAGACCGCCGACAAAAGCCATGGGCAGGATGGCCGCAATAACCGCCCAGGTCGCCAGGATGGTGGGGTTGCCCACCTCGGCCACCGCTTCCAGGGCCATCTTGACCATGGGCTTTCCCTTGCTGCCGGGCAGCCGCATGTGGCGGACGATATTTTCCACCACCACGATGGCGTCGTCCACCAGGATGCCGATGGAGAAGATCAGGGCAAACAGAGTGATGCGGTTGAGCGTATAGCCGTACAGATAAAAGAGGAGCAGGGTCAGGGACAGGGTGGAGGGAATGGCCAGCATGACGATGATCGATTCCCGCCAGCCCAGGAAGAAGAGGATGAGCAGGGCAACACCGAACACGGCAATTCCCATGTGCAGGAGCAGTTCATTTGATTTTTCCGCTGCCGTATCCCCGTAATCCCTGGTTACGCTGACCTCGATATCCTCAGGAATCAGTGTTCCCTTGAGGCTTTCCACCTTGGCCAGCACGGTCTCCACCACATGCACGGCATTGGAGCCCGGACGTTTGGCCACAGACAGGGTGACGGCTGCCTCTTCCGGCTTCCCCTCCCCCCTGCCGAACAAAACATAGTTATCCGGTTCCTGAGCACCGTCTCTGATCTCGGCCACTTCATCCAGGTAGACCGGATTGCCGCCGTATACGCCGACCACGATGCGGCCGATTTCCCTGGCGGAGCGTAAGAAGGTGCCGGTCTGCAGCTCCATTTCATGGTCCAGGGACTGCAGCGTTCCGGAGAAGGTCTGCCGGTTGGCCTGCTGCAGCCTGGGAATAAGCTCGGCAACACTCAGGTTGCGGGCCGCCAGTTTGAGAGGATCAAACAAAATCCGGACCTGACGTCTGCTGCCGCCGATAAGGGTGGTTTCAGCCACCTCAAAGATGCTTTTGACCGCATCATCGACCTGGGCGGCAAGGCGGCGCAGAGTGAAATGGTCATATTTTGTGGAGTGAAAGGTAAGTGCCAGGATCGGTACGTCATCAATGGTATGTGGTTTGATCAGAGGCTTTGAGACCCCGTGTGGAATGCGGTCAAAGTTGGTCTGCAGCTTCTGGTTCAGACGGACAATGGAGGTTTCCAGGTTTTCACCCACGTAGAAGCGGGCAACCAGCAGGCTTTGACCGTCCATGGAGGTGGAGTAAATATACTCGACTCCGGGCAGTTCATAGAGCAGTTTTTCCATGGGAATGGAAACCCGCTCCTCAATCTCCTTGGGCGTGGCACCGGGCATGGAAACCATGACATCAATCATGGGAACCTTGATCTGAGGCTCTTCTTCGCGCGGCAGCAGGACAATTGCCAGCATGCCGAGCAGCAGGGAGGCAATAATGATGATCAGGGTAAGCTTGGAGTCGATAAAGGCTGCTGCCAGCTTACCGGCAAACCCGGGATGCAGTTCTTGTTCTTTCATTGGCTCACTGTGACCGGTTGTCCGCTGACCAGCAGTCTGTTGTTATCAACAATAACCTGATCTTCGGCAGAGAGTCCGGCCAGGATTTCAACCTGCTCGCCCATTTTGCCGCCGGTACGGACCAGCCGCAGTTGCGCCGTACCGTCTTCCAGGACAAACACCTTGTCCATCTGGCCAAAGGGAACTACTGCAGAAGCCGGGATGAACAGGGTCGCGGCAGGGTTGACCGGCAGGGTCACCCGGGCAAACATGCCTGTTTTCAGGGGAGCATCCGGAGGAATGTTGATTTTAACCGGAGCAGTACGGGAAAGGGGATCAATCGAGGGCGCAATCTCTGCAACACTGCCTGTCACGGTTATCCGGGCCGATGGAATTATTACTGACAGGGAATCTCCTTCGATGAGCAGATTGATAAGAGATTCAGGTATCGCAGTTACAGCCTGCAGTCTGGCATCGTTTTCCAGTTGGAGCAGGGGCGTTCCCGGTGTAGCCAGATCACCGCTGTTGGCAAGTTTTTTCGTTATCACGCCGTCATATGGCGCAGTTATGGTCGTATAGCCAAGCATGGCCTTTGCCTCCTGAACAGAGGCCTGGGCCACGGCAAACATGTCCTGCATGGACTTGACGGTTTCCGGAGTGGTGGCATTTTTTTTGAGCAGCTTACGTTCGCGGGCAAGATTACGTTTTGCCTGGTCAAGATGGGCCTGGGCCTGCAGGAGCCGGGCTGAAATTTCTTCCGCACTGATCTTGACCAGCAGGTCCCCCTTTTTTACCCTTGAGCCCAGCACAACGGGTAATTGTGAAATAGTACCGGTGACCTTGGCGGCAATGGCTGCCTGCTGGACAGCCTGAATAGTGGCCACCAGTTCCACCTGGGGATGGCTTGTACTCTCCTGTACTCTCTGTACATGGACCGCCACTGAGGGCAGGACGGGGGGTTGCTTTTTTTCTTCACCTGGCGCGTTTGCGGCTGTGAGCAGGACAGCCAGGCAGCATGTGAGGATACGGTTGCTTGTTTTCATCGTGATATGGGGTTTAAGTTGTTGTATTTCAGATCAGTTGTGAACAGTTACTCAAACTGGCTGAGTCCGGCCGCCCTGCGCAGATCTGCCACGGCAATCCGGCGGGATGCCCTGGCCATCAGGTTGTGCACCCGGGCATCGGTCAACCTGTTTTCCACTTCAATGAGATCCGAGGCAAGAATAACTCCCTCCTTGAATCGTTCGCGTGAGAGGCGGGCACTTTCAACAGCCTGTTCCACCATCTGTTGAGTTACCTGCAAACGCTCTTCCGCCTGCTTCAGGGCCAGGGAGGCCCGTTCAATTTCAAAATTGAAGTCCAGTTCAAGTTTATGTCTCTGTTCACGGATTCTTGCCAGTTTTGTTGTTGCCCGGGTTACTTCTGCAGATGTCCTGTGGCCGTTGAACAGGTTGTAATTCACCTTGACACCTGCCATCCAGGAGTTGCCGGATCCCTCATCAAATTCAAAGCCCTTGTCAACCTGGTAGGAGCCGAAGATATCGGCAGAAGGATAGTAACCGGCACGGGCCTTTCTCACCTCTGCTTCAGCGGCCTCCAGCATGGCATCGAGCCCGGCAAGTTCAGGCCGCTTTTCGTAGCCCGGTTTTTCCGGAACCGGTTGTTCGGTCTGCTGGGCGGTATCGATTTCAACTGATCCCTGCTCAAGTCCGAGCAGGTTGAGAAAACCGCGCCTGGCCAGTTCAAGGGCGTGCCTCGCCTGGATAAGGTTTTCAGCAGCCCGTGATTTCTGAACTTCCAGGCTGAGCAGGTCTGCTTTCAGCAGGTCGCCTTCCTCAAACCGCGCCCGGGCAACCTGCAGAGAAAGTTCGGTGGCCTTCAGGGCCGATTCCCGGGCCAGAACATTTTCTTCAGCCTGGACAATGGAATAAAAACTTCTGACCACTTCAAAGCCGAGCCGGGAGTTAACAGCGTCTTTCTCAAAACGAGCCGCCTTTTCTCCAGCCCGGGCCGCCCTTATCCCCGCTTCGTCACTGCCGCCGTTATACAGCCGGTACCGGATCGTACCGGTCAGGTTGAGATCGTCGGAAATACCCGGATGATTAAAATCAATATCCGGAGTAAACTGCCCCTGGTTCAGGATATTGCCGAATGAGTACATGGGATTGTTGGTCCGTCCGTAACCGCCGCTGATTCCGATACTGGGGTAATAGGCGGATTGAGCAGCAGTAATGGCTGCCTGGGCGCCTTTGATCCGTTCCAGGACAATACGGACATCAGGGCTGTTGTCCAGGGCAAAGCTGACAGCCTCCTGAACTGTCCACACTGCAGGCAGTGACCGTGTATCTGCTGCAGAGGCGGCCGGGATGCTGATACACAACAGGCAGAGAAGAGGGAGCACCATTATTTTACAGTACATATTGTTAATCCGGTCAGAATTACAGGTAAAAATCTATAGAACAGATTGTCTCACAGGTAGTTTTTCTCCTCGTAATGCTCACGCAGCCCGGAATCCGGAATGAAACAATTCAATTCCCGGCTGCACCTGAATAACGAAAGGCAAAAACAGAGGTTTTTATAAGCATATCTCAATGATTGCAAGGTAGCCTGTAAAGTTAAATTGTAAATATAGGACAGATAATGATTCAAGTCGAGTTATTTTGAAACCAGCTGTAAGGTTGAAGATCCGGATAGCCTGGATAAGCGGAACAGCGGACTGGTGGAAGATGGGAATGTATTGTGCAGTCCTGCTGCTTGCAGGTTGCGTCAGTATTCCGGTCACGCATTTTACCGTGGAACAGAATGGCTATATATGCAGTGTCAACGGGGAATGTCTCTGTGAAAATGCCGAACTGCCGGACAGGTACATTGATGTGGCAGCAACGGAACAGGGCCTTGATCCGGAAAGGATTGTTCTGCTCAACTGGAACAGTCATAAGGAAACCGGGCAGCAATGGTTACAGCAGCTGGAGCATCTGCTGTCAGGGGCTGATCTGCTGACCCTTCAGGAAGGAGTACTGACAGCTGAGCTGCGTGATCTGCTCAGCAATGATTTTGGCGACAGCTGGATCTTTGCCAACGCCTTTACGCAATCGGGTGCCCATACCGGGGTGTTGACCGCCTCAAGGGTCCAGCCAGATTTTTTCTGTTCCTTCCGGGTTGCCGAGCCAGTTCTTGTTGTCCCCAAAACGACGTTGATAAGCCGGTATCCTGTTGCAGGTGCCACGGAACTGCTGTTGCTGGTAAATATGCATATGGTGAATTTTTCCGTAGCCACCAGGGCCTATCGTGAGCAGTTGACAAAAGCTTTTGACCTGATACGTCAACACCGGGGACCTTTGATCATTACCGGTGATTTTAATTCCTGGAGTGATGAAAGGCAGCGTATTCTCCAGCAGTTTGCTGACGCGCTGGGTGCTGATACCGTACAATTCCCGGCAGACAACAGGACTACATTTTTCGGTCATGTTGTGGATCATGTTTTCTATAGAGGTCTGGAACCGATAGAGTCTGTTGCCCTGTCGGAAACAGTCTCGGATCATAATCCCATGCGGGTCAGCTTCCGTGTGACCCGGGAAGTGTTTGCCTGGAGTAGAGCACATGAAAAAATTGAACTATCAACTGCTATGTTTACTGCTCATGACAGGTCTGTGTCTGCTGCCTGCAGGCGTCTCTGCTTCCATGCTGGAAGAGATAGACCATCTGCTGAACTTTATTAAAACCTCTGACTGCATTTTTATCCGTAACTCCAGCCGTCATGATTCGGAAGAGGCGGTAAAACATATAGAAAAAAAGTATAATTATCTGAAAAAGCGGATAAAAAGCACAGAGGATTTTATTCAGGGTGCAGCCACGAAAAGCAGTTTGTCCGGCAAACCATATATGATCATCTGCAACGGCAGGGAGATGACAACTGCAGACTGGCTGAGAGCCGAACTCAAGAGATATCGTTCACAATAAGGTTTTTTAAATGGATTGTTACCAGTTTAAGTTACGACAAATCCACATCTTTTGTCGGCTGTCAGCTGTTGTAGTCCTGTCACTGTTGCTGACAGTCTGTGGCTGTGCAAAGTTGCCGGAAAATAGAGATCAGACACCATCCATGGCCCTGCAGGATGTTTCAGACACCATGCTTGGCCGGGCCGTAGCTGAAAAGGCCGGGCTCCATCCGGACAGGTCAGGGTTTGTGCTGCTGGCAAACGGACTTGACGCCTTTGTTGCCCGGATACTGCTTGCAGAAGTTGCTGAACGCAGCCTGGATGTTCAGTACTACCTGTTTCACGATGATCTGGTGGGCGGGCTGCTGGCCTATAAACTTCTGGAGGCGGCAGACCGGGGTGTACGGGTTCGACTGCTGCTGGATGATATGGGTCTTGAGGGCAGGGATCTGGACATTGCCACCCTGGACAGTCACCCCAATATCGAAATCAGGATTTTCAACCCCTTTACCCGGGGCATGATGCGCACTATCCAGTTTCTGACCAGGTTCGGCAGTGTGACCAGGCGGATGCACAATAAATCGTTTACCGTGGATAACTCCATCGCAATTGTCGGAGGCCGCAATATCGGCAACGAATACTTTGAGGCGGACCCTGAGTTGGCATTCGGCGATCTGGACGTGATGACAATCGGGCCGGTGGTCAAAGAGGTTTCCGCTTCATTTGATGAGTACTGGAACAGTGAGCTGTCCTATCCTGTCAGTACCTTGAAGAGAGAGTTGGCAGGCAGAACACTGGATGAACAGCGTCCGCAATGGAAGGCTCTGCTGGAGAAGGAGAAAGAGTCAGACTATGTTACTGCATTGAAAAAATCAGATCTTGTTGCGCGTATTAAAGCCGGCATACTTAAGTATAACTGGGGCAGGGCCGTTCTTATAGCTGACAGACCGCAGAAGATCAGTGATACGGTGCAGGTAGAGGAGAATTATCTTGCTCCCCGTCTGGCCAAGTATCTTGAACAGACGCAGAACGAACTGGTTATCCTGTCCGCTTATTTTGTGCCGGGGCACAAAGGTGTTGATTTTTTAAAGTCACTTCGAAAACGTGGTGTCCGGGTACGGATACTGACCAATTCACTGTCTTCAAACGATGTTGTCCTGGTTCATGCCGGCTATGCCAGGTACCGGCGGGATATGCTGCGTGCCGGAATTGAACTGTACGAGCTGGACAAGAAGAAGACACCGGAAGAACGAAAACAGAGAAAAAAAGCCGGTGGTTTCGGTTCCGGCAAGTCAAGTCTGCATGCCAAAACATTTATTATTGATCGACAGGCCATGTTCGTTACCTCGTTTAATTTTGATCCCCGCTCAATTCATGAGAACACGGAGATCGGCATCATGTTTGAATCAGCTGCCCTGGCCCGGCCCCTGGCGGAACGCTTTGATCAGATATCCAGCAGAGGTGCCTTTCAGCTTGAGCTTGTACCCCAGAATGAAGTAGAGGACAGCGTGGAGCTGATCCGCTGGAAAACCAGCAGGAATAGTGAGGAAAAGATCTATACCACCGACCCCTATGCCTCTCTCTGGCGTCGTTTTGTTCTCTCCGTTTTAGGCTTTCTGCCCATTGAGTCACAGCTGTGACAGCGAAAAAAGTCATCAGTTGTCAGCAACCCGGATAGTAGACGGCACAGCCTGTACGAGGGGGAAACTGCTGCAGAGGAAGGCCTTATTTACTGGAAATAAAAAAAAAGGCAGGGTCTTGTGAGACCCTGCCCTGCCCAAAGGAGGGGAAGCCTTAAGGGGTTATTTCTTTGCTTTCTTTCTTCCGTATCCTGCAAGACCAGCCAGTCCTGTTCCAAACAGAAGCATGGTGGCCGGCTCAGGGACCGGAGCAGTGTCGGTAGCAGCAGCCAGTATATCGTTGCCGCAGGTGGGTGCAAAGCGAATTTGACTGGTCGAAAAATCAACTTGATCGTCAAATATGCTTAAATCAGCATAAATCACGTTTGTTCCGGATGAATCAATTATATTCTCTAAAGTAATACCCCTCTCTATTAGACCTCCCGATGCTGTTACAAATTCATTGTCCCCATAGCTTGACGTTGAATACCCTGAAAAATATAGATCAGAATATCTGTATTTTTCAGGAACAAACAAATCGCCAGCTTTGATTCCATCATCTTCTCCCGACAGATCGTGATTTCTTACAGCCAGGACGGCGATAATACCATCAGTGGTTTGGGGGTTATAGTTGTTTTCATCGTATAAGAAGATATCTCCCAGGTAGGCACCATATTGGGAACTACCCAGACCAAGAGACCAGTTTGTGTAGATTTCAAGAGTAGAACCCACCCAGCGGTATCCATGAAAATCAAAATTTGCCGGGTTCCCTATAACATCTTCAGTTGTTTGATAATCATTTGAATCCAACGGGTGCAGGTAGGAGTCCATAATCAAATCGCTAGGGATTGCAAAACTGTTCCCAGCTAACCCAACCGTACAGAAGACCATTGCCAGCAATATCAGTGTTCCTTTTTTCATACCTTCCTCCTTTCAGCTTTAAGCGAAACATAAGTGTTTTCAGACCTGGGCCTGATGGCGTCACAATGACATGCAGTAACCTGTTTAAAGCAATTCACATGCCAGGATTATTGAAAGGAAAATAATTATCTGAAGAAACTATATTTACCTGAAATGAAAGGATTTTATTATTTCAAATGTTTTTGTCGTCTTTATTGGGATCAGTTGTGAAAAGCAATTTTTTCTGATTTACGGAAACAGTTAAATGGATTCCGGGAAAAAGGAAATTTATTTAATTGCTGCTATTCTTTTGTTATTCCGCGATATTTTTTGTAATGTGCATTTTGTCTTTAATGGTTAAAGATAATTCAGGGCTGCCGGGAAGTACACGCGATAATATTTTCCGGAAAACAGGAAAAATAAGATTCAGCAGGACAAATGGCCTGCCGGCTAACTGGTCATCATGTTACAGGAGAAAATTTGAGGATAGTGACAGGGGGAGGGGAGGCAGGTCACGATTTCTGGTAAGAGTGCCTTGAAAAATGAATCAAGGCACTTTATTCAAAAAAAACAGTGGACAGGGAAGAGGGAACAGGAAAAGATCATTCTGGAAACTTTTTCCTGTTCCCTTTTTCCATTAATTGGGTTGCGGGCAAAGCCTGCTTTATATAAAGAGTTCTATTTCAGCTCATAGACCTGGTGCAGTTCCGGCATCT
>CAZKBZ010000012.1:25751-27758 GCA_964551175.1 uncultured Desulfobulbus sp.
GCTTTATATAAAGAGTTCTATTTCAGCTCATAGACCTGGTGCAGTTCCGGCATCTCCACCCGGGTGTTTTTCAGCAGACCAGCCAGGGTCTGCATGGCTTTTTCTTCACCATGGACCAGAAAGGTGATTTCAGGGTTACCGGTCCGGGAATGCCAGTGCAGCAGATCTTCCTGATCGCCGTGGGCGGAAAAGCCGCCGATGGTGTAGATTCTGGCACGTACGTCAATCTCTTTGCCGTAAATACGGACCGGGTTCTGACCGTCGATGATACGGCGGGCCAGGGTGCCCTGGGCTGCAAAGCCGACAAAGACCACGGCTGCTTCTCTGCGCCAGAGGTTATGTTTGAGATGATGACGGATACGGCCGCCTGTTGCCATGCCGGAACCGGCGATTATGACCGCACCCTTGACCTGTTTCAGGGCTATTGACTGAGCTGTTTCCCGTGAATAATGCAGGCCGGGCAGTTCAAAAGGATCGTTGCCGCTCTTGAATATCTCCCAGGTTTCTTCATCAAAACATTCCGGGTGTCGCTGGAAAATCTCGGTTGCCGAGATCGCCATGGGTGAATCAAGAAAAACCTGTACGTTTTCCTTGACCAGCCCCTGTTCAATACCTTCCCGCAGGTAAAAAAGAATTTCCTGGGTCCGTTCCAGGGCAAAGCTGGGAATGAGAACATTCCCTCTTCGTTTCAGGGTGAACTCAATGGCCTCGTACAGCTCATGGATGGACGGCTCAAGCTGTTTGTGGAGACGATCACCATAAGTGGATTCCATGACCACTATATCGGCATGCGGCGGAGTTGCCGGATCACGCAGGATGGCCCGGCCGGAATAACCCAGGTCGCCGGAGAACAGTATTCGTTTATTGCAGCTGTTTTCACTCAGTTCCAGCAGGATTGAGGCTGCTCCCAGGATATGGCCGGCATCATAAAAGGTAGCCTTCATTTCCGGCCCCAGCTCGTAGCTGTGGTTGAAGGCTGTGATATCGTGGAAATTGTCCAGGCAGGTCAGGGCATCCAGGGTGGTGTACAGGGGCGTTGCCACCTCTTTTTTACCGTTTTTGCGGAGTTTTTTGTTTCTAAAATCAGCTTCTTCCTCCTGGATACGCGCCGAGTCCAGCATCACCAGCCGGGCCAGTTCCCTGGTGGCGGCAGTGGTGACAATTTTTCCTTTGAAGCCGTTTTTAACCAGCAGAGGGATACGGCCGCAGTGGTCAAGGTGACCGTGGGTCAACAGCAGTACGTCAATGGAAGCAGGATCAAAGCCGAAGTCATTCCGGTTTTCTTCATCCATTTCCCGGCCGCCCTGGTACATGCCGCAGTCAATAAGAATGGATTGGTCCCGGCAGCGGACAAGGTGGCAGGAGCCGGTTACATTGCGGTCAGCGCCGTGGAATTCCAGTTTCATGATGTTTCTTCCCCGAAGTATTTACAGTTTACCGTTGCAGGTAACAGAACAGGATTATTTGAGTACCCTCTGTTTTCGAACATGGTAAGGGTTTCATCATTCATGGTCATCATAATGCGGTTACAGGTGTAATGAAACTTTAAAACCGATGTGTTAGAATTTTTGGGCAAGGAAACTGTTTTATTGATCAACAGCGTCTCCATGTTGCTCAGAGGGTTTGACAGGCATGATTCATACAGGAGAGAAACAGGGTGGAATATAGAATTTTCGGCAGAACCGGTTTGGCCATGCCGGTGCTTTCCTGCGGGCTCATGCGTTCCATGTACTCCTGGCAGGATGTGGAGGTTGGCAGCATCCCCGAGTCACAGCAGCAGGAGCTGGCGGAACTGGTGGACAGTGCATTGAAAAACGGTATTACCCATTTTGAGACGGCACGGGGCTATGGAAGTTCCGAGCGGCAGCTGGCAAAGGTTCTGGAGAAACATGCAAGAGACTCGTTTATCCTGCAGACCAAGGTTGCTCCGGAGGATGATCCGGACAGGTTTACTGCCAATGTGGAGGATTCTCTTGAACGGCTGGGACAGGAGCGGGTGGACCTGCT
>CAZKBZ010000012.1:27858-29117 GCA_964551175.1 uncultured Desulfobulbus sp.
GGCGGCTGCCTTGCCGCCGCCCGCAGGCTGCAGGAGCAGGGCAAAATCGGCTGGATAGGCTTTTCCGGGCACGGAGACCTGCAGGTTATCCTCAGTGCTGTTACCCATGAAGAAGATGGCGGCTTTGATTATTTGAACCTGCACTGGTACACCATCCGGCAGAGAAACTCTCCGGCACTTGCGGCAGCAGCAGAACGTAATATGGGGCTGTTCATCATCAGCCCGACCGACAAGGGCGGCATGCTGCAGAATCCGCCTGAAAAGCTGTCTGCATTGAGTGCACCCCTGACGCCCATGCAGTTTAATGACCTTTTCTGTCTGCAGCGTTCGGAAATTCATACCATAAGCGTGGGAGCGTCCTGTCCCGCAGATTTTGAGGATCATCTGGCGGTTGTGCCTCTGCTCGAAGAGAGGGATCTTGTCAGGAATATTTACAGGCAATGGCAGCAGGCAATGGAGCAGACCTGCGGCTGTTCACGGCCTGATGGTTTGTGGCAGAGGCTGCCTCCCTGGCAGCAGACACCGGGTTACATGAATATCGGCTTTATTCTCTGGCTCAATAACCTGGCCCGGGGCTGGGATCTACTGGAGTTTGCCCGAACCCGTTATCGTATGCTTGGCCGGGACATGCCCTGGGTAGCTGGAAACGATGCTGCCTGCGTACGGAGCTTTGATTTAAGCGGAATTGCAGGACAGGTCGGTTTATCCGCTGTCGAGTTGATCGCAATGCTGGAAGATGCACACGCCCTGCTCGGCAAAGAGCAGCCGCATTACTCGCTTGCGGATGTGGTATCGGTCGGGTAAATTCGCTTTCGGAGCTGTTTGCGGAGTTTGTGTACTTTTCGGGCAGTTCCTTTGTTCAGGTTGGAACAGGCCTGCTGCCGGGCCTGCTCAGCGCCGGGGTATTCCTGTTCCGCAGCAATCTCAAGCCAGGTGCAGCCATGCACCAGGTCCACAGGGTCTGCTCTGAGGTAAAGACTGCCCAGCATAAAAGCGGCCTGAGGCCAGCCCTGCAGTGCCGCCTGTTCATACCAGTGTCGAGCTTTCTTTCTGTTCTGGCTGACACCGGCGCCAAATTCATACTTCATGCCAAGATAGAGACAGGCCCCGGCAACACCTGCTGCAGCCGCTTTGGTAAACCAGTACACGGCCTGTTCTGGGTTTCGCTGATTATGGCTCCCTGTGTCGTACAGTAATCCCAGGCTGAACTGCGCCTCTTTGTCACCCTGCTCAGCAAGCTGCAGGGTGTCGAGAAAGAG
>CAZKBZ010000012.1:29217-45402 GCA_964551175.1 uncultured Desulfobulbus sp.
TGAACTGCGCCTCTTTGTCACCCTGCTCAGCAAGCTGCAGGGTGTCGAGAAAGAGTTGATTGTCAGCCCGCAGAGGATAAGGATGCACAATCAGCAGGAGCAAAAGCAACAGCAGGAGTGAGTAGAAAGATCTGAACATGGTATAGCTGTTTGCGGACACCTTGTTTTCTGTTGCTGACAAATTCGCAGCAAATGGTACTCTTTTCAGCTTTCAGCTTTCAGCTTTCAGCTTTTCCTCTTCCCTTTCCAGAAAGTTTTCAGGAAAATCAGCAGGTGCGGCTTTTTCCGCCGCACGGATGATCTGGTCGGCAAGCGTGCCTCCCGGGGTGTTCACTTCCTGATCCTGTCCCAGGACGATCCTGACGATTTCCCCAGCAGTCACCTTTTCAGCGGGCAGGGAAGGCATGAGCTCGGCAGAACCGTTTTCATGTATCCTGTGCAGCAGGCCACCGCTGATGAGCAGGTCAACGGTCCTGTCAAGCTCAACCCTGTTTTCTCCGGGACAGCTCTGCAGCAGCTGCTCCGGGGTAGTGGGTCTGGCAACAGCAAAGTTACTGTACACGCTGAGCAGAACATCAAAGGCCCGCTGCAGGGCCAGTTGTGCTGTGCAGCCAGTACTCGGCAGCCGGTAATGGTTCCGGTTTTGAATTGCGTAAGCAAGGACGGCCCCGAGCAGGATGAAGGTCCAGCCTAACTGCATCCAGATGAGCAGCAGAGGGACAGTGGCAAAAGAGCCGTAAATGGCATTGTATTTGGCCACCCCGATCTGCAGAACTATATATGCCCGTTGCACGATAAACCAGAAAATGGAAGCAAATACGGCTCCGCAGAAAGCAGGAAAGGTTTTCACCCTGACATGGGGGAAAAAGAGATACATCAGCATCAGAGACAGGGTAATAAAGGCAAAAGGCAGCAGCGTAAACAGCATCTGTACTACCCAGTCGGATGGAATAACGGTGGAGATGTAGCCCATGATCCTCGGGCTTTCCAGGATGGCATCACCTGCAATGGCGATATTGATGGAGATCGGCAGCAGGATGAGCAGGGCAAGGTAGTCCATGATTTTGCGAAACAGGGACCGGCCGCGCCTGGTATGCCAGATGCTGTTCATGGCATTTTCCATGGAGCTGAACACCATGATGACCGCAATGAGCAGACCGGCAATACCAAAGGCACCAAGGGCGGCAAAATTGGTGTTGTCCACATAGTTGAAAATGGTATCAACCGTATTGTGCAGGTGCGTGTTCAACGACGGTTCAGGAGTCGTCGTGGCTGCCCCGGCCTGATCTGTTGAATCAGCAGGGGGGAGAGAATTCTGCCGGGTTGCAGAACCTGGTTTTGCAGGCTGATATTGCGGGTCCAGTTGGTCGATGAGTCGATACGCCACTGTCTGCAGCTGATCGCCGCTGCCCAGTCCCTTCAGGATTGCCGTACTCATGGCCAGCAGAGGGACCAGTGACAGGATAATGGTAAAGGTCAGGGCAGAGGCTCTCAGGGTGATATTGGTGTTCACAAATTCCTTCACCATGATCACCAGGACTCTGACAATACTGCGTATCGTGTCTGTACCCGAGCTTTTCCCGTGCTCCCGGTCAAAGGCCCAGTGCACCAGCCTGTCGGCAAAGCCGGTATTTCTGTTTTGTTGAGTATGGGATTTGGTCATAGTCGTCCACACAGGCTTGCAATGCTCAGGCAGGATTGTCGTCAACCCGGTTGAGTCCTTGCTCAGAGGTTCCCTTAAGCGGAATGTTCTTTTTTGGTAATAGCCTCAGCCTTGATCCGGTCCAGCAGTTCAGACAATACCGGTTTAATATGTTCACGCAGGTCACCGGCTACAACAATAAACAGCAGGTCATCACCAGGCTGAAAGCTCCCGGATTCCGTTTCGATAATTATCTCATAAATCCCCGGCTTTTTTAAATATTCCTGACGAATTCTTTCAATGAGTTCATGGTCTACTTGTGTTTCCAGCCCACTGACCCTGGAATGATCCTGTCTGGACCAGTTGCGGACTACCCCGTTATGAATGAGGATCATGCCCACGTTATCAGTAAAGTCAGGTCTTTTTTTCAGCTCAGCTATGGTTTTTGATATGTCCATGTATTCTTTGTCTCCTGGTCTGTTAGTGCCTGTCCATAAATGGCCTTTTCGTCCGATTTCGGCGTCATGCTCAAAAAATAATGCTCGGAATATCCAGCCTGCGCTTATTTTTATCGCATTCCTTGATCTCGAACGAAAATCCTCATTTCCGGACAGGCACCTGTTAATATTATTCTTGATTATGGTTTGCGTTTGGCTGTCGCCTTCAATGTGAGAACCTTTTTCGAACCGCTGTGGAAAGGGATTTTCAGTTTTTGCCCCTGGCGGATGGTGGCCCTGGAGTTCAGGCGATTGGCCCGGATAAGTTCTTTCAGGGAAACGTTGTGTCTGCGGGCAATAGCTGCAGCTGTGTCCCCCTTTTTTACAGTGTAAAAGCCGGCACGGACCTGGTCGGAATGAAAAATTCTGGAAGGTATTGTGTGCAGTCGCTTCTTGATGGCTTTGGTGGCAGGTAAACGTAGAAGGTAACCCTTTGGAATGAATTTTTTTCCATCAAGTACCGGCGGCAGCAGGGCTGGATTGAAGCGGGCAAAGTCCTGTTGAGAAACGCCGAAATATTTCCGCAAATCCCTGGCTGCGGCATAGCCCTTCAGGCGAACGGTCACGCTGGCCCAGGGGCGGTCTGTAATGAGCGAGGAACTTTTTTCCATACGTCTGGCAACCCGCAGGGCAGCTAAAAATTCCGAATAGAAGTTTCTTGAGGCAAATTTGAACAGTCCGGTATTGTGGGCTCTGAAGATTTTTTCATAGGAGCCATACTGCTGCTGGGCACGGACCATACCGGCACGTCCATAATTATAGGCAGTAAGCGCCAGGGGCCATGAGTTGAGCTGCCGGTAATTTTCTTTCAGAAATTTTGCTGCAGCCAGAGTGGAGAGATAGACGTCAAGGCGTTCATCCACCTCGTTGTTGATGGCCATAAAGTTCCGGCCGGTGGACCTGGTAAACTGCCACAATCCGGCAGCTCCGGCCTTGGAATAGGCTTTCGGGTTGAATGATGACTCTACGTGCGGCAGATAGGCCAGTTCCAGCGGCAGACCCCGGGACCGAAAAATTCTTTTGATGGAGGGCAGATAGGCTCCGGAACGGATGACTCCGGCCAGAAATCGGTCTTTCTGGCCTACCTGCAGCCGGATGTTGTCCCTGGCCTTGCGAAAGGAGTAACGGTTGCTGCGTTTGAACAGCTGGACAATACGTTTTTCCTCCCTGGTTCTGGGTCTTATGCCCCGTGCAAGCTCAGAGAGCATTTTTTTGTAGCGCTGGCGGCCAAGTTTAATCAGTTGTTTGTTGATTTTTGCAGCACCGGGAGTTCCCCAGTCAACCAGGTCGACCACCGTATAGATAATGTCCAGGTTGTTCTTGTCATGCAGGATTCCCTGGCGGCTGGTGTAGGTGCCGTACACTTTTTCCCAGAACTCTACATTGGGTTTGATAACAGGATAGAGTGGGAACTGTGCAGCTGCTTCCGCCTCCACCACGGGCGTGATAAGGGCTGCAAGCAGGAGCAGGCAGATACATATTTGTTTTACTGCAGGGGGCATGGAGTCTGCATCCTGTTGTTCATCAGGGTGTTTGTTATGCCACGCAGCGGTGCTTGCGAAGCAGCAGTTCCGGTCGGCTTGTTATCGGATTGTTTGCCTGTTATTGTAGCATATCACTGACAACAGCAGCAAGATAGTTTACAGAAAGAGGAGTTTGACCGTGTATATGCCTGTAATAGGGACCCTTGGTTATATTCTTTCCCCGGACCGGCAGCAGGTGCTGCTTGTTCACAGGACTGCCAGGAAAGGGGATCATCATCTCGGCAAGTACAACGGCCTTGGCGGCAAAATGAAAGCGGGTGAAGATGTCGGGAGTTGCATGATGCGGGAGATTGATGAGGAAGCCGGAATCAGGTGCCGGGAAATGATCCTGCGCGGCACGGTAAATTGGCCGGGATTCGGTCCGGGTGGGGAAAACTGGCTCGGTTTTATTTTTTTGATTACATTGTTTGAAGGAACACCGAAACAGTCTAACGAGGAGGGAGATCTCGGCTGGCACCCACTGGTTGAGATCGGAAACCTGCCCATGTGGGAGGGTGATCGTTTTTTTCTTCCCCTTGTTTTTGATGAGGATCCCCGCCCCTTTCACGGTCACATGCCCTATCTCAACGGGCAACCGATGAGCTGGCATTACACACGCTGAGGGAAACAGTTGTTTTTCACTTGATTGACGCAAAATCCTTGCACTTAGGGCTGCTGACAGGTATAGTTATTCTTTACATTGTTATCTTTAATTTCAACTAGTTAAGGGTGCCGTTGCCGGTTCCGAAAAAAAAGGAGTGTATCATGGAAAATAACACGGAACTTGTTCGTCTCGAACAGTTTGTCGATAATCTGCTTAACAAGTACAATGATCTGAAGGACAGGTTTCATGCCCTGGAAGGAACTCTTCGCGAGCGCGATGATGAGTGTGCGGCCCTGAAAGAAGAACTTAACGAACTTACCAGTGAACGTACGGAAATCGGCAGCCGGGTTTCGGGTCTGCTGGGACGTATTGAACAGTGGGAAGCTGAACAGGGAGAAACGGTTCTGGCAACTGGTGAAGAAGGACAGCAGGGTTCTCTTTTTGAATCGGACGACGAGGAAAACCGTTAGACTGAGCTGACCGGGATTTTGCCATGGAAGAGCGCCTTGTCAGTTTCAACCTGTTTGGACAGGAATTTTCTTTTTACAGTGATGCCCCGGAAGATGAGGTGCAGGGTGCTATTGCCATGCTGCGCGATGAGCTGGAGGGAACGGATCTTGCCGCCAGAAGTACGATCCCTTCCAGTACAATGCTGGTATTGGGTTGTCTGCGGCTGGCTGCCTGCCATGTAAAACTGGACAAGGAATTCAGCCTGTTTCGAACGCAGCAGAAACAGGCAATAGATACTTTGATTGACAGGATTTCCTCCTGCATTGAGTGAGCGATCAGGGAAATTGGTTTTGCTTTTCCCCGGTTTTTGCTATATATTATAACTATAAAAAGTATTCAGGTTCCCTGCGCTGTTTGTGATCAACGGAGTATTGAGCCAACTCTCATTGATAGGGTAGCTTCCCTGTCGGATTATGGAAAACTTTATTGATTTCCAGACGCCGACATGAGCATGCCCACCTAATTTATTAGGTTTAATCATTGCGTTGACACGGCAGGGTGGGGATTTTTTTAGATATCAGTGGCTTGACTGCTGTTTAGATACGGCCATTATCCGGAATGTTAATCGGGATGGTTTTGAAGTGAAACAGGCGGACAGTTTTCTGGTCCGGTGATCGTAGACAACTCTGACGAGATCAGGTTTACAATATATGTGTAATCCTTCCAGCGGGATGTTAACCGGGGAGATATCCAATTGCTGTGACTGTGGCAATGGTATGTACCCCCATCGGTCTGTCGACTGAAACGTACCGGTTATCGCGGCGATAAAGCAGTGTCTCTCCGGAATCAGCAGTCTCTACGACCTTGCCTGAACAGGTTTATTTTCTAAACGTTTTCACTTTTTCCCATCTTTTTTGTTCTATATTCGCAGTTGTTGTTTCCCGTGCCGGGGGAGAAGCTGCATAACATAGCAGGTATATTGTCATGAATATAAGCGGAACGATGATGCTTCTGCTTGGATTTGATCTGATAATCGGCGCGGTTATCGGTTTTTTTCTGAGAAAAAAGCTTGTTGAAGGGAATCAGGCAAATATTGAGGCCCAGGGGCGGCAACTTATAGAAAATGCCCTGCACGAGGCTGAGCAGGCTAAAAAAGAGGCCTTGCTCCAGGCCAAAGAGGAAGCGTATCAGACCAAGAAAGAAGCGGAAAAGGAAATAAAAGCCACCAGGGATGAGATCAGGGATGAGCAGCGACGGCTTGATCGAAAACTTGATGAGGTCCAGGACGAGCTTGATGAGTTGAAAAAAAGAGAGTCAGGTTTATCTTCCCGGGAAGAAAAGCTTGTCCGCCGGGAAAAGGGTGTAGCCCGGCGGGAAAAAGAGATGGATGCTTTGATTGAGGAACAGCGCTTCAAGCTTGAAAAGATGTCCGGGATTGGGCGTGATGAGGCTAAAAAGCAGCTGATGGAATCCATTGAAAGCGAGGCCAGAATGGATGCGGCTAAGCGGTTAAGCCTGATCGAGAACGAGATGAAACTCGAGGCGGACCGGAAGGGCAAGAATATTCTTGCGTTGGCCATTGCCCGCTATGCCGGGGATTATGTTGCTGATAAGACCGTCTCCATGGTGCCGTTGCCCAACGAGGAAATGAAGGGGCGAATTATCGGCCGGGAAGGAAGGAATATCCGGGCCATTGAAGCTGCCACCGGTATTGATATTATTATTGATGATACCCCGGAAGCGGTTATTCTGTCCGGTTTCAACCCTGTACGCCGCGAGATTGCCCGACTTGCACTGCTGCAGCTGATATCTGACGGCAGGATACATCCAGCCCGCATTGAAGAGGTGGTTGCCAAGGTGACCGAAGAGCTGGCTGTCGAGATCAAGGAAGCCGGTGAGCAGGCTACTTTTGATGTGGGGGCCCATGGTATGCATGTTGAGCTGATCAACCTGATTGGCCGCCTCAAGTATCGCACCAGCTACGGGCAGAACATTCTCCAGCATTCCCTGGAAGTCGCCTTTCTCTGCGGCGTGATGGCAGCGGAGCTGGGCCTGGATGTCAAGAAGGCAAAACGAACAGGATTGCTGCATGATATCGGCAAGGCTGTTGACCACGAGGTGGAGGGTTCCCATGCCATTATTGGTCGCGACCTGGCCAAAAAATATGGAGAGCCTGATGATATCGTCTATGCAATAGGTGCTCACCATGAGGACCAGCCCCCCAGGAGCGTACTGGATGTGCTGGTTCAGTCGGCAGATGCCCTGTCCGGTGCCCGGCCCGGTGCCCGCAAGGAAATGTTGCAGAGTTATGTGAAACGACTGGAAGACCTGGAAAATATAGCCAATTCCTTTGAAGGTGTTGAAAAATCCTATGCCATCCAGGCTGGTCGAGATCTTCGTATTATTGTGGACAGCCAGAAGGTGCGCGATGATGAGGCCACCCTGATGAGTCGTGATATTGCAAAAAATATTGAAGAGCAGCTGACCTATCCCGGCCAGATTCGGGTAACCGTGATTCGTGAGACCCGGGCTGTGGAGTATGCGAAATAACTGTAAGAGTTCAGCAGCACCCCATCTGCACACGGTCGAAACGCTCCGCATAGATGGGCTATTGCCGATCGTTTCGACCGTATGCACATCTGGACCACTGCTGAACTCTTACAGGCTTGAGGTTTATTCGGCATAGTAGGAGTCCGGTAAAAGCCCTGCACGTAAACCACGAATTGATAATGTTAAAGAACTGATGCCATGAAACCTGTAGAGGAACAGATAGCGCTCATTGAGCGGGGATGTGTTGACCTGATTTCCAGAGAAGACCTGGAAAAGAAACTGAAGCATGCCGTTGAAACCAGCACTCCGCTGACAATCAAGGCCGGTTTTGACCCCACGGCCCCGGACCTGCATCTCGGCCATACGGTCCTGTTGCAGAAACTTCGTCATTTTCAGCAGCTTGGCCATGAGATAAATTTTCTGATTGGTGATTTCACCGGTCTGATCGGCGATCCGACCGGTAAATCCGATACCAGGCCGCCGCTCACCCGTGAGGATATCCTGCGCAATGCCGAGACCTACAAGGAACAGGTTTTCAAAATCCTTGATCCGGTACAGACCAAGGTGGTATTCAATTCAAGCTGGCTGGGCGAACTTTCCTCCTACGAGATGATCCGGCTGGCATCGCAGCTGACGGTTGCCCGCATGCTGGAGCGGGATGATTTCAAGAAAAGATTTGAGTCCAACCGGCCCATTTCCATCCACGAGTTTCTCTATCCCCTAATTCAGGGCTATGATTCGGTGGCCATGGAAGCGGATGTTGAGCTGGGCGGCACCGACCAGTTGTTCAACCTGCTCATGGGCAGGGATTTGCAGCGTGCCAGGGGCCAGGAACCCCAGGTCGTGCTGACCATGCCGCTTCTGGAAGGGCTGGACGGCGTCAACAAGATGTCCAAGTCTCTGGGTAACTATATCGGCATATCAGAGTCTGCCGACAGTATCTTCGGCAAGATACTCTCTGTCAGTGATGATCTCATGTTTCGTTATTACGAACTGCTCAGTGATCTGAGCATGGATGAGATTGATGTGCTGAAAAAAGATATGGAACAGGGCAGGATCCATCCCAAGGCGGTCAAGGTACGCCTGGCCAGGGAACTTGTGGCCCGTTTTCATGATCAGGATGCGGCGGATGCAGCGGAAAAGAATTTTGAACAGGTTTTTGCCAGGCATGAACTTCCCGATGATATTCCTGAAAAGGAAGTTGCTGTGGATGGTGATTCCATCTGGCTGCCGAAACTGCTGCTTGAAGCGGAACTGGTCAAGTCAACCTCCGATGGCCGAAGGATGATCAAACAGAACGCAGTATCAGTGGATGGCGCAAAGGTTACTGATGTCAATGGAGAGATACCTGCCCGGGGTGAGGTTCTGCTCAAGGTGGGCAAGCGTCGGTTCTGCAAGGTATGTTTCAGGTAGTATTGCTGTAGGGTGCCTCGAACGTTTTCACACTCTACGCAGCTGAATAAAAAAAGGCGGCTGTCCCATTTTGGGACAGCCGCCTTTCTGTTTTCAGCCTGACAAGATTATATCATGTCAGCCTATTTACCGTGGGTTGCACGCATAACCCTGGCAAGTTCCTGGATTTCACCAAGATCCTTGGTCATCTCGTTCCAGCCATACCAGTAGGCATAGTCAGGATTGACATGGAAGAATCCCTGGTAGGCCCGCATGCGATGTTTCATGTACATCTGGCAGAGAACCTGCTCTATATAGGACAGGTCTTTTACCTGTTCCCAGTTGCCGCCGTTGGTGTGCATGAAGGTCAGCAGGAAAGGATAGGCTGCCGGGTAGTTGGGATGTTTCTCAATAATTCCATCCTTGTACAGGGCTGCGATGGTATTGATGGCCTCTGCCATTAAACGGTCAGCCTTCATCATGATGGAATCGCCCATGTCCAGCTGCTCTTTGGCATATGCCTCTGAGTGACACTGTGAACAGGTTTTGATCATCTTGTCACGTTCCACCTGCCAGGATTCCTGATCAAGTTTTGCCATCCGTACAGCCTTGACAGCATCAAGAATGGGCGTAGGTTTGCCGGTTTCCGGATCCAGTACACCAAGTGCTTTGAGGATGGTTACCCGGTCATCAGCTGCCTGCTTGTCATCGGGCAGAGGCAGACGAACACCGAGGAAGCCCCAGGCTGTTTCGTTATGATGGGTCCCGTCGGGCAGGTGACAGGTCTGACAGGTCGGTGCAGGCGCATCGGCCGGCAGATCGCCCTGCTGTTTGGCAAACCAGCGCTCGCCATGCTTGGAGGAAGACCACATCTCCCACTGGGGATGGTCATAACCCATGTGGCACTGCTGGCAGGCACGCGGATTCTGTGCTTCTTTTTTGGAAAAGGAATGGCGTGTGTGACACTCGTCGCAGGAGTTGTTCTGGTAGCGGTAGCCTTTGTCCCGCTGCTCTTTTTTCTGCTCTTCACTTTTGATGCCCATGTTATGGCAGCCACCGCAACCGCGTCCGCCTTCAATCAGTTCATCGGGAGCTGCATGTGTGGCCGGAATGGCGTTGAGAGAAGTCCAGCCGAAGTTGTGCTTACCCTGGGCAAAAGAGTCAAACTGTTCCTGGTGACACTCGGCACAGACATGCTCGTCAGGCAGTTGAGCATTTTTGTAATCCTCTGCAGTGGAATGCTTGTCACCATGACAGTCAACACAGCTTACATCCTCCTTGGAATGTTTCGAGACCTTCCAGTCCTGAACCTGGCCAGGAGAAATTTTGGTGTGACAGTCGATACAGCTGTCAGCCATGGCATTACCTGACATCAGCAGTGCTGCCACTGCTCCCCCAAGTAATACATAATTCAATTTGTTCATTCGGATCCTCCTTTAGTTGATCTGAAGAAAGGTGAAAAAGGGTTGAAGTATATATACCACACACTGTAAAAAAAAAATTGATTTAAATCAACAGTAAGTGAAGATAAAGCAGGAGAGGCAGGAAATGTCGCTTCCGATTTCAGGAACAGGAGATCCTGAAATCGGAAGCGGAAAAATTGATACGAACGGGAACTACTGAATTGCGTTGATTCCCTGGCTCTGCTGACACTCGGGGCATACACCGGTAAATTCGACATGGTGTCCCAGGATCTGGTAGGAGCTGCGTTCAGCCGCTGCAGTCACCAGGTCATCGATAACCGGTATTTCCATATCATCTACCTTGCCGCAGCAGGAGCAGCGGATATGATAATGCGGCTCTGTGGTGGCATCAAAGCGTTTCTGCGTTCCTCCCACTTCAAGTTTCAGAATCATACCGTTATCTGCCATCAGTTCAAGGTTTCTGTAAACTGTCCCCAGGCCGATTCTCGGCAACCGTTTGCGAACCATGTCATAGAGTTCACTGGCAGTGGGGTGAGTCTTTACCTTGGCTAATTCCTCCAGAATAATCTGGCGCTGGGTGGTCAGCCGAATCATTGGGGCAGGTGCATTCATCATAGCGGTCCTTTTGAAGAAATTAATAATAAAAACCTTTCCGTTAAGTAATTATTCTCAGGTCATCATAGGTGATCTGAAAATATTGTCAAGAGCAATGAATACCCGTTCAGTCGTTTTTTTGTACATTTCAGGTGAGTTAGAAGGTATGATTGTTGCCTGTTATGATAATGTGCAATGTTATCAAATTGTTATTTGCACACAATGTTTCCGGGAGCAAATCAATACATTTCAGACAGCTGCTGAAATTTTTTTAAAGAAGAGCCTTCCTGGCAGCTGACAGGGGCTGCAGAGAAGTTGAAATCATGGATTCAGCGCAGGGCAGGATTGAAGTAACCAAACTGCAGGGTTGGAAAACGATTCTTTAGCTGTGCGAGCCAGTTGAGCATTCCCATGGCCGGCTGGACAGGTTCGTGTTTGATCACTTTCAGGTAATGTTCCGGATCCATGTTCAGGTTGCGCAACTGGATAAGATCCGGCCGACAAGTTGCAATCAGCTCCGTGAGTGCTGCAAATTCTTTTGGATCATCGGTAACCCCGGGCAGGATAAAGTAGTTCAGAGACACATGTCTGTTATACCCTTTCATTACGTCGATAGAGTGTCGCACATCGTCAAAGGAAAAACCTGAAGGACGGTAGTAGCGTTGATGGTATTCAGGTTGGGCGGAGTTCATAGAGATGCGGATGGAGTCAAGACCGGCCCGCGCCAGTCTGTCCACCGCATCAGGCAGACTGCCGTTGGTATTCAGGTTGATCGTGCCCCTGTCCGTCGCCTGGCGGATCAGTCGGATTGCCTTTTCAAGGGTTGGAGACTGCAGGAGCGGTTCCCCTTCGCAGCCCTGACCAAAGCTGACTATCGGCCGGTCAGCAGTTTCAAGGTGAGGAACAGCGACATCGGCAATTTCCCGGGGGGTTGGCACAAACTGGATTCGATCCTGGGTTGCAGGGCAGCAGCCTGAGGGCTGCAAAGAAATACAGCCTGCACAGGAGGCATTGCAGACAGGTGAGCTGGGCAGAGGGGCTTCCCAGCGGCCCAGAAAGAAGTTGCGGGCAGCAGGACAGCCATAGGTAAGGCAGCATTTGCCCAGGTGCTGGATCAGGCGGTTTTCCTGATGAGAGGCCAGCAGTGTTGCAGTTTTGCTGTCAATGAGTTGCTGGTCAAATCCTGAAGGTTCCTGGCGGATATCCGAATCACTGCGAAAGGCGGCGACCCAGAATTTATCATGCCACCAGCCCACGGCGGTATAGGCGAACAGGGGCAGCAGGGGGGCTTTGTCGGTACTCTGATAGGCTGCCGACAGAATTGCGGTGTGGGCCGGGGCCATGAAAGCGGCCACAGCAGAGATCTCATCCTCAGGGTCATAGGGATTGCGGTCCAGCAGCGCGGGTTCCCCTGTTTCAGGATCCATGCCGACAGGCAGCCTGTTCGGCAGGACAAAGAGTTCACTGCCTTCGGGCAACTCAATCAGTTCTGTTTTTTCAGGAAGAAAAAAATTATTGCCGCCGGCACCGGCCATGTCCAGTCCGTCATAGTCAAGAATCTCTCCACGGCTGTTGGCAAAGATCAGGCTGGGTCTGCCGCCGGGATGGTGCTGCTGCATGGTTTTGTGTCAGCGGGGACGGATGACACCCAGCACGGATTCAACGGTATTATAGACATCACGGTCATCACCGAAAATATCCTGGATGGACGGGTGGTCGATCAGATCATCAATGATATAGGCGGTCAGATACAGGCTGAGGATGTTGGGGTCAGGGACCAGGGTACGGAAATCAGCAATTTTCAGGCGGATCTCAAACTCGTCCATGTCCGCGGGCTCACGCAGCTGTTTTTCAATACCTTCCTGGATGGCCTGGACATCATTGGTTTCTATAATATGTTCGTCAATAAGGCGCTGGACAAGTCTGACCGCAAGTTCCGGGGCTTTTTCTCTAGCCTTGTTGAGAATAAAGCGGCGCTCCCTCTCCCGCTTGCGGTCAATGGCATCGATGGTTTTATTGGTGGAGTTGCTCGGATTTATATGGCGGGCCATGGCGGATCTCCTGTTAGGGTGCGGTTGCCGACAGGGTCAGTCGTCGTCAACATCGCTTTGGTACAGTTGCTGAAACCCGGCCACTCGGGCACTGGTTTCAGCGTCAAGTTCAAGCTCGTATTTGCGCACATACTCCGCTGCCATCCGGTGGGTATTGAAAATCGGTACATTGAGCGTGAGATTGTTTATGGCGATCTGCAGATAGTTGTCCGGTCGATCGTAAAACAGTTCCAGCACACTGGGAAGCAGTTTGTAAAAGGACAGGGAGTCTTCGGCATAGAGCAGGGTTTCCGGATCTTCGCTCAGGCTCTGTTCGTTGAGCGGCCCTTCATAACCGAATTTCCAGCCTGTTTTTCCTTCATGGTATCCCTCTACCCACCAGCCGTCCATAACGCTTAAGTTGGGAACACCGTTCATGGCCGCTTTCATGCCGCTGGTACCTGATGCCTCCAGAGGACGCTTGGGGCTGTTGAGCCAGGTATGAACCCCGGACACCATCATTTTGGCAATCTTCATGTCATAGCCGGGGATAAAGACCAGTCGGGCCAGACCGTTGCTGAGCTCAAACAGTTCTTTCTGGTTATCCAGGATGAGCTTGAGTACGGATTTACCCGGTTCATCCTGGGGATGCGCCTTGCCGGCAAAGACAAAGTTGATCCGCCAGTTATTTTGTACCAGGATGTCTGCCAGTGTGGGGATATCGTCGAAGATGAGATCAGCACGCTTATAGGTGGAAAAACGCCGGGCAAATCCCACAGTGAACACATCCGGTTCCAGCTGAACAACTTCATGCAGTCTGGAGAAGTAATTAGGCGGGTCAATCCAGGTCTCAACCATCTGGCTGCGGTGCTCGACAAGCATATTGTTCACAAAGTCCGTCAGCACACGGTTATCTTCGCTCCAGGCTTTTTGCAGGCTCTGGCGGAATGTTGTGTTATTATTAAGATCTGCACGGGCAAAGACGCCGGGATCATCCCGCCAGCCGGCAAGTTTGCCGGTGTTGTCAAACAGTTTTGCCCTGGTCTCGCTTATCCAGGTCAGGTGGTGGACCCCGTTGGTGATGGCCTTGATCTTGTCGGCAAATTGAGGGAACTGTTTTCTGGTCACGTCCCGGTGCAGACGGCTGACACTGTTGACGGCCCGATTGACCCGCATGGCAAAGGCCGTAAAATTATATTTGCTGGGAGATTCCTCGTCGCTTGCCAGCAGGTTCAGAATCTGGCGGCAGGAATTCTGCGTGATGCCGATGTAGAGAGAACGGTCAAACCGGTCATGCCCGGCCGTGACAGGAGTATGAATGGTATAAACGATGTGTTTGGCCACTTCTTCCGCTGCTGCCAGGATATCATCATCAGTCATCAGGTTTTTGTAGTCAGGGCCCAGATTCTTTCTTATCTGGCGCAGAATCAGCTGCATGGTGACGGTAACCCCATGCTGTTCATTGAGGTGGATGGTGCGGGCCGTGAGTCCAAGGGCCTTCATCAGGGGCAGAACACCGGTACCGAGCATTCTCCGCTGGTTGGCCTTCATGATGGTTGACTTTGAGTTATACAGGCGAAGCCCGGCTTCCCTGACCCAGGGAGGTGATGATTCAATGGAGTAATCAAGCAGGAATTCCGGCACAAAGTAGTCCAGCTCTTCACTGATCTCCATCTTCATCCATACCTGCGCTGTTGCCAGGGTGGGATGATCATATTCGTTATAAAAAGGCACCGTGATAGTCAGCGGTTGACCAGGATTTTCCGGATCCTCAAGCTGGAACAGGCTGGGGGTTTCTTCCGGAGACCAGCTGGTCGCCTGATCGATCTGACCTACCTGAGAATCCACAATCTGAGAGAAGTAGCCCTCACGGTAGAGGAGCGAAACAGCCATCACGGGAATATGCGTGTCGGCAAAACTCTTCAGTGTGTCTCCGGCAAGAACTCCCAGGCCGCCGCTGTAGTTGGGGATCTTGCGGGGACCATGCAGATACTTGTCAAGCAGCGGCTGGATATCAGGGTCATCACTCTCGGTAAAGCCCTGTTCGGTTATCAGATCCAGCAGGGGATGAAAAACATCCGGATCAGCCCCGATCTCCATGGAGATATAGACTACCGAGTTGCCTTCAGGATTGCTGAGTCCCTGCCATACACGGTCAAAGACCTGTTGAGGAACCCCGAAAAAAGTCCCGAATGGACTGGTGCAGACCAGTTCTTTTATATCGTTGATATGGGTAGTTTTTTCTGCTGTCACGTTGTCTATGCCTTCTCTTATCCCCACTGATACCGTTTCCCGGTTGATTCTACCGAACAGCTAAGCTTAGATGGGCTGATTTGGTTTTGCAAGGGAATTCCTTTTCAAGTAGAAAAATGTTGAATTTCTGCCCTGTTCAAGTAGGATTGTCTGCAACGATCATGATTATTTTTAGCAGAGATACGGAGGCTGTGATGCGGTTGAGTAATAGGATGTGCCTGCTCTTTTTTTTGGTAATGTTTACGGCTCTTTTTCTGGCGGGCTGTAGTGACAAAACAGTTCAGTCCGGGGCAGAGGGAACCGTAACCGGTGACCCCGAGGCTCTTGGCCCGGCAGAATCACTGGAAACTGAGATTTCTGAAAATGACAATATTATGGAAGGCCGCACTTCCGGCCCCATGCTGCCGGTCTATTTTGATTTTGATTCCGCCGTTATTCAAAGTGATCAGGTGGTGCGGATTGAGGGCAATGCTGATTTTTTAAAGGAAAATACTGCCATCAGGGTCCGTATTGAAGGAAACTGTGATCCTCGTGGCACCAGGGAGTACAACCTTGCCCTGGGCGAGCGGAGGGCACTTAATGCCAAAAAATATCTGGTCAACCTTGGGGTTGATCCGGAGCGGCTGTCAACCGTCAGCTGGGGTGAGGAAAAGCTTCTGCTGTACGGGCATGATGAGTTGTCCTGGGCCCAGAATCGGCGCGATGATTTTGTTATTGTAAAATAGAGGTTAGGAAAAAGAAAAAGGGAAGAGGAAAGAGGGTCAGTGGTCGTTTCCAAATGACCACTGATCCTCTTTCCTCTTTTCCTTTGTGTCTTTGTGTTGTTGCGGTTATATAGAGTTTCAAATTCAGCCGGTTTGAAAGGCAGGTCAGCTGAATCGGGAATTTCCCGTCAAGTGCATGTGAAGAAGAATACTGAAAGGAGTGAGTTGTGAACAGGATTGTACAAATAAGCAGTGTTACCGTTGTCTTTGTTTTTCTGATGGTTGCAGTTATAAGCGGTGTACCGGCCCGGGCAGCTGATACCAAAGTTGCCGTTATCAATATCCAGAAGGTGCTTGTGGAGTCGGAGGCCGGTAAGAAAGCCAAGGCAAAAGTGGAAAAAAGGATGGAAGAGCTCAGGGCAGGCCTTAAAAAGGATGAAGAGTCCCTGATCGCCCTGCAGAAGGAAATGGAGAAAAAATCTTCCGCCTGGAGTGATGAGAAGAAAAAGGAAAAGGCCAGGG
>CAZKBZ010000013.1:0-17637 GCA_964551175.1 uncultured Desulfobulbus sp.
TAATGAACTCAAAACCCGGACCCTGAAACTCGGAACTCGGAACCAAAATATGCGACAATTGAAAAAAGAACACCGGGAACGATCCGGTCTGGAACTGGCTGAGATCTGTGCCCGGGTGGCCCTGGATACCAAGGCTGAAGACCTGGTTGTGCTGGATGTGCGGGGATTGTCTTCGTTTACAGATTATTTTGTTATCATGAGTGGTCGTTCCAGCCGCCATGTACAGGGACTGGCCGAGGCCATCGAGGCGGAGCTGCGTTCCAAACGGGTAAGCAGCAAACATGCCGAGGGACTGCAGGAAGGACTGTGGGTGCTGCTCGATTTCGGTGAAATGGTCACCCATGTTTTTTATAAGGAAAACAGGGCGTTTTATGATCTTGAAGGGCTCTGGCATGACGCTCCCCGGCTTGATCTGCAAGCAATGGGGTTGACTGAACCGGAGGAAAACTGATGGCTGCACAGCGACCTGTAATCCTGACTATTCTTGATGGCTGGGGCGTTGCCCCTGCCTTGCCGACCAATGCGGTTGCTGTCGCCGCTACACCGAATATGGACAGGTGGACTGCTGATTATCCCGCAACCACCCTGACAGCCCATAACGGTCAGGTGGGTCTGCCCGAGGGACAGATGGGCAATTCCGAGGTCGGCCACCTCAATATCGGTGCCGGTCGGATAGTGTACCAGGACTATACCCGTATCAACCTGGCCATTGAAAATGGTGACTTTGCAGTAAATCCGGTGCTTGTTGATGTCATGGACCGGGTCAGGGCGGCCGGCAGCCGGATTCATTTTTGCGGCCTGCTCTCCGACGGTGGCGTTCATTCCCATATCAAACATCTCTTTGCTCTGCTTGAAATGTCGGCTGCACGGCAGTTGGATGCCAAGATTCATTGTTTCATGGATGGCCGGGATACGCCTCCATCCAGTGGAGCAGATTATATGCGCGAACTGGTTGCAGCCATCCGGCGTATCGGTTGCGGCCAGGTGGCCACTGTTTCCGGTCGTTACTGGTCCATGGATCGTGATACCCGCTGGGACCGGGTGGAAAAAGGCTGGCAGGCAATGGTGGCTGGAAAGGGAATTTCGGCAACTGATCCGGTGCAGGCGGTGGAGGAGGCATACAGCAGGGATGAGACCGATGAATTCATCAAGCCCACTGTTCTCGTTGATGCGGATGGCCGGCCTGTGGGTACCATAAGTGATAATGATGCAATAGTTTTTTTCAACTTTCGCGCTGACCGGGTGCGGGAGCTCTGCCACGCCTTTGCAGATGCTGATTTTACAGGTTTTGATGTCTCAAACCGGCCCCGGCTCTTGGAACTGGTCACCATGACCGAGTATGAGGCCGACTTCACTTTTCCCATAGTCTTTCCTCCCGTTACTCTGACCCATATACTCGGTGAAGAGGTGAGCAGCGCCGGTATGCACCAGCTGCGTATTGCGGAAACGGAAAAATATGCCCATGTCACCTATTTCTTCAACGGTGGAGAAGAAGAGCCCTTTCCCGGTGAAGACAGAATTCTTATTGAATCCCCACGAGATGTGGCGACCTATGATCTCAAGCCTTCCATGAGTGCCGTCGAGGTGACCGACAGACTGCTGGCCGCCCTGGCTGACCAGGCAAAGGCCGGAACCCCCTACGACCTGGTGATCCTTAACTTTGCCAATGGTGATATGGTGGGGCATACCGGTATTCTGGAGGCTGCTGTCAAGGCATGTGAGACCGTGGACCACTGTCTGGGCCGTATTGAGAACTATCTCCGCGAGCATGGGGGAACCCTGCTGATCACGGCTGATCATGGGAATGCCGAAATGATGGTGAATCCCGAGACTGGAGAACCGTACACTGCCCATACCTTGAATCCGGTTCCCCTGGTTCTGGTGAGTGATGCATATACAGGCTGCACCCTGAACGACGGCGGAGCGCTCAAGGATATTGCGCCGACCCTGCTCTGGTTGCTGGGCCTGGATCAACCGCAGGAGATGGAAGGGGAAAATTTGCTCAGCTGTTAAGACGGAATACTCAGGTTGGAAAAAGAAACGATGCGTTATATCAGCACCAGGGGTGGAATAGAGCCGATACCTTTTAATGAGGCGGTGATGATGGGTCTTGCCAGGGACGGTGGCCTGTTGCTGCCGGAAATACTGCCATCGGTTGACAGCACACAACTGAACAGCTGGCAGAACCTGCCCTATCAGCAGCTGGCTGTTGAAGTCCTTGATCTGTTCACCGGCGAACTGCCCCGCCTTGACCTGGAGGTTCTGGTCGACCGTTCCTATGGTTCGTTCAGCCACCCCCAGGTAACGCCCCTGCGCAAAGCCGGCGACCTCTATATCCTGGAGCTGTTTTACGGCCCCACCCTGGCCTTTAAAGATGTTGCCCTGCAGCTGCTGGGCAACCTGTTTGAATATGAGCTGCATAAAAGCGGCGGTGTCATGAATATTATCGGCGCTACCTCGGGAGATACCGGCAGTGCAGCGATTTACGGTGTGCGGGGCAAGCAGGGGATCAATATCTTTATCCTTCATCCCCATGGTCGCACCAGCCCCATCCAGGCCCTGCAGATGACCACGGTCATGGATGCCAACGTGTTTAATATCGGGGTGCGGGGCACCTTTGATGATGCCCAGGCAATAGTCAAGGAAATTTTCAATGACCTGGAGTTCAAGGACAGATACCACCTTGGTGCCGTCAACTCCATCAACTGGGCCCGGGTACTGGCCCAGGTGGTTTACTATGTATATGCCTGTCTGAAGTTGAGACGGGCAGGATTTGATGCGGTTGATTTTTCAGTACCCACCGGCAACTTCGGTGATATTTTTGCCGGTTTTGTGGCCAGGCGATTGTTGCCCGAGGGGTGTATCAATCGTCTGATCCTGGCAACCAATGCAAACGATATCCTGACACGCTTTGTCAACCAGGGCGATTATTCGGTTGTCGGGGAGGTTGTCCCTACCTACAGTCCGTCCATGGACATCCAGGTTGCCTCCAATTTTGAGCGTTACCTCTATTACCTGCGAAATGAGGATGGCAACCAGGTCAAGAGAGACATGGAGGGTTTTGCCGAAACAGGCCGCATAGATCTCTCTACTCTCAGAGAGCGGATAGCCCGTGATTTTTCCTCTGTTTCTGTTTCTGAGGATGAAACCATTGCTACTATCAGAGAGTTTTACACAGACCAGGATTATCTGCTTGATCCCCACACCGCTGTAGGTGTCCGGGCCGGGCAGGAGTTGAAGAAAGATCGTCCCATGGTCTGTCTTGCCACCGCCCATCCTGCCAAGTTCGGCGATGCCGTGTGCAAGGCTACAGGGAAAGAAGTGGAGCTGCCGCCTGCCCTGGCAGAGCTTGCCACCAAGGAGAGCCGTTGTGAAGTCATGGACGCAGATGTTGATCTGATCCGTGAATATGTGCGCGACCATGCATTACTGTGATGCTGCAATAAGAAAAGTCGGTCATATGGAAGCATGAACTCTGAACCAACCTACAGGCAACAGGTTGAAGAGGCTGTCGTTTTTCTTCGTTCCCGTCTGGAGGCTCGACCTGAAATCTTGATTCAGCTGGGTACCGGGCTGGGTGGCCTAGTTGATGCGCTGCAAGATGGAACGGTCATAGGGTATGGGGAAATCCCCAACTTTCCGCACGCAACAGTTACCAGTCATGCGGGCAACCTGGTCTGCGGCACGCTGGCGGGCAAAGCCGTCGCCATTCTCCAGGGACGGTTTCATTATTACGAGGGCTATTCCGCCCGGGAAGTCGGATTTCCCATTCGCGTGCTGTCCCTGCTTGGCGCCGAAACTTTTATCGTTACCAATGCCTCCGGCGGTCTCAATACCTCCTGGTCGCCCGGTACTGTAATGGTTTTTGCGGATCATATCTACCAGCTGCCTGATAATCCGCTGCGCGGTGCCAATGTGGATGACTGGGGGCCCCGTTTTCCCGATTGCTCAAACCCCTATGATCCTGCCCTGCAGAAACTTGCCCTGCAGGCCGCCCGGAAACTCGGGTTTGCCGGGCTTGTTTCCGGCACCTATGTCTGCATTCCCGGTCCCAGCCTGGAGACCCGGGCAGAGACCCGCCTGCTCAGGCAATCCGGAGCAGATGCCGTGGGCATGTCGTCCATACCGGAAGTGCTCACAGCCATACACGGAGGTTTACGGATACTCGGCCTGTCGGTTGTGGCCAATGTCAATGATCCGGATAATTTCACTCCCATTTTGCTGCAAGATATTGTCCGGGCGGCAGGCGAGGCCGAACCGCGGCTGCAGGAGCTTATACTTGCAATTGTACAGGAGCTGTAAACATGGGCCATGACGTCACCCTGGTTGTTTCCGGTCAATACCTCGTTACCATGGACGGGCAGGGCATACTGGAAAAAGAAAATGCATCTGTTGCCATAGCCGGAGACACCATTGTTGAGATCGGTCCGGATCTGGCCGCAAAATATCCGCTGGCGGAAATCATTGTCGAACCCCGCGGCCTGATCATGCCCGGGCTTATCAACACCCACACCCATGCAGCCATGTCCTGCTTCCGAGGGCTGGCCGATGATCTGCCGCTCATGCAGTGGTTGCAGGAGTACATTTTTCCGGTGGAGGCGAAACTGACCCCGGACATGGTGTATCACTCCACCCTGCTCTCCATTTGCGAGATGATCAGGTCCGGCACCACCACCTTTAACGACATGTACCTGTTTGCCAAAGAGGTGGCCCGGGCTGTGGCAGAATCAGGCATGCGGGCCTGGCTCGGTGAGGTGTTGTATGACTTTCCCTCGCCCAACTATGGGGAACTTGAAAACGGTTTTGCCTATACCCGTGAACTCTTTGCCGAGTACGAACAAAATGAGCTTGTGACCATTACCGTCAATCCACATGCGGTCTATACCTGTTCACCTGAACTGCTGCAGCGGCTGGGCAGTCTGGCGGAAGAAGAAAATGCGCTTTATCACATTCATCTGTCGGAGAACAGGGATGAGGTTGCCGCCTGCAGGGAGCGATATGGTTTGTCCCCGGTACAGCACCTGGAAAAGCTGGGACTGCTCAATGAGCAGGTGGTTGCCGCCCATTGCGTTATGATTGATGATAAGGAGATCGAACTGCTTGCCCGGCATAATGTCAAGGTCTGCCATTGCCAGGAATCGAACATGAAGCTGGCCTCGGGTACGGCGCCGGTGGTCAAGATGCTGGACGCCGGGATAACAGTGGGAATAGGAACTGACGGCAGCGCATCCAATAATGACGTTGATATGTTCGGCGAGATGAATACGGTTGCCAAGATTCATAAAGTAGCCCGCATGGATCCCACGGCCATGAATGCCGCAACAACTCTTCATGCAGCCACCATGGGCGGAGCAGCCCTGCTCGGGGCGGCAGAACGGATCGGCAGCCTGGAAGTCGGGAAAAAAGCTGATCTGATCGTGCTTGACATGGATCAGCCCCACCTGACTCCGGTGTACAATCCGGTCTCCCATCTCGTCTACACGGCCCGGGGCAGCGATGTGGTCCATTCGGTGATAAACGGCCGGGTGGTCATGCGTGACCGGCAGCTGGTTACCCTGGATGAAGAGGCCATACTTGGTAAAATGGTACGAATCGGCACAATGGTCCGGAAAATGCGCTGAAGGTCTTTTCTGTTTTTCCTCCCTGTTGAAGGCTATTGACAGAGAATAGATCACGGTGCTATGGTAGTCTGTTGTACAATGATCGATTGCTGCAGAGCAGCAACCTTTTAGATTAATCTGATTAAGCACAGTCAGGTGCAGACAGTTCCGTTACCCGATGTTGTCATGTCGTGTGCCGGCTCCTGTAACCTGTAAAAGAGGTGACGATATGTTCGGACTGGGAATGCCTGAGTTGGTTATTATTCTGGTTATAATCGTAATTATCTTCGGTGCAGGCAAACTGCCTGAGATCGGTTCCGGAATCGGCAAGGGGATACGAAACTTCAAGGATGCCACCAGGAAGGAAGAAGAGCCCAAGCCCCTGGAAGAGGACAACACCAAAGAGAACTGACGGCTTGAAATTGCAAGAATCGTTTTTCAGTTTTTATTGCCCTGATACCTGTCAACCATGAACATGTGGTGAATTATGTTTGGACTTGGAACGCCTGAACTCGTTGTTATCCTGGGCATCGCCTTTCTTATCTTTGGCGGCAAAAAGCTGCCGGAGATCGGTTCGGGTCTGGGAAAGGCCATCGGATCTTTTAAACGTGGTCTTGACGACGTGGAAGAAGCCGGACTGGACATTAAAAAGTCTATTCCCGGGGTACGTGAGGTAACAGAGGTCAAAGATAAGGTTGATAAGGCCCGCGATATCAGCAAGGTTTTAAGCAAGTAGATTTTCTCTTTACTTGATTTTCTTTTCGCCTTCCCCGAGGTGTATCGCTTTCAGCTTTTGAAATTTCCTGACGCTGTCCTTCATGGTACAGCGTTTTTTTCTGTCTGCTGGCCGGCAGCCGATAAAATATGTACCGGTACATGCTTTCTACTTGACAGAACGTTGTTTTCCCTGTAATCGTTTTCGGCTGTGCGCAGGCGCTGCGAATCGCAATGCATCTGTCATTCAGCCTGTTTTCACTGTGTAAACACAACCATTGTATCGAATTTCCGGGAGTTTCCTATGTGTCGTTTAGCCCTGAAAACCGCAGATACGCCCTTTTCTCCGTACGAGGTCCTGACGGCCATGGAGGCCATGCAGGAAGGGTATGACGGCAGTGGCCTCGGCCTGCTGCTGCGCGGTGTCAGTTTTGAGGATTTCAAGTACCAGAAGGACATACATGTCATTCTTTCCGGTATATGCCATACTGAAGACTCCTTTGATCGTCTTCGTACAATTATGGAAAAACAAGGCTTCAAGGAGAGGTATGATCACGCCTTTAACCTCAGGCCTGAGCTGATTGAAGCTGACGACCGTTTCCAATATGTTGTCCGGGTGTATAGAAAACCGTCCGGCCTGACCGAGGCGGAGCTGGAAGACAAGCTGATGCAGACCCGTCTTTTCCTGCGCAGAGACGGCGAGGAGCATGGCGGTGATTTTACCGTATTCTCTTTCTGGGAAGACGTGGTAATGATCAAGGAAGTGGGCTGGCCCCTTGAGGTCGGCAACGCCCTTGGCCTGGATGACAATCGGATTAAGGCCCGGGTGGTCATGGCCCAGGGACGACAGAATACCAACTACGGCATCAATCTTTATGCCTGTCATCCCTTCTTTATCCAGGGCATCGCCACCATGACCAATGGCGAGAACACGGCATTTGTGCCCATCAAGGAATGGCTGATCGGCAAGAATATCCCCGGCTATACCGGCTACCAGTCAGACTCCGAGGTCTTTACCCACATCCTGCATTACGTGACCAAAAAACTCGGTCTGCCCCTGGAAACGTACAAGCATGTTATTACGCCGCTCAAAACCGAAGAGCTTGACAGACATCCTCAGGGCGATTTCCTCAAAGGACTGCGAACCGCCTGCCGCCGTCTGATTATTGACGGTCCCAATGCGGTGATTGCAACCCTGCCCGATGAAACATCCATGCTGGTCATGGACCAGAAAAAATTACGGCCGGCAACCGTCGGCGGCCGGCCCGGAGCCTGGGCTATTGCCTCGGAGATGTGCGGAGTAGAAGCACTGATACCGGATCGTGATCCGTCACTTGACTTCCAGCCCATGCGCGAACATACCGTTATTATCCCACCAGAGAGAAAGGAACTCCTGATATGGTCTCAGTTCGATCAGTTTACACTCAGCCAAGCAGCTTAACCTACAGCGACCTGCCCTGGATCATACAGCACCGGGAGGATCGCTGTACCCTGTGCGGGCAATGTACGGCGGTCTGCCCAAAGCAGGCGATTTACCTGACCTACCGCAGGCAGAGGATGCCCAAGCTGGACATTCTCAAGAAGAAGCGCGGTAACGAATACCGTCATTTCGTCGGCATCCGCCAGCACACAGCCATCGACAAGATGTGTATCGGCTGCGGCATGTGCTCGTCCGTCTGTCCCAACGAGGCAATCGGCCCGGTGCCCAATCCAAACGAGCACCGGTCCCAGTTCCACATGAACCAGAAGGGCGAGGCCTGGAAACGCGGCGGACGCCGTAACGCGCCAGGCAAGACCATTCTTGACCGTATCTCTTTCGGCCGGATATCCATGCTCACCGACCCGGCCCTGGATGCCGGACGGCATGAGTTTTCCACCAATACCATCCTCGGCCGGGTACTGCCGCCTGAAGAGTTTCTGCGCCGCAAGGCCGCTGGCGAGTGGATCCCGCCCACCCGTGAAATCTTCCCCTTTGTGATCGGCTCCATGTCGTTCGGGGCGCTTTCACCAAACATGTGGCTTGGCCTGCTCCAGGGCGTGGCTTATTGCAACGAAGTGCTGGGAATTCCCGTGGTCATGGCCACCGGGGAGGGCGGCTGTCCACCCTGGGTACTCAAGAGTCCGTTTTTAAAGTACATTATCCTGCAGATCGCCTCGGGTTATTTCGGCTGGGATGAGATCATCCGGGCCATCCCGGATATGCAGTGCGATCCGGCAGCCATTGAGATCAAGTACGGCCAGGGTGCCAAGCCCGGTGACGGCGGACTGCTCATGTGGTTCAAGGTCTCCAAGCTGATTGCCCGTCTGCGCGGTGTGCCGGAAGGAGTGGATCTGCCCTCGCCGCCGGTTCACCAGACGCTCTATTCCATTGAGGAGAGTGTCATGAAGATGATTCAGACATTATCGATGGCCTTTGGTTTCCGGGTGCCGGTCTATCCCAAAATATCCGGTTCCACGTCGGCCAAATCGGTGCTCAACAACCTGGTCCGAAACCCATATGCCGCCGGACTGCTTATCGATGGAATTGACGGCGGCACCGGTGCTGCCTATAACGTATCCATGGATGCAACCGGTCATCCTATTGCCTCAAACCTGCGCGAATGTTACCTGGACCTGGTCGCCCAGGGTCGCCAGAATGAAATTCCGCTTTTTGCAGCAGGCGGTGTGGGCAAGAACGGCAACGTTACCCAGAACGGCATGGCCCTGATTATGCTCGGAGCCTCGGGCGTCCATATCGGCAAGTACATCATGCAGGCCTGCGCCGGCTGTCTCGGCAACGAGATGGGACGCTGCAATGTCTGTAACGTGGGTATCTGTCCCAAGGGTATTACCAGCCAGAACGAGAAACTGTACCGCCGGCTTGATCCGGATGATGTTGCCCAGCGGGTTGCCGATACCTTCATGACCATCAGGACGGAAATGAAAAAGATCATGGCCCCGCTCGGTCGTTCCCAGAGCCTGCCCATCGGCATGTCTGATGCCCTGGGTATTGATGATGCCGCTGCTGCGGAACGGTTGAAAATAAACTATATCTGTTGATACCTGACATCTATACAATGAGTGATAAAAAAATTATAACGATCAGCGGCAAGGATGAGCAAGGGCTGCGGCTGTCCTCCAAGATCTTTGAGGAAGAAGTACGCGGTGCAGCGGAATCTGCCGATGAATTGATCCTGGAGTCGTTTGGCCAGCATAATATCGGGCTGCGCCTGGGTTCTGAAGATCATCCTGTAACGCTTCGTGTCACCGGTCCGGCAGGACAGCGGCTTGGCTGCATGGGACAGCCCGGTGCGACCATAATCAGTGAAGATTCGGCCTCTGACGATGTCGGCTATCTCAACATCGGAGCCGACATAATTGTCAAGGGAGATGCCACCAACGGCGTCTGTAATGCCATGGCCGGCGGCCGGGTGATGATCGGCGGCTCCATCGGTGCCCGTGGTCTGACCATGACCAAGTGGAATCCCGATTATGCAAAACCCGAGATGTGGGTGCTGGGCTCGGTGGGTGATACCTTTGCCGAGTTTAACTGCGGCGGCATCGGGATTATCTGCGGTCATGAGCCAAAAAATCCCGATAACGTGCTGGGCTATCGTCCCTGTGTCGGCATGGTTGGTGGACAGGTTTATTATCGGGGCAAGACCGATGACAGTTATTCCAGGACCAATGCCAAGCTGACGCAACCCACGGACGAGGAGTGGCAATGGCTGATGGACCGGATGCCGGAATACCTGGAGGCGATCGGTCACCCGGAATTGCTGGAAACACTCAGCAAACGTGATGAGTGGAATCTGCTCACCGCCATAACACCCCAGGAACGGGCTCTGATGTTTTCCGGTCCCATGCCCATGGCCGAGTTTGCCAGGCGGATATGGTCACAGGGGTTTGGCGGAGGCGATCCTCTGCGGGATCTTGCTCCCGGACTGGAACGCTCATTGATTGGAGTTGTGGAAACAGGAGAAATGCGGCGGCGCAAGCCATTCTGGGCAAACCGTGATTCGGCCGCGCCCTGTACCTATTACTGCCCCATGCATATTCCCACCATTGACCGGCTGCGGTTGATCCGTGAGGGTAAGACTGATGAGGCCTATGAAATGCTGCTGCGCTACACGCCGTTTCCGGCCTCTGTCTGCGGTACCATCTGTCCCAACCTCTGCATCCAGAACTGTTCCCGGAAAAAGGTGGATTATTCCATTGATGTTTCCGTGCTTGGCAAGGCTGTGCGCACGGTTGACCCGCCCAAGGCCAAACCTGCCACCGGTCACAGGGTAGCTATTATCGGTGGTGGCCCCGCCGGTATGGGGGCGGCCTGGCATCTGGCCATGGCCGGCATTGAGGCTCATATCTTTGAAAAAGACAATCAGCTGGGCGGCAAGCTTGCCCAGACCATTCCCTGGGAGCGTCTGTCCAAAGCGGTCTGGGATATGGAGGTGGAGCGCTTTCTCAAAGAAGATAATATTGTTGTCAACCTGGGTGTTACCATGACCCGGGAAAAGATTGAACAGCTGAAAAAAGAATTTGACTATGTGATCATTGCCGTCGGCACCCATCAACCGAAGATTATACCCTTTCCGGGCCATGAGCGGGTTATTCCGGCCCTGGATTACCTGAAGGCGGCCAAGAGCAATAAACCCATGAAAACCGGTAAGCAGGTGGTCATTATCGGTGCCGGTAATGTCGGCTGTGACGTGGCGGCGGAGTGTTATCGCCTGGGTGCCGAAGAGGTCACCATGGTGGATATCCAGAAGCCGCTGGCCTTCGGCAAGGAACGGGATGCGGCCGAGGCTCTGGGGGCAACGTTCAAGTGGCCGGTTATGACCAAAGAGGTGACCGAGGAGGGGCTGGTGACGGATAAGGGCGAGCTGATTCCGGCCCAGACCGTGATTATCTCCATCGGCGACGTGCCCAGCCTGCCGTTTCTGCCCGAGAGCGTTGAACTGGTCAAGGTTGCCGGCGGTTCATGGATCAAGACCGATGAGGCCGGTCGGACCAGTGACGACAAGATTCTGGCCATCGGCGATGTGGAACGGCCGGGTCTGGCCACCAATGCCCTGGGGGCAGCCAAGCGGACTGCAGAATACCTCATTTCCGTCTTCAACAACACCGAGTGGGTTCCGTTCAATAAAAAGTTGATCCAGTATGAATCTCTTACCATTGCCCACTACGATCCGGCTGAAGAGAAGGGCGATACCGAAAATCACCAGGCCGCCCGCTGCCTGAGCTGCGGCGCATGCCGGGACTGTCATCTCTGCGAAACCATCTGCCCCACCCATGCCATTTCCCGGCGTGAACTGGTGGCAGACGATACCAAAGGGGTCAACTATGAGTATGTCTCCGATGACACCAAGTGCATCGCCTGCGGTTTCTGTGCTGACACCTGTCCCTGTGGTATCTGGACCATGCGGCCGTTTTAGGAAATAAAGGGAAAAGGTGGAAGGTAGGAGGTAGAAGGTAGAAGGTTAAAGAATGCCGCCTTTGGCGGTTGTCATCTATTAGGGTTCAGGTGTCTGTTGTCGCAGATGGTTGAGCCCTTTTTAATTTCTGGAAAGGCGGCAATGATTGTACCTGTTGATCATACCCGGAGCAGGGACGAAACAGGCAAGGGGAGTCCTGTGATGAGAGCCCGGGAGGAAGGTTATCGCTATTGCGATACTTGAGGGAAAAGGACCCCTCTGCCCACAATGAGGCAGAGGGGTTCATGATAAAACTTGTAATGTAACTTCCCAGGTGCCGGACGGATTGATCCGGAGCTTGAAGGAGAAAAACATTCCGGAAAAGGAGAATGGTCGTTTAGTCCTGTGCAATCCGTCCTGGACCGGTGCCTGACAAACCGGTCAGCACCTGAGTCGTTACCTCTATGATTATTTATGTGCTGCCTTTTTTTTCAACTTCTTCGGGTCGCCGGCATAGCCCAGGGCCTTCCAGTCAAGACGCCCGTTGTTGCCGTGACAGTCTTTACAGCGCAGCGCCTTGTCCGCCGGTGACACCATGTGGTTGATGGGCCAGTACGTTTCTGTTTTTGTGAAGCCGTATTCACCGCTGAACTCCAGTCCGTTAGCTTCCATGCCTGCGGTAATAGCCTTTTTCCAGTCAAAGTTCACCCAGAAAGCATCCTTGTCTGTTTTCGGGCCCCACACCTTGGGAAATGCAATGTATTTGAATTTGGTGTCATAGGGTTGAACAGCCTTGTGAACCTTGAACGGCATGATTTTGGAATTCGGATCATCCTTGCTGCCCACAGGCTTATTCAGGCTGGTTACCTTGTTGGGGTCAATTTTATCTCCGGCCATATAGGCTTCGGCAGTCCCATTGTACCAGGCATAGGTTGGGGCAACCTTCATCTCATAGGTGAATTTACCTTTCTTGAAGATATAGACCTTGTGGCCGTGTTCCTTGATTATGCGCTTGTCTTCGGGAAGTGTTTTGGGATCCTTGGCTTGTGACCAGTCCCAGGACATCTTGGTGGCATCTTTCTTGGCAAATTCCGGAATATGGCAGGTCTGGCAGGCAACACGCTCAACATGTTTGTTGATTGCCCCGCCGATTTTGGATTTTTCATGCAGTTTGCCATTGTGGCAGTCGGTGCATTCAATTCCGTTGTCACCACCTGGGGAGACCAGCATGGAGTTGCCTTTTATATTGTGTTCTTCCGTTACATGACACTCCTGACATGTAAAGTTGTTACCGTCGCTTGCCATATGGACATCAATATCCATGGTTGGATTCAAGAGCGACTGATCAATATCACCATGCTTGACATTATTGCCGCCTCCGCCATTGGCATGGCAGTTCAGACAGTTGGACCGGGTGGTCAATCCAACATTTTGCGCGATTTTGACAAGATCATAGGGTTTGGCATCATATTTTTTTTTGCCGGTATATCCTGGAGGCATTCCTGAGCCGGCCGGTGCATCCTTTGCCTTATTATAGATACCGGTGGTATCATGGCAGGAAAGGCAATCAACCCGGTTGGGATCGTTGAAATCAAAATCGGCATCCTTCCAGCCATAGCCAATGTGACAGCTGGTACAGCGTGGCCAGTTGGAAGGTACAGCGATGCAGAAGTTGTTTATGAGCGAGTTTTTTTTACCGCGCATCACTTTTCCGATACCCGGAATATCCTGCTCCAGTTCCCAGGTCCAGTGCGAGGTGGCCATTACCTGCTCAGAGGCGTCCTCATGGCACTCCAGGCATGTTGCCGTGACATCCATGGGGGTCTCAAATGGTCCTTCAATACCCTCATGATCTTCATTGGCAAACATAAGGCCGGGTACGGCAAGTAAAGCTGCTGTACAGATGATGGCCAGAGATGCGTATCGCTTTTTCATCATTCCTCTCTCCTTCTTTTACAGATTGAAAAATATACCGCGAACCTCCTTCAGCTGAACGCAGGTATGTTAACGTTATCTTGAGTTTTAAGCAAAATATATGCCAAAAAAAAGGGGGAGGGACATGTTGATTTTATATTGAATAACAGTTAATTACGTGGTTGCTGCGAAGAGCTTTATATGGAATTGTTAACTTTATCTGGTCGAATGTTAACATGTGTTAAGCGTATTGTTTAACACAAAGTTTGCGGTTGTCGGTCAGATGGATTCTTCCACAGCAGACTGACCTGAACCGGTTCTGTTCATGTTTCCAGGTTAAGCAGAAACTGTTTTGTCGCAAGTCCCCCGGCAAATCCTGTCAGCCTGCCGCGGGCACCCATGACCCGGTGGCAGGGGATAACCAGGGGCAGGGGATTTTTGTTGGCAGCGCTACCTACAGCCCTGGCCTTGTTCTGGTTACCGAGCCGGGCCGCGATTTCTCCGTAGGTCATTGTCTCTCCATAGGGGATCTGCTGCATGATCTCCCACACTGCAAGCTGGAACGGAGTCCCCTGTGGTGACTGAGGCAGTTCAAATGCCTGTCTCCGGCCTGTAAAGTATTCGCTGAGTTGCCGGGATACGGCAGCAAGCAGAGGATGGTTCTCCGGGGCAGGTTCAGCTGCAGGGGTGTTGTCGCTGCATCCAGGAAAAGCAATGCGATGGAGCAGATCATCGTCTGCAAAAAGCTGCAGGGTTCCGACAGGTGTTTCAAGAGAAGTACGGTACATTGTTGGCCTCACAGGCGGTGCAGAAGGAGAGATTCCAGCCGTGTCTGTTCGGTCAGCAGTCTGCCTGCCAGCTGTTCAAGCTCTCTCATCTCGGTTTCAGTTGCCTGATCAGAGATATGTCTGCAGTTATAGTTAAGGCAGAACATCGGTTTAATGGTCAGAATGCAGCCGGAATCGCCTAAAAAGCAGCATTGGCCGGCAGCTCCATGCTGCTTTGTTATTCTGGTTCCATAGAGTCTGTTGATCAGCAGCAGAATGACATCACTGTTGGCTTCCATGTAAGCTGAACAGCAGCCGCCGCCTGACTGGCCGGCGCAGTTGCTGCACAGTTCATCCATGTGCATGGCCTTCATCTGGGCAGAAAGTTCGGCTGCATATTTTTTCAACAGCCCAAGTGACTTGTTGACTGCTTTGTCCTTCAGGAGTTGTTTTTTCCGACGTCCATAGATGGTGTCCATCTCAACCATTTTGTCGTTGAGTGTTCCTGAGAAGAAACGGTCCAGGTGGTGTCTGTCTGCTGTCATTTAGTCCTCAGGCGGGAGTGATGATTGATTGTCAGGTTTTTCAAGCTACTTCATCGTGGCCCGCATGAATGCTTTCCAGGCCGGAGCAGCTGCCCGGCCACCGGTCTCGCCTTTTCCCAGGGATCTGTCCCGGTCGTAACCAAACCATACCCCGGCCGTAACTTCAGGAGTATAGCCGATGAACCAGCTGTCCATGTTGTTGTCCGAGGTACCGGTTTTACCGGCTCCATCCGGAATGCCACGGGCCTGGCGACCGGTGCCGCGGCTGATCGCCTGCTGCAGGATGGAGGATATCTCGGAGGCGGTTTGCGCTGAAATCACCCGGCGGGGGTTGGGTTGCTGCCAGAGGGTGATACGTCCGTTTTTGTCCTGAACCCTGGTGATGCAGACCGGCGGACGGTACAGTCCCTGGTTGGCAAACATGGTATAGGCGCCGGTCATTTCCAGGACGGAAACAGGTGAGGCACCCAGGGCCAGGGGAAGCTCCGGCTTCAGTGGAGCAGTAATACCTGCCTTTTTTGCCAGCTGAAGCACCGGCTTGATCCCGGTTTTCTGCAGCAGCCTGATGGCTACAATATTGCGCGAGTAGATGAGTCCATCCCTAAGGGTTGTCGGCCCAAAAAACTTGTTGCTGTAGTTCCCTGGACGCCAGACCGAGCCGTTTGTATTGCGGATGGAAAGGGGTTTGTCGTCAATGATTGTGTCGGGTGAAATCCCCTGTTCAAAGGCCGCCGCGTAGATAAACGGCTTGAAGACGGAGCCGGGCTGACGATTGGCAACAACAGCCCGGTTATACTGGCTGACGGTATAATCCATACCTCCGACCATGGCCAGTATTCTGCCCGACGCAGTGTCCAGGGCAACCAGAGCACCCTGAGGGTTTTTTCTGCTGCCGTGTCGTCTCCGGATTGCCTGCGCCCCCTGCCGCACCGCTTTGAAAGCAGCTTTCTGCAGGTCAATATCCAGGGTGGTGTAGACGCGCAGCCCATCGCGCAACAGCGCCTCTCTGCCGTAGCGAGGTTCAAGACGGGACCGGACATACTGGGAGAAATATCCGTTCATGGCCCTGTTCTGTACAGGTTTACCAAGGATCAGGGTTTGTGCGTAGGCCTTGCGGGCCGCGGCAGAGCTGATGATTTTGTCCTCTGCCATGCGGTTGAGCACGTAACGCTGTCTGGCCTTGGCCTTTTTGAAATCGGTGAGAGGGGAGTAGCGGCTCGGTGACTGGGGCAGACCTGCCAGCATGGCGATTTCAGCCAGGTTGAGCTTGCGGGCCGGTTTGTTGAAATAGGTCCTGGCAGCGGCCTCCACACCGTAGGCACCGGAGCCGAGATAGATCTCATTGAGATAGATTGACAGAATATCCTGCTTGGAGAGCATGCGATCCAGCCGGTAGGCAAGGATAGCCTCGGTCAGCTTGCGAAAATAACTTTTTTCCCGGCTAAGCATCAGAGCTCTGGTTACCTGCTGGGTAATGGTGGACCCCCCCTGGCTGCGTCTGCCCGAGCGCAGGTTGTTGATGGCTGCCCGGCCTATGGACCAGAGGTCCAGTCCGCCGTGGTCCCAGTAGCGGCTGTCTTCGGCAGCCACAAAGGCCTTTGGCAGCAGTGCAGGCATCTGCTGGTAGTCGATGACAATCCGGTACTGCTCATAGATGGCATCAATGGTTCTCCCCTGCCTGTCAAGGACCATGGTCGCGACAAGCGGCCGGTAATCATGAACAGTCCGGATGTCGGGGATATCCAGGGAGAGAAACCAGGCCAGCCCCGTGCCGATGCACAGGGTCACCGTGCCGCAGATGATCAACAGAAAATAGATGACCGGGGTATGGTCCAGCAGCCTGGACCTTACGGTCCGTCGTCCAGGAGTCTTTTTCTTTTTTGTTCTTTTGCGCGCTGCCACAGCTGGATGTTGTCAGATTTTAACCAGGGAATAACCGGATTATTCTACAACAGTCCTGGAAAAAGAGAAAGCCGGGAAATCATGGCAAGGCGATTAAACAGGAGGGCTGCCTGACACAGGTTATGAAACAGGTGTCCTGTTTTTTCCACCTTTGGTGGACAAGAAGACGGAGAAGAATTAATAGTTGTGTAGAGGCCACCTTGCAAAATTGCTATTTTGCAAGGTGGCCTAGAGTTGAAAATTTTTTCTTATGCCATCTGCCCCTTGCCGAAACAGCAGTTATGTCACGAATCCGTATCCTGTCTGAACATCTTGCCAACCAGATTGCCGCCGGTGAGGTGGTGGAGCGGCCGGCCTCGGTGGTCAAGGAGCTGCTGGAAAATTCGCTGGATGCCGGAGCGGACCGGGTGGATATTCAGGTGGAGGGAGGTGGCACCCGTTTGATCCGTGTTGTGGATAACGGGCTCGGCATGGACGAAGATGATGTCCTGCTCTCTCTGGAGCGTCACGCCACGTCAAAGCTCACCGAGGAAAGTCAGCTGGCAGCCATTGCCACCCTGGGGTTCCGGGGTGAGGCATTGCCCAGTATCGGCTCTGTGTCCCGGATGACGATTCTCTCGCGCCCACGGGAAGCCGCCACCGGAACCAGGGCTGATATCCGTTACGGAATTCTGCATGGAGTCCATGAAGACGGTTGTGCCCGTGGAACCAGTATTGAAGTGCGCAGCCTGTTCGGCAACCTCCCTGCCCGCAAGAAATTTCTCAAGACCAATCGCACGGAACTCTCCCATATCGATGAGGT
>CAZKBZ010000013.1:17737-39213 GCA_964551175.1 uncultured Desulfobulbus sp.
ATTCTTGTGAATTTTCGTCCTGTACAGGACCGGATGATCAGGCACGCGGTCATGGAAGGTCTGCAGGGTTTTCTGATGAAGGGATACCAGCCCGCCGGGATGCTGCTGCTGGAGATTGCTCCTGGATCGGTTGATGTCAATGTTCATCCGGCCAAGCGGGAAATCCGTTTTCGGAATGCAGCAGCAGTACATCGCTTTATCGTCCAGGCTGTTGCCGTGGCAATTCAGCTCCATCAGGACCAGGTCCGGACTGAGCTGTTTTCCGTACCAGCACCGGCTGCTGGAACTGATTCGGACGGAAAGACACTTCCAACCCCTCAGGTCCGACAACCCGGCCGGCAGCAGACTGCCCTCACGGAAGTGGAAATTAATGCATCTGTTCCCCGAACCATGGAACCTGTGGCAGCAGTTTTTCAGGATGACGAATCGGTCCCTTTGCAGCCTGTAGTTTCCCTGCCCGCCAGGCAGACCGAGTTCAGCGGTCTGAGCCTGATCGGCCAGTTCCTGCAGCTGTACCTGCTCTGTGAGCGTGACGGCCGGCTGGTGGTGATTGATCAGCATGCGGCCCATGAGCGTATCCTCTACCAGCAACTCCGCCATGGGTTTGAACAGAGCGAGATTCCAAGCCAGTCCCTGATGTTTCCGGTCACCGTCGAACTGGGCCCGGATCAGGCGGAGATCCTGAACAGGGAGAATGAGGCAGTGGCAGCTCTCGGCATTCAGGTGGAACATTTCGGTGAGAGCACCTGGGTGATCAAGGCGGTGCCTGCCCTGGTCAGTCAGTTGCCTCCGCAGGATGTACTGACGGATATTCTGCATGGATTGCGCAACCGGTCTGCAGGGGAACCATCCGGTGTGGTACCGGAATATATTGATAACCTGCTGGCCTCCATGGCCTGCAAGGCGGCGATTAAGGCCGGCAATCGTCTGCAGCCCGAAGAAATGATCGAACTGCTGCAGCAGATGGAAGACAGCCGGGTCTTTTCACACTGCCCCCACGGCAGGCCGGTGCTGAAGATTTTTTCCCGTCAGGAGATTGAGAAATGGTTCCACCGTACCTGAGAGATTAAGGGGTTGCACAGGCAGACGGTTCCCGCCTGTCTGTGCAACATTTTAATCTTTGCACAGGAGGAGCAGTTATGTCCGAGTATCGTATTCATCCCATTGTCATGGGCAGCAAGGTCTTTGACAAGGGAATGATGACCTACCAGTTTGATTACGGCACACCCTATACCATTCCCATCTACTGCTGGTACCTTGAAGGCGGCGATAAAACCATTCTGATCGATACCGGGGAAATGCATCCGGTTATTTCAGCAGACAGGGAGCAGGCCATCGGCGGAAAAATCTACACCTTTGAGCAGGGGCTTGACCGGTACGGTCTGAAACCTGAAGACATCGATGTGGTCATCCACACTCACCTGCACGCCGACCACTGTGAAAATGATTACAAGTGTACCAATGCCAGGTTCTATATCCATGAGCAGGAGCTGCGTACCATCTCCAATCCGCATCCCCTGGATTACAGGTATGTGGAGGATTTTATTTTTGAAATCCGGGAGGCGGACCAGATCGAGGTGGTCAAGGAAGATCAGGAACTTTTTCCGGGCATCTCTGTCATGCATACTCCGGCCCATACTCCCGGCGGCATGACCGTCTTTATAGATACGGCTAAGGGCAAAACAGCCATAACCGGTTTCTGCGTAATCAGGGAAAATTTTGAGCCGCCCGTCCAGATTACGGCCATGGAAATGGAGGTCATTCCGCCGGGCACCAATATCAACTCCTATGATGCCTATAACATGATGCTCAAGGTCCGGGATATGGCGGATTATATCATACCGCTCCATGAACCGGAATTTGCATCCATGGACGAACTGTAAAGTATAAAAGAAGAAACCACGAAACACACAAAATATACGAAAAAGTTAAAGCATTATGGTTCCAGATGCAGCGAAAGACATTCTGTATAAACAAGAGTGTTACGCTATTCAAGGGGCAGTGTTTGAGGTTTACCGCGAAATGGGGTGTGGATTTCTGGAGGCAGTGTATCAGGAATGTCTGGAACGGGAACTGAAGCAGCGTGGTATCCCCTTTAGGTCTCAACCCGCATTAAAGTTGTCCTATAAAGGAGACTTACTTTCGCAGGCGTATCGACCTGACTTCGTTTGTTTTGATAAGATTATAGTTGAGCTGAAAGCAGTGAAAAATATTAGCAACGAGAACGAGGCGCAGGTCTTTAACTACCTTAAAGGTTCCGGATTGCGTCTCGGCTTACTGGTAAACTTTGGACACTACCCCAAAGCAACCGTACAGAGAATTGTCATTTAACAACTGTATGTTTTTCAATTTTTTTTCGTGTTTTTCGTGTGTTTCGTGGTTCTAAAATTAAGGAGTAGCCCATGAAAGATATTTCTGAAATTGATCTGGATGAGGGTTTTCTTTCCGAGATCATCAATGCGATTACCTCAGGTATTTTTGTTACGGACCTGGATCACAACATTCTGATGATCAACCGGGCCGGGGCCAAGATGGTCGGCAAGAGCCCGGGTGATTGTTTTGACCGCAAATGCTACGAAATATTCGATACACCCATGTGCAGGTCCGAGCAGTGCACCTGCAAGCTTGCCACCGAAAACAACACCGTGAACCACGGTGAAACAATGCTCCATGTTGATGATCGTGAGATTCCCATCGAGTTCACAAGCCGGCCTCTGCGAAATTTTGAAGGGGAAATCATCGGCTGCGTGGAAAACTTCATCGATATCTCCGAACGTCTGGAAAAAGACCGGATCATCATGGAGCAGAAGGAAGAACTGCTTAAAAAACGAGAAGAGGATATCCGCCATCTTCAGGACGAGATCCTGGAGCTGTCCACCCCGGTCATTGAAGTCTGGGACGGTATCGTGGCCCTGCCCCTGGTCGGCACCCTGGACAGCCATCGGGCCCATACAGCCATGCAGCGACTGCTGGAATCCATTGAATATACCCGTTCCTCTTTTGTTATTATCGATATTACCGGCGTGCCAACCGTAGACAGCGAGGTTGCTTCCCATGTCCTGCAGACTGCAGGCGCTGTCCGGCTCATGGGTTGCGAAACGATCCTTACCGGGGTAGGGCCGCATATTGCCCGGGTTATCAGCGAGGGTGATGTGGATCTTGATAATATTATCGTCCGGGCACGGATGACCGATGGGTTGCACTATGCCATCGGCAGACTTGCCGAACGAAAAGAAAGAATGAATCGGGTTGCCTCGCTCATTGAGGTCAGTGGCAGCCAGACCGAACGTAAAAAGTAGGTGTCGGTTGTGGCGCCCTTTTCAATTTTTTCCCTGGGCGGAATCCTGCTTGTCTCCATTGAAGAGGAAATTGATGACTCTTCGGTGCGGGTTCTGCTGGATATGGTCAGTGATACGGTCAGCCGGCAGGAGTTGTACGGGGTGATTGTGGACCTGCAGAGCCTGGAAGTCATGGATTCATTTCTGGCCGGCCATTTGCAGCAGCTGGCCCGAACCTTGAAACTGCAGGATGCTGCCATGGTCATTGCCGGGCTTTCGGTTCCCGTGGTGATGACCCTGCTTGATTTCGGCATCAGGCTGCCGGATCTTTCCTTTGCCCTGGATGTGGAGCAGGCACTGCTTCGGCTTCAGGAGCAGGCCGGTTCAGGAGAGCAGAACAATGGTTCTTTGCAGTGAAATTTCCATCCACAGTGAGGCGGATGTTGCCCTTGCACGGCACAGTGCGGGAGAAACAGCCATGCGGCTGGGATTTTCCGATCAGCGACGGGCCGAGATGCGTCTTATTGCCAGCGAACTCGCCCAGAACCATCTTGATCATAATACCTCCTGCGGTCTGCTGCGTATAAGCGGCCAGGAAATCGACCGGGCACCGGTCCTGACCATCTGTTCTCTGGACAATGGGCCGGGCATATGCAACATGACTGACGTCCTGCAGGGATCGCAGGGAGGGTATCGTTCTCTTACCGGTCTCGGGACCGGCCTGGCCTCGGTCTCCCGGCTGGCAGACCGTTTTTCCTGCTGTTCCGGCGCGGATCCCGATTGTGGCTGTCCGACCGGAGGGGACCATCCCTGGCCGGGTACTGTTATTACAGCCCGCTGCTGGCCCAGGGAACAGGCTCCCTCTTTTTGCACCAGGGATGAGAATACGGATATTGCAGCTCTTGTCTGCGGTCGGTCTGAAACCAGTCCCTGTGGGGATGGAATCTTTATCAGTTCAGACAGTCGCTTTACGCGTCTTGTCCTGGTGGACAGTCCGGGCAAGGGCAGGGGCGGGGGCGAAACCGAACTGATCGGCCGGATGCTTGCAGAGTTTAATTTGATCTGGCCGCCGGACCATGTCATTGAGTCCCTGGCAGAGGTGCTTGGTGCCGAACCGGCTACGTCAATTTGTGTGTTGCGTTTTGACCAGCTGTTAGGGAAGTTGCGTTGCTGCCGGACAGGCACTGTCGGTGTTCATCTGCAGGTAGACACCATGCCGGCTGCCGGGCCCGGTCAGCTGTCAGTGGAAGCAGGACACATGATCAGGGGCGTGGACAGTGTCTATGATGTGTCTGCTGCGGCCTCCTGCCTGCTCTACTCCGACGGCCTGGCCGGTTTTGCAGATCAGCAGATACAGTCTCTGCTCACGGAACTGCAGACAGGGGGGGAAACCACTGTTGGTAATTCCCGGCCTGATCCTGCTCTGCTTGCACAGATACTTTTTTCCCGCAACCGGCAGAGCCATGATGATGCTGCTCTGTGCGTGTGGAACTGGCGGAAGAAATGCTGACAGAAAAGGCGCATCATATACTCACTCTGGTCATTCAGAAAGAAGCGGATATCCCGCTGGTACGTACCAAGGTGAAACTGCTGGTACGGGCAGTCGGTGCCCCGGTTCTGCAGGTCACCGGGTTTGCCGTCGGGGCTTCGGAAACAGCACGGCTTCTCCTGCAGCAGTATGCGGGGGGGAAGGTTCGTATTTCCCTGTTTCCTGGTGAAGCGGAACCCCTTGAGTGCGGGATGGAACTTCTTTTTCGTGGCAATGCACCATGCATATCGGATGAGTTCTGTCCCCTTGACGAACAGGCCATGCTGACCATGGGACCTTTTCCCGGTCTCATGAGAGTTTTCGACGTTGTCCGGGTTCAGGGGGGAATACGGGGCAGGAGGATTATCGTTCACTGTCGCAGTACAAGACTCGGTGTTGCCTGGGAGGAGGTTCATGGTCGGGTAAGTGGTATTCGCAGGGAACTGTTTGCAGACACTGAGGAATCCTACATGGAGAACCTGCGGGCCAAGCATGATGAGGTCGTCAAGCTGCTCCGCGAGATGACAGAGAAAAATCGATTGCTGGATCAGTCCAACAGCGAGCTGTTGCAGCTGAGCAATGACCTGGAGGAACTGGCCCGTGAACGTACCATCATTGAGATGTCGCTTAGAATTGCCGACCAGGTTCGCAACCCGGCAACAGTGATCGGCGGTATGGCCCGGCGATTGCTGGAGAAGGGAGAACTGCCTGCCGGCGAGCGGAAAAAGGTCAGTCTGATTGCAGATGAAGCAGTAAAAATTGACAGAATCGTCAGCCAGTTTCATACTATGGCAGCGCAGCGCAGGATACTCTTTGGCCAGGAAAACCTGGTTGCATTGCTTGGTGATGCCATTCAGGCCTGCCCGACCCTGCGCCGGAGGAATATTGTATGTAACCTTGATGCTCCCCCGGACCCGGTTGAAATCCATGCCAGCAGGCAGGTGCTCAAGATTGCTCTGGTTCACGTATTACGCTATCTTACCCGGTTGCTTGGTGAGGGAGAGCAATTGGACATTGTCATTGCAAAGAGTGATGAACCGGTGGTAACCTTCAGCACCAGGCTACAAGGCATGGAGTACAGAGCCGGGGCTGAAGGGATTGTCAATATGGATGCTGTGGACGAAACGGCTCAGGAGACCAGCCAGGAACTGATTCGCCAGATCCTGGCAGAACACCAGGCCAGGCTTGCAATGGAAAGTGATGGAGAGGGCAGGACAGTAATCAGTATCCGTTTTCCCAGAGTTTTTCGGGAACAGGGAACTGTTTCGGTTGAGACATAAAGCTACCATAAGAACAGGAGTCGGACATGGTTGATAAACAACAGTTATGTGATCTGGTCATAGCACGCCTGCCGGTTGCCCTGTTTGTAGTGGATTCGGAATACGAAATCGTTGAGTTTAATCCGGCGGCTGAAGAGATTACCGGGAGAAAGCGGAGCGAGGTTGTCGGCCGCAGCTGTTCAGAGGTTTTTTCCTCAAGTCTCTGTGAGCACCACTGTCCTCTTCGTGAAAGCGAAAAAACCGGTGAACCCTGTCTTGGCCGGGAGGCTGTTATCAGGGTCGGGGAGGAAGGAGAACTGCCGATCCTGTTTGCCAGCCGGGCAGTGCTGGATGATTCGGGTCGTTTTCTCTTTGGTATCGAGGTGTTTCGAGATGCCACGGATGTTCGGCAGTTGGAGGCCCATAAGCGAAATCTTATTTCCCTGTTTACCCACGATCTCAAGGCCCCGGTGGCCATTATCGGTGGTTTTGTCGATCGGCTGGTAGAGGGCAAGGCCGGGCCGCTCAATGAGAAACAGGCCAGCTATCTGGAGACTATTCACAAGGAGATCAGCCGGCTGGAACAGTATATTTTTTCATTTCTGGATATCGCCAGGATCGAGTCCGGCCAGCTGGAACTGCAGATCGAACCATGTGATCTGAGTGCATTACTCCGTGAGATAGTGACCGGCTTTGAGGTTCAGGCCGCAAAAAAACGTATAACACTTCATCTGGAACTGGAGCCGCTGTCGGATCTTATTGAAATTGATAAGCTGCAGATCAGTCGTGTGGTATCCAATCTGCTTGACAATGCGATCAAGTACTCTGATGAGAACAGTTCAGTACTGCTCCGTGTGCAGGAAGACCGGAATTCTGTAACACTGGAGATCCGTGACCAGGGACCGGGCGTGTCCGTTGCCGACCAGGCGCATATCTTTGATCACTTTTACCGGATAGATGACAGGCGCAGGGATGTCCAGGGCACAGGTCTGGGGCTGGCTGCGGTCAAGGCTATTGTTGAGGCCCATGCCGGCCGGGTCTGGATGCGCAGCAGACCCGGCCAGGGGAGTTCCTTTTTTGTCTCCCTGCCCAGGGACCGCTCAAAACTGCCCGAAAAAGTCTCGTGAAGATGCGGGTTGAATCAAATTCAGATTGTTGAAGACTCCAAAGCTGCACGGTCCCTGAAGGGTACCTTGAACCGGATCATATGGAGAAGGTGAAAAATCATGGAAGAGTATGAAAATATTACAGCGGACGGGTTGCGGAGCTATATCAACAGTCATCATGAAAAGGACTATCTACTTGTTGATGTACGGCAGTTGAAGGAATATGTCCAGGAACATATTCCGGGTGCCAACCTGATTCCGCTGGGAGAACTGTCGGCCAGGATGACCGAACTGCCAACAGACCGGGATATTGTTTTCTACTGACGTTCCGGCAAGCGGTCGCAGGCTGCGGCCCTGTTTTGCAGTGGCAATCCTTATTTTGAACATCAGATTTATAATCTGCAGGGCGGAATCCTGGGCTGGAATCATCATACCCTGCCCGACCTGCCGAAACTTAAAGTATTTGACACGGGCCGGGACTCTTTCTCTCTTGCCGATTTTCTCTATATCGGCATGAATCTTGAGCGGGGCGCATGGCGATTTTATACAGCTGTTCTGAAGCGGCATTTCGAGGCGGCCTTTGTTGCTCCCATTGAGCTGCTGGCCCGTGCGGAAGAAGGGCATGCCCGACTGCTCTACAGGTTCTGGGCCGCTGAGCAGGAGAACCCGCCATCCTTTGACGAGGTCTACGGGGCCATGGACGGAGACATTGTCGAAGGGGGACAGAATGTCGACTCGCTGGTTCAGCGCCTCATGCACCTTTCAGACAGCCCCTGTATCGATGTTATCGAGATGTCACTGAGCATCGAATTTGCAGCTTATGACCTCTATCGTTCCATGGCCCACCGGTTCAGCGGGACTGAAGTGGAAGAGCCGTTTCTGGCCATTGCCCAGGCCGAAAAGGAGCACATGCGTATCGCTTCGGAGGCATTACAGTTTTGTGAGTAGCCATGGATACTGTATCCACATCAGTGGCTACTCAGCCGTAGTGGATTTTTTTACGCGAGCCAGGGGACAGGTACACTGGTCTGACCAGTCGATTCTGCAGGAAGGGATTGACTCTCTGATTATTTCTTGGTAATAGTTATTATATTTTGTACATTACTTAGTCGTGCAGCCAGAATAAATATTAACGGAGAGTAAGTATGAAAAGAATACTGGTAGCCTATTACAGCCGTAAAAATCACACAGAGCAAATGGCAAAATACGTGGCCGAAGGAGTGAGAATAGGAGGATGTGAGGCCGATGTCAGGCCCATCAGGGAATTGAAGACCAGGGAAGATATCCAGGGTTATGACGGCTATATTTTCGGTTGTCCCACATATCACAAGGATATGACGGAAAATATGAAGCAGTTTCTTTTTCTGGCAGATGCTGCCGATCTTTCCGGAAAAGCCGGTGGATCTTTTGGCTCTTCCACCCATTCCGGAGAGGCTCCCAGCTATATTTTTGATACCATGGAGCACGCCCTGCACATGAAAATGACGAACCTGGGTCCTTTCAAGCTCAAGGAAGATGAAATTCAGGAAAATGTAACTTCCTGTCAGGACTATGGAAAGTCAATTTGTGAACTGGTTGCTTAACATTCCCGCGCCATAGCCCGAGGCTGATCTGGCAGATACCACTCCATTCAGGATATCTGCCAGACACCTTTCAAGCTGCGGATTTTTTTCCTTCAGGAACTGCAGACAGCTCAAGGCACTCTCAAAAAATGATGAATCCTGACGTTGAGCAGATCGTTTCCTCAGATGAAGTCGCCAGGGCAACCGTGGAACGGGCGGAAAAGGACGCTGCAGAGCTCATCGGTAATGCCCGGGAAAAGGCTGACAGCATGCAGGCTGATCTTGAAAAGAAAATTCTGGAAATCGAGCGTCGTGAGATTGAACCTATCCTGACAGAGGGGCGGCAGCAGGCGCAAAAGACCATAGAGGAGACGGAACAGTATATTGCAAGGCTCCGGCAAAAAGTAGCTTTAAAAAAAACTGCAATCATTTCAGCTTTTATTTCCAATATAGCGAAAACAGGATAAATTGAAAGACTGACCGTCATACGGAGAGATCATGTTGCTGGCCGCAGCAAGATACGGGTATCCAAACGCAAAGGTACGGGCTCTGCGCAGCAGAAAGCTTACTGAACAGGATCGCCATTTTCTCCTGGTCGCACAGGATCTGCCCGCCTGTCTTACCTATCTCGCCACAACTTCCTATGGACCGTTTCTCCCGGACCTGGAAGAGACTCTTCCACAACTCTCCGCACTGGAACGACAACTCGCCCGACCCCTGCTTGACGATTATGCCAGAGTTATCCACTCCCTCCGGGGATCCAGGGAACAGGAGCTGGTTCATGGACTGTTCAGACGTTTTGAAGCGGAAAATCTGAAAATTATTCTGCGGACGCTGTTTACAGGTCTCAGCAGAGATGCTGTTTCCCATCTGCTCTACCCCCTTGGACGGTTAAGTGAGCTGGACTGGGAGCGACTCTGGGCCTGTACATCCATACCCGAACTCCTGGAATCACTTCCCGATATTCCCGGACGATCATTACTCCATGCTCTGCCCCAGTTTGAAGCACAGGGGAGGCTTTTTCCCCTGGAAATGGCACTTGATTCATCCTGTTTTCGTACCCTGGGGCAGGCTTCCTCCATTCTCCGCAGCAGGTATGATCGTACAGTCGTAGAAAAAATCCTGGCATCATACATAGACATTCTTAATGTATCATGGATGATACGGCTGAAAAAAGAGTATGGCCTTGCACCAGAAGAAATCGTTAACTACTCCCTGCCCGGGGGGAAGCTGATAACCCTTGCTCTGTTGAACCGGTTGGCCGGAGCAGAAGAGGTTGCAGAGTTCATCACCTCTCTTCCCCCTGTTTTCCGGCATGAACTTTCGGATACCCGGGATTGGGGGATAATCAGCCGGCGTCTTGAAGCATATTTTTTACGAACCCTGGCGCGAATATTTTCCGGGCAACCGTTTCATCTCGGCATTACAGTGGCCTATCTCCTGGAAAAAGAAATTGAGCTTGCCAACCTGATTACCGTGCTGCAGGCTAAAGCAGGAAATCGTACCGTGGAGGAGATCGGCAGCAGCCTGACCTGGCAAGTTGCGGAGATTCGTTATGTTCAGGCCGGTTAAACTGACCAGGGTAACCATCCAGATCCCTGAAGAGTATATATCACCGGTAATGTCCATTATGGGGGATCTGCGGTTGCTGCACCTGATCCGGATGGAGGAGACCCCTCTTGGTCGCATGGGATATGTAGCCCATGTCAACACTGCACTGCTGGCCCGCTATGATGGGCTGCTTGTCAGAATCAACAGGCTGCTGGAAGAGTTGCAGGTTGCAGGTCCAACCCCGATGGTTACCGGCGCACCGCGGCCGGACAAAGATATTTTTCGCCTGGAGGAGGAATGCAGGGCTGTTGAAAAGCAAGCTCTTGATGTTCTTGACCAGCGAAAAGCATTGCGCAGTACCCTGCGTGAACACCAGACTCTGATCGGTCGCCTGCGTCTGCTTGATCCTGCCGGCCTGGACCTGGACCGGCTTGCTGCTCTTCGCTACACAACGTTCCATGCCGGTCTGATTCCGGAGGAAAATCTTGAGCGGCTGGAAACAAGTCTTGGCGAGATCCACCATGGCCTGATTTCCATAAACCACAAGGAGGGAAGGGTTGTTCTGCTTGCCATGTCGCTGCAGGAAGATGATGCGATTCTGGTGCGGGCCCTGAAAAGTGCTTTCTGGGATCCGCTGGAGTTGTCCCCGGAACTGCACGGGACAGTCTCCGCTCTGCTTGACCAGTTGACAGAAGAAGAGCAACGCATACAGGATGAGCTGGCGGAACTTGCAAAGAGATGTACAGCCCTGGCCCAACAGTTTGGCAGCAAACTTCAGCTGCTGCGCGAGGAACTCCTGATGGGACGACAGCTCATTCTGGCCCAGGAAAAATTCGGTCGGATAGATCACACCTTTCTGCTGTCGGGCTGGCTGCCGGTTTCACTGTTTAAAGAGCTGAAATCGCGGATCATGAAAGCCAGCTCAGAAAAGGCGCTTGTGGAACAGATTGATCCGGAAGAGGTCAGAGAGGTACGTTCCGGAATCCTCACCATTCCCATCCTTTTTAACAATCCTGCCCTGATCAGACCCTTTGAGCGTTTGACCACCCTCTACGGAATGCCGGCTTATGAAGAGGTAGAGCCGACGGCTTTTCTGGCAATAACCTTCCTGCTGCTTTTCGGCTTGATGTTCGGTGACGTGGGGCAGGGGGCGGTGCTCTGTGGAGCAGGCTATTTTATTTTCAAAAAGATGTACCGTTATTTCGATTATGGAATCATCCTGATGGAGTGCGGTTTTTCGGCCATGGTCTTCGGTGTTCTGTACGGTGCTGTTTTTGGACTGGAAGATGTTGTTCCTGCGCTCTGGATGCATCCCATGGAGAACATCGGCTATTTCATGAAAGTATCAGCGATGATCGGTATCATCATGATCAGCGGAGGACTTATTCTCAACCTGATCAATATAGTTCGTCAGCATCGTTATGAAGAACTCCTTTCAGTCTCAGGTCTTGCCGGTGCCCTTGCCTACTGGCTGATAGCCGCACTTGCAGTCCGCTATTTTCTCGTCGGTCCGCCTGCTCCTTTTGAAATACTGTTTGCCAAGGTGGCTGCCGGGCTTCTCTTTGCTCTCATGATTTTCCAGCGTCCGGTCAGGATGCTGCTGGCGAGACGAAAACGGGGAACAAAATCCCGATTTTCAGCATCGGGAATCGGCGTGACATTTCTTGAATCATTTGTTGAAGTGCTGGATGAACTGCTGCGCTACCTGGCCAATACGGTCTCTTTTGTACGGATAGCGGCTTTTGCCCTTGCCCATGCCGGTCTTTTCATGGCAGTCTTTACCCTGGCCGATATGGTGCGCAGCGCACATGGCAGCGGTTTTTTCTACTGGCTGACCCTGGTCCTGGGCAATGTGGTCATCATAGGACTTGAAGGACTGGTCGTCTCCATTCAAACGGTGCGGCTGGAATACTATGAGTTTTTCAGTAAATTTTTCCGGGGTGGCGGTAAACCGTTTCAACCCCTGTTTGAAGAAAATAACACTTCCGTGTAACTGGTTACATGGTGGTGTGCAATTATACAACAAGGAACTTGCCATGCGATTGAAAGGATGCTGGACCTGCTGTCTTAACGTTTTCTTTTTTCTCTTACCGGCAATCTGCCTGGGCCAGGAGGCTGTCGGCACCGGTTCCGTGCCACCGGAGACGGCAAAGTGGGGATTTATGGCTGCTGCAGTTGCGGTCGGGGCTTCATCACTTGGTGCCGGCATTGCTGTTGCTCTTGTGGGGTCCGCTGCCATGGGAGCATTGAGCGAGAGACCGGAGATGGCCGGACGGGCACTGATTTTTCTCGGTCTGGCAGAGGGGATTGCCATTTACGGACTTATCGTGGCGATCATGATTCTGGGTAAAATCTGACAGGCCAGCTGATGAGGATCCTTGTTATTGCTGATCATACCACCTGTCTTGCTTTTGCCCTGGGAGGGATAATGACCCGGTCGGTCAGGGGACGGAAACAGGTCGCCGCTGCGCTCCGGTTTGCAGCTGACAACCGGAAGATCGGCCTGGTGCTGATCACGGAACGGCTGGCCGCCCTGGTTCGTCCGGAAGTTGACAAGATTCTCTACAGCATGCATCGGCCTCTGATTGTTGAAATTCCCGACAGCAGCGGCCCGCTTTCAACCAGACGTTCCGCCGGAGAACTGATGGTTTCTCTCATGAAGCAATAAAAGGGTGCCAAAAAACAATGCTTCAAGGTAGCCGGAAAGGAGACGAATGTGGCTTTACCTGATCAGGTTTCCCTGCTCTGCAGAGCAATTCAGAAGAAGGGTCAGGCTGAGGCGGAAAAGATCCTGACCCATGCCACTGAGCAGGCACAATCTATTGTCCGGGATGCTGAGGAAAAAGTGCAGTCGGAACTTGGGCGGCATCTTGCGACCAGGAAAAAAGATGCTTTCCAGCAGGCCGGGAGACTGAGGGACGGAGCCGGCCTGAAAGCCCGTCAGCTGCTTCTGCAGGCAAAAGAGGCGTTGATGGAGGATCTTTTCCAGGAGGCCCTGCAGCGGCTTGAGCACAAGAGGGAGGAAGCCGGATATACGGAATTTCTTCAATCCTTAGCCCTGCAGGCGGTCAGGGAGTTACCCACGGACAAGGTGTGGATACAGGTGAGAGCAGATGATCAGCCTCTGGTAACGGAGAGATTCTGCAGGGAACTTTCCCGGTTAAGCGGGCAGACAGTGGAATTACTGCCGGAACCGGCAGAGATTACTGGCGGCTGCCTGGCATACAGTTCTGATAAAAGGATCCTTGTTGATTTTTCTTTTTCAGCACTTCTCTCCCGTGGTCGGCCACAGCTCAGGGATCTGCTGGCTCAAGCAATGCTGGAGGAGCAATGAGCGGTTCATTCACTGTCACCAGGTCCGCCCCGAAAGGACATCAGGCGGTGATCACCATGGTCAGCGGGCCTGTGCTCAAGGCCCGCCCGGCCTCTCTGTTTTCCATGAATGAGCTGGTCGAGGTCGGAGAACAACGGCTGATTGGAGAAGTCATCAGCCTGGAGGGCGAGCTTGCCACTCTTCAGGTATATGAAAACACCTCAGGCATCAGCCCCGGTACCCCGGTGAAAGGCCTTGGTCTGCCGCTCTACGTGGAGCTGGGGCCCGGTCTTATCTCCACGATTTTTGACGGTATTCAGCGTCCCCTGCACTATCTCCGCCAACAGTGGGGCAGTTTCATTCACCGGGGCAGAACGGGTTCGCCTCTTGACCGGCAGCGTCTCTGGCAGTTTTCGCCCCTTAAATCGGCAGGGGAGCAGGTTGCCGGAGGTGATGTGCTGGGCGAGACGATTGAGTCTGAAATCATTACGCATCGGGTGCTGGTTCCACCTGAAATCGAGGGAACACTGGAACGGATAGTTACTGCTGGCAGCTATACCCTGGAAGATCTGATAGCAAGAGTACGAACCCCTGCCGGAACCAGGCATGATCTGAAACTTTTTCACCGCTGGCCTGTGCGAAAAATCCGTCCCTGCCGCAGGCGGCTCATTCCTGCCGAGCCTCTGATTACAGGCCAGCGGGTTATTGATACCTTTTTTCCCCTTGCCAAGGGGGGAACAGCGGCAATCCCGGGAGGATTCGGTACGGGCAAAACCATTACCCAGCATCAGCTCACCAAGTGGACGGATGCCGATATTATTGTCTACATCGGCTGCGGTGAACGGGGCAATGAAATGACCGGTGTGCTGACCGACCTGCCGCAGCTCCTTGATCCACGCAGCGGGCGTCCGCTCATCGAACGGACCATCCTGATCGCCAACACCTCTGATATGCCGGTAGCTGCACGTGAGGCAAGCATCTATACCGGGATTACCATTGCCGAATATTACCGGGATATGGGCTATGATGTTGCCCTGATGGCCGATTCCACTTCCAGGTGGGCCGAGGCGTTGCGGGAGATCTCCGGCCGGCTTGAGGAAATGCCAGCAGAGGAAGGATTTCCAGCCTACCTTGCCAGCCGCCTTGCCGCCTTTTATGAACGGGCAGGGCAGGTGATAACTCTGGCAGACAGCAGGGGATCGGTCACCCTGATCGGAGCCGTCTCGCCGCCGGGAGGCGATTTTTCAGAACCGGTAACCATGCACACCAAGCGTTTTGTCCAGTGCTTCTGGGCTCTTGACAAGGAGCTGGCCAGTGGACGCTACTTCCCGGCCATCAACTATCTGCAGAGTTATTCGGGCTACAGCCGCCAGGTTGAGTCCTGGTGGCACAGGAAGGTGGGAGCGGGCTGGCTTGAACTCCGGGAAAAGGCCATGAATATTCTCCAGGAAGATGCAAAGCTGCAGAATATTGTCAAGCTGCTGGGTGAAGAGGCCCTGCCCGATGATCAGAGACGAATCATTGAAGGGGCACGACTGCTGAAAAATGATTTTCTCCAGCAGAGTGCCTTTGACGAGGTAGACACCTATGCTTCGCCGGAAAAGCAGTACCTGCTCCTGGAAATAATCCTGCATTTTTACGATCGGCTGTCCGAGGTGGTGGCAGCCCGTATTCCTCTGTTCAGGGCTCTGGAACTCGATTGCGTGGTGAGAATACATCGGCTGAAATTTACTCAGAAAGGTGATGATCCCACGCCCTTTCATGCCCTTAAAGAACAGATCGACAGGGAAATTGAGACACTGCTGCATCGGCACAACGACAGTTCATTATAGCGTCAGGCACCATTCTTCCTTTTGGAGAAATGTTGGGGGAATCTTTTGAAGACCACTGATCAAACACCTGTAAACAGCGGCAGCAGAGCCGGGAATTCAGTTCTGGAGTATATCGGTCTTGAACGCATCAACGGACCATTGCTGGCTGTGCAGGGAGTCAAAGGAGTCGGTTTTGATGAACTGGTGGAAATCATTGTCCCGGGAGCTCCTCCCCGTCACGGCAGGGTGCTCTCCATCAGCGAGGAGACAGCCGTTGTCGAAGTGTTTGAAGGAACATCGGGACTGAACCAGACAGCAACTCGAGTTCGTTTCATGGGCCGTCCCTTTGAGATAGCGGTCTCCAGGGAAGAGATGCTGGGCAGGGTCTTCGGCGGCTTGGGACAGCCCATTGACGGCGGCCCGGTTCCCAGCAAGGGCGAACGGCGTGATGTCAACGGGTTCCCCTTCAATCCTGTGGCCCGGGCCTACCCGGAAGAGTTTATCCAGACAGGAATTTCCGCCATTGACGGTATGAACACCCTGGTGCGGGGTCAGAAACTGCCGATTTTTTCAGGCAGCGGTCTTGCCCATAATGACCTTGCAGCACAGATTGTGCGCCAGGCCAGGCTGCTGTCAGCCGACGAAGGTTTTGCCGTCATCTTTGCAGCCATGGGAGTACGTCATGACGAGGCCGAAGGGTTTCGTCAGAGTTTTGAGGAGAGCGGCGTGTTGAATAATGTGGCCATGTTTCTCAACCTTGCCGATGATCCGGCAGTGGAACGGCTGATAACCCCGCGGGTGGCGCTCACCGTGGCGGAATACCTTGCCTTTGACGAAGGAATGCATGTGCTGGTGATCCTTACCGATATGACCAACTACTGTGAAGCCCTGCGGGAAGTGGCCACCTCAAAAGGAGAGGTCCCAAGCAGAAAGGGGTATCCCGGCTACCTGTACAGTGATCTGTCCTCTATTTATGAACGGGCCGGCCGGCTGCAGGACAGGCCGGGTTCGGTTACCCAGATCCCGATTCTCACCATGCCCGATGATGACATTACCCATCCCATCCCCGACCTGACCGGCTATATCACCGAGGGTCAGATTGTGCTCGACCGTTCCCTTGCTGGAAAATCCATCTATCCGCCTGTTAACGTGCTGCCTTCCCTGTCCCGGCTGATGAGTGACGGTATCGGAGCGGACAGAACACGGGAAGATCATCAGAGTATCTCCAACCAGCTCTATGCGGCCTATGCCAGGGCCCGTGAAGCCCAGCGACTGGCAGCCATTGTCGGGGAAGAGGATATTTCCGCCACAGATAAGCTGTATCTTCGTCTTGCAAGGGAGTTTGAACAACGCTTTCTTCACCAGGGCCATGAGGAAAACCGAACTATCGGCGAGACACTGGATCTGGCCTGGGAACTGGTCATGCTGCTGCCTGAGCAGGAACTCTCCAGGCTCAAGCCTGAGGAGATTGCAAGGTACGGCAAAAAGAAGGGCGTTCCTGACGGGCAGGAATCTGCATCAATGACTGCAGCAGAAGAGTGAGCAGATGACAATGGAACGCATGGAGATGCCGGCAACACGCAGTAACCTTATCCGCTTGAAGGATGAGCTGATCTTTGCCGGTGACGGCCTGGAACTGTTGGACCAGAAAAAAGAAATCCTGGTCCGTCAGATTTCCTCTCTTGCTGTCAGGGCGGAAAGAGTACGGGCAGAGATGAATAAACGTCTTGCAGAGGCCTATGACAAACTGCAGGAGGCGATCATCCTGCATGGAGAAGCCGCAGTAGAGTCTGCCGGCCTGGGGCTGTCGGCAGAAGAACAGCTCCAGGTGCAGGAAAGAAGCCTGATGGGCGTCGTTCTTCCCCTGGTGCATATTGATGTACCCGCACTAAAACCAGGATATGGTTTCTATGGTACCGGCAAATCCATGGATGCAACGGCTGCAGCCATCCATCGGGCAATGGAGGTAACAGGGGAGCTTGCCGAAGTTGAAATCAGTATCGAGCGGCTGCTGGCGGAGTTGAAGAAAACATTGAAACGCATCAACGTGTTGTCCCGGATTTATGTGCCCCGGTACCAGGCAACAATCAAGGCCATAGAGGTCACTCTTGAGGAAAAGGAAAGGGAGGCCCTGTTCCGGCTCAGAAGGATCAGGAGTCAATCCGGATACAATCAATAACAGGACAAAATGATAGAGGAAAACGAAACATTGTTCAGCAGGATCCTGGTACCGGTGGATGGATCAAAATTCAGTCTGCAGGCGGTCAGGCTGGCTGCACGGCTGGCTCGACCCTGCAGGTCTTCTCTCCTGCTGCTCCATGTGCTTGATACCACCGTGGTGGAACAGCTGCAACGGTTCAGCGACAGAAGTCATGAAGAACTCCGTACAGAGATGGAGAAAAGCGCCAGGGGTTTTTTAGAGGACATGTCGCGCGAGGTACGGGAGCAGCAGATAGCTGTTGATATCGCCCTCAGGGAGGGAATTCCGCACGAGGTTATTCTGGCTGAGGCGGACAGGTGGGGCGCTGATCTCATTGTCATGGGAAAGCTGGGCAAGCGCGGGGTCAGCCGGATCCTGCTTGGCAGTGTTGCCGAACGGGTAATAGAGTTTACCGGCTTGCCGGTCATGCTGGCCACAGCGTAGGGATGATGCTACACCTCTGAAATACCACTGGGAGAAGTGGTGTATCATGAAGCTTTTAACACAAAGACTGCCTGACAGTATGTCCGCTGAGCAAGGCGTTATCCATAAAAAAACATAAGGAAGAACAAATGCCGGTAACACTTGCTTTTGATGTATATGGAACATTAATTGATACACACGGGGTTGTTTCCGCGTTACAGGCTCTGATAGGAGAAAAATCAACACATTTCTCTCAAACCTGGCGTGAGAAGCAGTTGGAGTATTCCTTTCGTCGAGGATTAATGCAGAATTATGAGACCTTTGCTGTCTGCACGAGTAATGCTCTTGATTACACATGTGCATTCTATGAAGTCGATCTCAGCAAAGATCAAAAAAACAACCTGCTTGAACGTTACCGTTCACTCCCACCATTTAAAGATGTGGAAGACGGACTAAAAAAGTTTAAAGCAGATAATTACCGGTTGTTTGCATTTTCAAACGGTACTGCGGATGCAGTTGATACGCTGCTTGTTGAAGCTGGAATACGAGACTGTTTTCACGGGGTTGTGAGTGTTGACGATCTAAAATCATTTAAACCAAATCCTGCAGTATATAGTCATTTTTTACGGGAGGCTGGAGTTGCAGGCAACGAAGCCTGGCTGATATCAAGTAATCCTTTTGATGTTATAGGAGCAATCTCCGCAGGTATGCATGCCGCCTGGGTGAAGCGTTCAAAAAATGTTGTCTTTGACCCCTGGGGAATTGAACCCACGATAACAGTAGAAAATTTACCTGAACTGTATGACAAAATTGGCTGACAAGGCAAATTCACCCGGACAGATTAAAACTACGCAGCCCGTTCCCCATTTTGCTTCTTGCCGCCTGTAATGAGAGTTGTCATGGAGCTTACAGGATCAGTTTCGGGTTCAGGGAAGGAGCGGAAGGGGTGATCAATCCTGCCCTGTTCATACTGTTGGTGCCAGTTTTCAGGCACGGTCATCTCCTGATAAAGTGCGCTTCGCCGGGCCTCAAGCATCAGCCTTGGTCTGTGCATGAAATCCGCTGCACAGAAAATCTTTTTTCCCGCTGCCTGGCTTAACCGGTCCAGCCAGTTGAGCCCCTGTTCTGAGCGCAGGAGATGATGATCAATGATCAGGGTTTCAATATGTTCGGCCAGGCGAAGGCCATTTTCCCGGGCCTGTTGCAATGCTGCAGCAGACAGGGACTCCCGGTAGATCGGCGGACCGGATACAAAGAGCGTATCCGGCTGCCACTGGAGGATGGTATCCACAGCTTCATTACTTAACAGCTGGATATCAGAGCCATGAACAAATACCTGTCCGTCCGCTCTGATCCGTGTCATCATGACAGTGCCGGTTTTACTCTGCATCGGTCCGTGCGGCAGGGCAGGTGAAAAACTCAGAATACCGGCTGTACATCCTTCCACAATTTTCATCCTGTTCCCCAGCACAACAGCCAGATCCATTGCACGTTGCTGCATTGCCGGTGACCGGTCTTTCCAGGATGCACTCCAGCAGTCAATATCTTCGGGAACTGCAGCCACATGCTCCATGGACAGCTGGTATGGGTTGGCTTCACACAAAGGGACATGGTCGCCATGGAAATGACTGAAAACAATATCAGTGGCCGTTGCCAGTGCTTCAATGATTGCCTGTCTGACTCTGATCCCGGCTGAAATCTGGACCGGATGGGGCAGCAGGCCCTGGCGCACATATCCCAGGGCAACACCCGGATCAATGAGAATCCGCTGTTTCCCGGCCTGCACCAGGCAGCACATACCGCGCACTCCCAGTGACTCTGTTCCTATAATTTCCAGGATCATCTCGAATGTTCCGGCCGGTAGTATTAATGTTTACGGATCTGTTGTTGCGGACTCAAACCAGGGCTTGATGTCAAGGACAGGGGTTCCGTCCACCATGTCCAGCCCCCGGACCTGAAGAACATTGTTACGGATACCGATGACCTCTACAATCGACATGCCGATGGGATTGGGACGCACCGGGGAACAGATACTGAACACTCCTTTTGGTTTTTTGCCATGCGGAGGTGTCTGGCAAAGATACTTCCGGGTAAAGTGAGGGCTTTTGTGGAAGTAAAAGAGGACAACAATGCGTTCACCGGCCTGAACATTGCTGAGTCCTTCAAGGTAGCGTTCATCAATAACAAGAGTTCCCTCCACCTCGGAAACCGTCCAGTGGCGGGGAAGGTTTTTTTCTTCGGTATGAACAGTACCTATGGATTGCATCTCGATTTTCATTGTTCAGCACAGCAGCAGGTAGCCATCCGGCCCGAGACTCGTGGCCAGCATGACGGAGTTGATGTCAAGATGTTCAGTCCAGGTGCTGCTTTGCTGATTTGCCGGTGTCAGCCAGAACTTGGTAATGGACTTGATCAAGGGGAGGTGAGGCGAAAAGTCTGCAAGTTGCGAAATCAGTAACTGCTGCTCAGGAAAACAATCCGGATGCTGACGAATCATCAGCTTCATCTTTTCAACTGTCTGCAAGCCGATGACCAGCCCCAGTTCGCGAAAGGCAAGACGATAGTCGGCCGGGTAATTGAGTGTATCTGCGTGAGAAAAATCATCCAGGCCGGATTGTGCGGAGTGCAGGAGTGTGGAGAGCATGTCCTGCATCTGCAGGTTGCTGTCAACCGTCAGCTGCACCACCTTGAATGCATCGGTGAGAAGCCCGCCGATTCCCAGCGGGTCATCGGTCAACCAGTTTTTCTCTTCACACATCCCCATGGTCTCTGAAATTTCCCTGCCCAGGTTCAGCTCTGCAGACATTTCCGGATCATTCACTGCCGCTGCCATGAGCTGAAGATAGGTGATCAGGCCGTCCAGGGCATCATGCTGTCCCATGGAGGGAACCAGGGGGCGGGAGAGATCTATGCTCATCTTCCAGTACATTCTTTTATGCTGTGAAGCCGGCACATCATAGGTAAACCTGGAGTGTGCGGTTTTGGCAAGCTCCAGCGCCCATCTGTTGTAGAGAAGGTTGCCGCTCACCCGGGCAACCCGGTTGAGTCCATGCATCCATTTGGTCAGGTAGTGGAAGTACTGGCCGTCCCGGTCCCATTCCAGACGTTCATCATAGGGTTCTCCGGGTTTGCGCTCACTAATTTTTTTGCCTATCCTGAGTCCCCCGGCAGTAGGATGCAGCTTCCCTTCTTCTTCATCAAGACCGCTGATCCAGCCGGTTCGCCGGTCATCCTTGCGATGTCTGCCCAGCACTCCGTGCACCTGATCAACAAGGCTGACAGCATTTTCCCGGTATTGCTCATCACCTGTCTGCTGAAAAAGTTCCAGGTAATTGCAGACCGCAAAGGCATCGGTCCAGAGATAGCGTCTGGGTGGCCGACCGCCTGCTGTCAGACCTGTCCGATCGGCAAAGTCGGCCATCAGTTGCTGGACTAGTATTGTGCT
>CAZKBZ010000013.1:39313-42839 GCA_964551175.1 uncultured Desulfobulbus sp.
ACATGCCAGGGAATGGTCGGCGACACCGAGTGAATGAATCTTGCGATATCACGCAGCTCTTGGCTTGAGTCGTTCAGTCCGGGAATGAGGAGTGTCGTGACTTCAACCCAGACGCCGAGTTCATGCATGAGCTTGACATTGTCGAGAACAGGCTGCAGCCTGGCTTTGCAGACTTTTTTGTAAAAATCATCGGTAAACGCCTTGATATCAATGTTGATGCCGTCCAGCACCGGTGCCAGGTGGCGGGTGACTTCCGGGGTCATGAAACCGTTGCTGACAAAAACATTCTTCAGCTTGTTCGTATGGGCAAGGACTGCGCAGTCGTAGGCAAACTCATAAAAGATTGTCGGTTCCACATAGGTGTAACAGACACTGGCGCAGCCGCTTCGCAGAGCGTCGTCAACCACCTCCTCGGCAGTACGTTCGGCACCGGCTATCTCGCCGTTATGGGCATGGGGATATTGAGAAATATCGTAATTCTGACAGTGGAGGCAACGGAAGTTGCAACCCACCGTGGAGATGGAGAACGCCTTGCTGCCGGGCAGAAAGTTGAACAGAGGTTTTTTTTCGATGGGATCAATATTTTCAGCAATCAGTCTGCCGTACACCAGAGAGTACAATTTGCCGTCCCTGTTTTCCCGCACCCCGCAGATGCCGCGTTTTCCTGGTTTTATGTGGCAATGATGACTGCACAGTTCACAGATGACTTTGTTTTCCTTGTCAGGTGTATAAAACATTGCCTCTTTCATTTATTCCCCCTCTCAATTTTCATTATTTGTGGTTTTGTGTGGTACCTGAATCCTGTGACCTCCGATGGAAAAGAACGAAAAAATGTTCATGTTAGGGTACCTTGAAAAATTAGATATTTTGCAAGGTGGCCGTTAACTGTTGTTGCTCAATTCGCCGGTAAACGGAACAAAGGCAACCGGCAGAATATTTCTGCTGGTGAATCCTCCCTGTTCATCCTTTTGAATGAGCAGGAGGTCCTGATGCATACGGGGGCGGCCGACAGGGATGACCAGTCTGCCGCCAGGCTTCAGCTGTTCTTTCAGGGATTCCGGTACATGTTCGGCAGCAGCCGTGACAATGATTCCGTCAAAAGGGGCATGTTCCTCGAGACCCCTGGAGGCATCTCCCTGGACTATTTCCACATTGCTGCAGCCGAGTTTCCCCAGGATACGTGCCGCCCTTGCGGCCAGGGCCGGGACGATCTCAAGGGTATAAATTTTTTTCACCAGTTGCGACAGGACTGCAGCCTGATACCCTGAGCCGGCACCGACTTCCAGGATTATATCCTCTTTTTCCGGACAGAGCAGGTCCGTCATAAGGGCAACGATATACGGTTGGGAAATGGTCTGTCCGTCACCGATGGGCAGCGGTTTGTTCTCATATGCCCATTGTTTCAGATAGTCGGGCACGAATGCTTCGCGGGGGACCCGGGCGATGGCCTCCATCACCTCCGGACTGAACGTTTCTATTCCCGTGTACCCCCGCGTAAAGCGACATTCATCTTCAATACTTTTCAACATGTCATCCAGTTGCATTTGTCCCATTTTTCTTCCCTGTGATTCCTTCTGGATGATTAATCAGCTCTGTTTCCGGTTTGATATGACATGAGCAGTGCAGCCGCATCATTTTCATCAATATCATTCCAGCGCCGGTAGGCGGATGCTACGGCAAACTGCGGACCTTTGCGTATGTTTGCACAGTAGAGTGCTGCAACGTTGTTCATTATTCTGACAAGGGACTGCTCATGACCGGTGGGTACGGCAATAATGATTTCCTCTGCACCACTGTTATGGATGGCCTGCACGGCTACCCGCAGGGTGGAACCGGCAGCTATGCCGTCATCAACCACGATGACGGGACGACTGTGCAGATCAGGCCATGGCCGATCGCCACGAAAGAGTTTTACCCTTCGCTCTACCTTTTTGAGAGTGGCACGGGTCTGCTGCTCTACAGTTGTCCGGTCAAGTCTGTAATAGTCAACATATTCCTGATTGATCCAGACCGTTCCATCAAAGCCTACAGCACCGAACCCTGCCTCTGTATTCCAGGGAAGCAGGATTTTGCTGACAACAGCAGCGTCAAGAGACAGGCCGAGAGCCCGGGCAACCTCTATTCCTACCGGTATGCCGCCCGAAGGCACGGCAAGGACCAGCGCATTGCTGTCCAGCCATTCATGCAGCATCTCCGCCAGTATCTGCCCGGCATGTTTTCGATCCTGGAAAACACCGGTTTTCTGACGTAAGTCAGGTATATCGTATACTTTGCTCTGCATAAATATATAATAATCATTGTACAGGAGTTCGTACAGGGGCAGAGTGGCGGAGTGGATCATCCGGAAGAATATCCACGGAAATGGGACGTTTTTTCGTTTCCGGAAGTTCTGCTTCAGGGCGGGTACATGGGTGTCAGCTTGAAAGTGACAGGGGAAGAAATTGTAAATTTGTTGATCAGCGTGGGCGTTGGTATTTAACTGTTCCTCTGCTTCGTTTTTTCCAGACAATAAAAATAGCGGCAGCAACTATTGCAAAGCCAAATCCTGTTCCTGCAAAGATCTTTGTCCAGCCTCCACCACCATCAGTTGCTTCCTCGTTTTTCTCTATGATCAAGACAGTCTCCCCGGCGTCGGAGGCACAAGGATCTGTTGCCTGCTGCTGCACGGGTTTCGGTTGAGTTGCAGTCAGTACCGGTTCAGGTCCGGCCGGCACCATGGCAAAACCCCTGGCCAGTAACTCCTTTGCCTTGGCATCACGAATCTTACGATCCTTGCTGCCCATGACAATGGCTATAATCCGCACCCCGTTCCTTTTGGCAGTGGCCGCAATGGAAAAACCAGCTTTCTTGAAGTAGCCGGTCTTGAACCCGTCGCAACCATCCACTTCTCCAAGCAGATGGTTGTGGTTGCGCATGATAAATTCTCCGCCCCGGAAATCCCTGACTTTTGTGGAGGTATATGTAAACACTTCTGGTCGTTTTGACAGCGCAAGGCACAGGATCCCGAAATCGTGAGCTGTTGTAACATCGACCTGTTGCCCGTCAGAAGGCGGCAGGCCGTGCACGGAATAAAACCGGGTGTTTTTCATACCCAGTTCTTCAGCCTTCTGATTCATCAGGGTAACAAAACCTTCCTTTGATCCTGCCACATGGCTTGCCAGGGCAACGGCCGCATCATTGGCAGATTGAACCATCAGTGCATACAGCAGTTCTTCAACGGAAAACTGTTCCTTGGGATCAAGATAGACCTGCGAGCCACCCATCTTATACGCCTCTACAGTTACCTGGACCATGTCGGTCAGCTGCATGGTGCCCTGTTCAATACGTTCAAGAATAATCAGCAGGGTCATCAGTTTCAGGGCGCTGGCCGGATAAACAGGTGCGTCCGCATTCTCGGCAAACAGGGTGTCACCGGTGTCGGCGTTGAGCAGCAGGGCAGAGACATATGGATCCCGGGCAATCGTCTGCAGCGGAGTCCGTCCGGCCCATGCTGTTTGCCCGGCCAGGATAATGACAAGTAAACCAA
>CAZKBZ010000014.1:0-41411 GCA_964551175.1 uncultured Desulfobulbus sp.
GTCTGGGGCCAGGTGCTGGGGAATGGAATCAGGCTGGTGGTGGATGATTCATATAATCAGCTGTAAGGTTTACCGGCCGTAGGCAAGCGTTTGGTTCAAAGACGAACTGATAAAATTAACCTGATCTCGATTGCAAAGCCATCTTGAAACAACAGTGTTCAAATACAGCTTAACTGATGGTCCTAATTAACGGGACCGTCTCTGAGAGAGTGTCCCTTCCTTTTAATAATTTTTTTTTAAAAAAAAACAGACAGCAGCAAAAGGGAGGCTTGCCGACCATGTTGTTGTTATTCTATTATTATAATATTGTTATATTCTGAGAAGGGTATCTTTTTGATTTTTAAGTATTTTTTTAGTCTAACTATTTCTTTTTCAGGGTTAACTATTACCAAAACAGGGTTAACTATTTCTTTTTCAGGGTTAATTATTACCAAAACAGGGCAAACTATTACCAAAACAGGGAACAGGTTGCTCGCGTGGTTTTTTTCTTAAAAGTTCTATTATTTTATGCTGTTACATCAGGGCTATTTGTCCATAACCTTTTTAACTATTACCAAAACAGGGTTAACTATTACCAAAACAGGGTGAACTGTTCCAGGCTGGTTTCCCTTTGCCTACCCCCCCTCTGATCTCCTGCTGACACATCGTTTCAGGGCGCAATATTTTTCTAACTATTACCAAAACAGGGTTAGCTGTCTCAGCTCTCTTTCTCAATAAACAGGACGGCTGCAGGCTTGTTTTTTGCCCGGGAACCAGGGGCGGAAACAACATTACAGAGTGCAATTATTCCCCAAACAGGGTTTGCCTGAAAAGGAACTCTTTCTTTTTCAGGGTGAATTATTACCAAAACAGGGTCAAAATCGACCAAATATTACCATTTCAGGGCCAACTATTACCAAAACAGGGTGGATTTCCCTGCCAGCCTCAAACTGCATCAAAAGAGATTCAAAATATAACTATTTTTCTTGTATTGTAATAGTTATTGTCGTATTAGTAGAGAATGTAATTAAAAAAATTACGGAGGTGCGGGAAGTTGTCTGACACGGAACAAACATTGCAGCCAATCTATGCAGAGCAGGAAATGACGATGCAGCTGGCCACGGCCAACGACCTGCTTCTCAAGGCGCAGTGGCCTCACCTGGTCATCAATGAGCAGCGTCTGATCCTGTACATGCTGTCGCTTATCAAGCCAAGCGACAAGGATTTCCAGACCTACCGGATTACCATCAAGGAACTGTCCAATATCCTGGGGTTGAAGCGCAAAGACCTGTACAGAGAGTTTGACCGGGCAGCGGATGGTTTGATGTCCAAGGTAATAAACTGGATTGAGCCGGAGCACAAGAGCGGCAAGAAATTTGTCAAGGTGGCCTGGTGCTCCTATGCGGCCCGGATCCCGGGCGAAGGTGTGGTGGAGATGCGCTTTGATCCCTCCCTGAAACCCTTCCTGTTGGCTCTCAAGGGCAACTTTACCATCTGGGGTGACCGTCGCTCGGTCATCCGGCTGAAAAGCCATTACTCCCTGCGGTTGTACCAGTTCATCAAGTACAACCAGGGGGTCGCCACGGTGGACAAGCGTACCTCAGTCACCGTGGAGCTGTCCTGGCTCAAGGAATACCTGGCCATACCCGAGGGTGCCTATAACCTGTTCGGCAACTTCAAATCCAAGGTGCTTAAACCGGCCCAGAAGGATATTCGAGACAAGACCGACGTGGAATTTGAATTTGAGCAGATCAAGAAAGGGCGCAAGGTGCATGCGCTCAAATTTACCTGGAAAAAGAACCGGCGGCATAACCAGCTGGAAATCCCGGGCCTGAGCGACAAGGCACCCACCAAAATTGAGGACATTCTGCACCTTGAATTCGGCATAACCCCGGAAAAAAAGGTGGATGAGCTGGTGCGGGAGTATGGCGAGTCCCATATCCGTACGGCTCTGGAATCGGCCAGGGATTACATTGATACCCTGCGCCAGCGCGGCAAAAAGGTCAGCAGCGTGGCCGGCATTGCACGCAAGGCCATTGAAGAGGGGTGGCAGCCCAGGAAAGCAGGCCTTGAAATCGAATTTGAGCAGAAGCTGCTGGCCCAGGTTGAGGCCAGGGAAGCGGAAATACGGCGTAAAGAGGAACAGGCTGCCCGTGAAGAGGCGATAAAGCTGGCAGCCATGGCGCGGTATGAATCAATGGCAGGGGCCGAAAAAGAGGCCTTTCTGTCCGATTTTCGCGAGTATCTCGTTGCCACCGGCAACCGTATCGTAGTGGAACGCTATGATGAGGGAGGGATAAGTCCCGGGATGGTGGAGGCTCTGTTCAAGGTGTTTGTGTTGGAGCGGTTAGGGAAAACATATTTACAGAAATAATGAAAAGTAAAATTCATCATTTTCTCTTGGAGATTGAAATACCAATGAACGTTTTCGGCGCTGGGGTGGGGAGATAAGGTATAAGTCATGAGTGAAAATATTCCATATATTGGAAAAAGTGTAAAACAGAAACATCTTGACCGAGTCAAGGCGGACATCCTTCAGGGGGATGAACAACTGCATGCGGTTTTTTACGGACAGGCAGTGGTCGCTCCGGACAGAAAAGGCAGGGAGCGATTCAAGAACCTGATACTCGTTCCGGATTACCTGCTGCTGACCAGTGAAAGGATCGTCTTATGGTCCCGGGGTGTTTTGTCCGAGAGCATAGAGACTTTCCATTACCGAGATATTGTTGCTGTGGAGGCGAAGAGTAAGCTTTTTGTTGGGGGCATCACTCTCAAGACTGCAGCTGGGCCGCAGAAGATCTCCAGTATCCCCAAGGGTGATCTCTCCATTGCGACGAGGATGATCCGGGAAAAAGTGGCCGCAAGCAATGGGTGAGCAATGTCTGAGTTTATTCCCCTAGAAACCTGGGAAAAACCCAGTGGGAAATTGACTGCTCTGAAATTTTCAACACAGATAAGGAGAAAAAGTTGGCTGTCCCGGAATTTCAAGCTTTTTTGCTGCCGTTATTGCACCTTGCCGCTGATGGAAATGTTCATACCCTCCAGGAGGCCTATGCTTCCATGGCAGAGCATTTTCAGCTCAGTGAAGAGGATCAACAGGAGTTGCTTTCCAGTGGGAAACAGCTTGTTTATAAAAACAGGGTGAGCTGGGCCAAAACCTTCCTGGCCAAGGCATTATTGTTGGAAAGCCCAAAGAGAGGGCAGTTTTGTCTTAGTGAACGAGGTAAGGAGTTGCTGGCAGAAAAGCCGGAAATACTCCGGGTAAAGCACCTGATGAGGTACCCGGAGTTTAAGGAGTTCCAACTGGCAAAATCTGGTGTCAGGAAAAAAATAGAGAATAGCGTTGTTGCTGAAGAACAAACAGCAACTCCTGAAGAAATCTTTGAAGCGGCTTATCATGAATTACACAGCAGTTTGGCCGATGAGTTGTATCAACAGATTATACTCAACACGCCTGATTTTTTTGAGAGGCTTGTAATCAGGCTTCTTGTGAAGATGGGATATGGCGGCTCCATACAAGATGCAGGACAGGCTTTAGGAAGAAGTGGTGATGAAGGAATCGACGGCATCATAAAAGAAGACAAACTTGGTCTTGATGTAATTTATATTCAGGCCAAGCGTTGGCAGGGAACAGTGGGGAGACCGGAGATTCAGAAATTTGTTGGAGCCTTACATGGCCAACAGGCTAAGAAAGGCGTTTTTATTACTACCTCGACGTTTACGCAAAATGCCCGGGATTATGTGGCAACCATTGATCCTAAGGTGGTGCTTATTGATGGCAAAAAACTGGTGGAGATGATGATTGATTGCAACCTGGGGGTTTCCACGGTGGACACCTATGAAATCAAGAAGATTGATAGCGATTTTTTTATAGAGGAATAGATGAATGCCTGAATTGATCTGGAAGGGCAAAGAGCAGGTTATTAATCACCACTTAGATGTACCGGTGTGTACCCTGGATCGCCAGTACAACTACAACAGCGATGAAGAGAGCGAAAACAAGATTATTCATGGTGACAACTTGGAAGCGCTTAAAGCCCTGCTGCCTCAGTATGAGGGCCGGGTGAAGTGCATTTATATTGACCCTCCCTATAATACAGGCAATGAGTCGTGGGTGTACAACGATAACGTTAAAGATCCGCGTATAGTCAAATGGCTTGGTGAGGTGGTGGGCAAGGAAGGGGAAGATCTGTGCCGCCATGATAAGTGGCTCTGTATGATGTATCCACGGTTGCAGTTGTTGAAGCGATTGTTGGCTGATGATGGAAGTATTTGGATATCTATTGATGATATTGAAGTTGCAAATCTTCGATTAATCATGGATGAAATTTTTGGAGCTGCAAATTTTGTTACAACTGTCATATGGGAAAAAGCAGATTCACCCCGTAACTCTGCTCGCCAATTTTCAACCGACCATGACTATATATTAGTCTATTCTAAACAATTTGATTGGATTCCTAGGCGACTTCCAAGGACAAATGAATCTAATTTTATTTATCGAAATTTGGATAGAGATCCAAGAGGAGATTGGATCCCTGGGGATCCCTATGCGAACAAGCCATATTCAAAAGGGCTTTATGTAATAGAAGGACCAACGGGAAGAAAATTTTCACCACCAAAAGGGCGTTATTGGAGAATCTCTGAAGAAAAACTAAGAGAGTTGGATTCTGAAGGTCGAATTTGGTGGGGACCAAATGGTAGTGCCAGGCCAAGTATAAAAAGGTATTTAAGTGAAGTTTCCGATTTAGTTCCGCGGACTCTTTGGGCGAAAGGATCTGTTGGCAGTAACCGTACATCAAAAAATGAAATGCGAACAATTTTTTCAGAAACATCCTCGTTTGAAACCCCAAAACCAAGTTTGCTAGTTGATCGTATATTGCAGATAGCGATGGAGAAAGATTCCATTATCCTCGATTCCTTTGCAGGATCCGGCACCACGGCCCATGCAGTCCTCAACCTCAACAAAAAAGATGGGGGGAACCGAAAATTCATTCTCATTGAGATGATGGACTATGCCGAGACTATTACCGCCGAACGGGTCAAGCGGGTGATTGACGGCTACGGTGAGGGCAAGAAAGCTGTTACTGGTACTGGGGGAGATTTTTCTTACTATACCCTTGGTGAACGGGTTTTTGATGATGAAGGAAACCTTAACGAGTCCATCGGTGTTGCTAAAATTCGGGATTATGTGGCCTGGTCTGAAAAACTTCCAGGCGCTGAAGATGGTGTACATCCCTACTGGCTGGGTGAAAAAAACCGTACCGGCTATTATTTTTATTATGAGCCAGATCTGGTAACCGTCCTGAATCTTGATTTTCTGGCCACAATGACCCGGAAAAACGAGTCGTATCTCATCTACGCCGATATCTGCTTGCTGAATGAAACCATCATGATCCAGAATCATATCCGGTTTAAAAAAATACCACGGGATATTTCTCGTTTTTAGGAGTGGTGCATGGAGTTATTACCCTATCAGCAGCAGGTCCTTGATGATCTTGCTGATTTTTTAAAAGAACTGGAACGTTGCGGGAATGTGAAAGAAGCTTTTCGCAAATATTGGTTGTTACGAGGAGTGCCCCAGCCTGAACCTTATCGGCAGTCCATCGCCCAGGTTCCCCATGTTTGCATTAAAGTGCCAACAGGTGGTGGTAAGACCTTTATTGCGGCCTGTGGGATAAAGACGATCTTTGATGCCTTAACCATTTATATGCGTGATGAGCCCAAGGCAGTGGTCTGGCTGGTACCATCCAACGCCATTTTGGAGCAGACGGAGAAGAATTTAAGCAACCCGCAACACCCTTACAGGCGAAAAATTGATACTCTTTTTAATGGCAGGGTAGCAGTTTATACTAAAAATGACCTCCTGCAGGGTGCCGGTTTTAATGCCAGTAGTGTACATGAGCAGCTCAATGTTTTTGTTCTGAGTTACGCCTCTTTTCGGACCAGCAATAAAGAGGGCCGTAAGGCCTATCAGGAAAATTCCTATCTGGCAACTTTTGTTCATCAGATGAAAGATGAGGATGTGTTGGCTGAAACGGATGAATCGGCCCTGATAAATGTAATTCGCAGTATGAAGCCGGTCTGTATTGTAGATGAAAGTCATAACGCAAGATCAAAGCTGAGCCAGGAAATGCTGGCAAATTTTAACCCCAGTTTTGTCCTGGATCTCACCGCCACACCAAGGAGAGAGAGCAATATCATCAGTTATGTTGATGCAGCACAGCTCAAGACCTATAACATGGTCAAGTTGCCGGTCATTGTCTATAACCATCGTAGCGGAAAAGAGGTAATAAGCAATGCCATTCAACTACGTAACAATCTGGAAGAGCAGGCCAAAGAAGAACATGCGGCAGGTGGCGATTATATTCGGCCCATTGTCTTGTTTCAAGCTGAAGTGCAGAGGGGCAGTGATAAGAAGTCAAGTTTTGAAGATGTGAAGAAGCGGTTGGTCAAGCTGGGAATTAGGGAGCAAGAAATTGCTATTAAAACAGCCACCATCAATGAGCTAAAAAATAAAGATTTGCTCTCTCCTGACTGCCAAATACGTTACATCATCACCATAAACGCTCTGAAAGAGGGGTGGGACTGCCCCTTTGCCTACATTCTGGCTACAATTGCCAACCGTCATTCCCAAGTGGATGTGGAGCAGATCGTCGGTCGGGTTTTACGCCAGCCATATGCACGACGACACCATCACAATTTATTAAATAACTCTTACGTACTGGCATCATCTGCTAATTTTCTTACTACCTTGGATAAGATTGTTGCTGGATTAAATCAGGCTGGATTCAGCAAGCGTGATTTGCGAGCCAAAGACCTTGAAGAGACGGTACTGAAACAGGGCGAGGCGGCACCAGTCCAAGCCGGAATTTTCGACAAAAAGCCAGAGGGAGCGGGGGGTAGTGCAGCAGGAGAAGATGAATCGGAAATTGATGGACAGGTAGAGTGGCCAGAGACTCTTCCAAGGTCTGGCGGTGGTGATAACGGAAGACTGGACGATGTAGAGAAGATCATTGAACAAGCAAAGAAAGAGAGCTTGGAATATGAGAAACTGGCTGAGCAGGAAAGTGCTGATAAAGTGGCTACTGAGGTGCGAAAAAAGATGAATCAGTTTGGTATGGTTGATTTGTATGTAGAGCAGGCAAAGGCTTTAAAGTTGCCTCAGTTTTTTCTTCTGATTTCTGGAATGAATCTCTTTCCAGATACGTTTCTATTCAATAAAGAAGAGTTGCTAAGGGAGTTTCGCCTTGGGCAGGCAGACAGCCATATAGATTTTACTACTGTTGAGGATGAAGCCTATCGTGTTGATCTGGAACAGGTCGGTGACCAGGATTATAAGCCGAGCTTTTGGAAGTTGAAACACTCGACGAAAGCAAAGTTGATGGAGTACTTGATAGCGCTACCTCCTGAGAATCGGAGAAATCAAGTCACCGAAAGGATCTGTGAGTTGATCGGCAATATGTATCCTATCGCTGACCAGGAAGTGAAAAAGTATGTGCGACGTATTCTTGGTGATATGAATGCTGAGCAGATTAACGACTGTCTTGAACGTGAATACAGCTATCGAGACAAAATAAAGGCCAAGATACGAGAGCTGGCAACTACACATGCTGAAAGAGTGTTTTATCAATGGTTAGATGCGGATAAAATCCAGGTAATGGATTCCTACGTTCTGCGGGAAAGCATTCATCCTGTAGAAACCGCACCGGCCATTCCTGCCAGCCTTTATGAAAAAGAAGGAAAAGTAAATTCCTGGGAGGCTAAAGTTATCAACGAGATTGCCAATCTAGAAAATGTTTTGTTTTGGCATAAAATCATTGAAAAGAAGGGCTTCTGCATCAATGGGTTTATAAACCATTATCCGGACTTTCTGATACAGACAAAGAGCGGTAAAATTTTGATTGTCGAAACAAAGGGTGATGATAGAGACAACTCAGATTCCATTCGTAAACTTAAACTGGGTGAGGCTTGGGCAAGTAAAGCAGGAAATAATTTCCGCTATTTTATGGTGTTTGATAATAATGCCATTGATGGAGCGTATAGGTTGGATGATTTTCTGCAGGTGATTGGGAATTTGTAATAGTTTAATGTTCTTACAAGGATAGATGGGATTGTTGTTAAGAAAAAAGCAGAAGAGAACAGGGCAAAAAAAAAGAGCCGAGAGGTCTGCCTGGGTATTTATACCACTTATGGCTTACATCGGGCTCTTACTTTCGAAGTAATTACTATGTATAAAATAATACAACATTTTTAAAAAAAATAAAGTCTAAATCAACAGAACTTAACCCACTGACAACAAAAAGAATGTATCCACCATCAAGTGAAAGGTTGGAATCAGCCGGGATTACTCACGAAGCGCATCGCTTCTTCGTATTACGTTGGAATGAAATTTTTGACGAATTTACTTTCGATTCCTGGCAAGTACGCTCATCAAATCTTAAAACGATATTGGAGGAAATTCTTAATAGCTGTCAAGTGGTAGACAAAATACATAATCATCATCCCAATATTGAAATGCTCATAGCTGAGGCGATCAGAGCCGCTCAAAATGATGAGATTATCTGTGAGTTTTTCCCCTTTGTGCATAGTTATCTCAACGATCTTAAAACAATATACAAGGATGGGGTTAAAAAGAAGGATGGTTATGATACTCAGCTCTTGCAACGTACAACCCAGGTAATCTTGGGGAATTTGACTGGTTATAGATCCAAACTTTTCGACTGCCTGAATGATACCATTGCCAACCCTCCCACAAAATTTAAAATCAAACTGTATTCACTATCACTTTCTCTTGGAATCGAGCTGACAGCAATGGGATATTCTCTTTCTGAGTTACGAGACAGTCTGAAAATATTGTTAAATCCAGATGAGGAGGATTTTAGCCAACGTTTTAACAGCTTTCTTGATTCGTACTCAGGCGTAAAAAAAAGCTATACCTGCTTTTTTCATATCTCACTTCCCAAAGGAGCATATAAATTTCCAGAGATGCCTGGCCAGGATATGGAAATTACAAAGGCAAGGCCGGAAAATCTCCCGACGGGCGCAGAGAGGGAGTTTTATGAAAAGGATAAAAAATCTTTTATTGGAATTGTAAAAACTTCAGCGCTTGATGCTTATTCAGCAAAATATATGTGTGAGCAAAAGATTGAAGATTATTTTGCAGTTGCAAAAATATACCAAGTTTCACAAGATCTTGCAGTTAGAGGATCTATTACTCTCGTTAGGGACGATGAAGGTAACTGCCAATGTCTGAAATTAGATAGCTCTCGCACGAGATATATACGAGACTCCGGGAGGCCTGTTCAAAATATTTCGGCATTTACAAAATTGCTCAATGAGCTTGGCCAAGACGATTCAAATCAAATTTTGGCATCGCTGCAATATCACAAGCTTGCCATTTCTGCTCCTACGGACGAAGCAAAATTTATTAATTTGTGGATAGGCATGGAGTCCCTAGTACAAGGGGGAGAAGGAAGTGTTATTAGTCGGATTACAGACTACATGCCCCCGACCAATTCTTTGGATTATATTTTTCAAATGATGAAATTTTTACCAATTTCTATCAAGGGGCTATGGCGCAGCAAAGATACCGGAGACATTCGTTCACATCTTTCCCGCTCAAATAGGCATATACTGCACCCTGCAGATATGTTGGCAATATTTTTATCTGACCCTAAAGGTGAACTTGTTAATAAATTTTGTGAATTAATATCAGACAATCCTTTGCTGCTTTTTAGGACGGAGCGATTATGGGAGAGTTATTTTAAGTCTCCAGAAAAACTTGCTGATTCTATAGAGTTACATAATAAAAATGTTACATGGCAACTTTGTCGGATATATAGAGCCAGGAATGAGATTATGCATCAAGGCAGGCATTTGCTTGGATTGAGACAGCTCATGCAACATTTGCATACCTATTATGCCACAACAATTCATGCCTTAATTCATGATTTGAAAAAGAGTCCTTCCTGGAGCATAATTGACGCTTTCGAGCATAGACGGCGCTTGTATGATCATTTTTTACAGCGGTTAAAAAATTATAATGATAACCCGATATGTGCTGAATCATTGTTACATCCTGCTCAAATTTTGAAGAGTCGTTTTCGAGAACCTGCTTGGAAAATTCCACAAGAAGATGAATGATCAGGCCTAAATATTTTATAATGACAACCTGATGCCTCGAAAATCAGATAACATTCTCGAAACCCTTACCACCCTGCCCTGGTGGGTATCCCTTGTTGTTGCTGTGTTTGTCTATGCTGTCATGGCCTTTATTGTACCGGCAATAGCCGGTGGTAGTGTTCTGCTTAGCGGAATATCTCAAATGTCTGAGCAGCTGGCATTTTACGGCTTTTTGCTCTTTCTTTTGCCTGTTCCTTTTTCGTTGTTCAACTCCTTTCGTAAACGGCAACAGCTTGATGCTCAACAGGATATCAGTACGATTCGAGATCTCTCCTGGCGTCGGTTTGAAGAGCTTGTGGGTGAGGCCTACCGGCGGCAGGGATACCGGGTTGTTGAAAATGACAGTGCTGGCCCGGACGGTGGGATTGATCTGGTGATCAGCAAGCACGGTAAGCGCTATCTGGTGCAGTGCAAGCAGTGGCGCAGCCAAAAGGTGGGCGTCAAGGTGGTGCGGGAGATGTTTGGGCTGGTTGCTGCAGAACAGGCAGCCGGTGGTATTGTCATTACCTCGGGGCAGTTTACCCGGGAAGCGGCTAATTTTGCCAAAGGAAAATCGCTTGAACTGGTGGACGGCGATCAGCTGGTATCCCTGATCAGTGCGGTGCAGAAGGAGCCGAAGATCTCTGCCCGGAAAGTCAATAGCAAGCCCGCGGGTGAGCCCGCTGCCCCGCCCTGCCCTGCCTGCGGTGGGAAGATGATATTACGTACAGCCCGGAAAGGCAAGAATGCAGGACAACAGTTCTGGGGCTGTAGCGCTTTTCCCAAATGTCGGGGAACAAGAGCTGCCGGCAGATAAACTGCTCAGGGGACCGACTCCTTGACAAAGTGTATCCTGTGGGATACAGCATGAATGTTGAAGATTTACTACACTCTTCAAGAAGACAAGGTTGTTTTATTGTTAGCCGGAGGTGATAAATCCTCACAGTCCAGGGATATTAAAAAGGCGGCAACACTTCTTGAGGAGTTGGGGGATTGATCATGGGTTTGAATACAAAATCATTTGACATTGCTGAGCATCTCAACACACCGGAAGAGATCCGGGCATTTCTGCAGGAGGTTGCGGCGACAGGAGATGAATCTGATTTTATACATGCGCTGAGTACGGCAGCAAGGGCCAAGGGTATGACCGAGGTTGCGGAGCAAGCCGGTGTTACCCGGGCAAGCCTGTATAAATCACTTTCCCGGGACGGGAATCCAAATTTTACCACCATCAGCAAGGTAACCAAAGCACTTGGTTGTAAGCTGGCCGTTGTATAGTGTAAAGGGGGAATAGAGTTATTTATACCAGGAGCGGTGGAGAGACCGGGCCGTTTGATATGTTTATACGTTTTTATTTATAAACGTATAAACATATAGGAGTATAAACTGTTGATCGTCTGGGAGAACGCAGGCAGGATGGGTTTCCTCTATCGGGCATGAAAGATAAATAATGCATGATCTCAAATTAGCGCCCTCTTCTCCCCTGCCCTCATCCTCTTGATGGCAGCTTCGCGGCCGGCAGCACTGGCACGGTCCGGAAAGGACTCGCTGTAGACCAGCTCCACCGGCCGGCGGCCCCTGGTGTAACGTGCGCCCTTGTCACCGGAGTTGTGCTCCCCTACCCTGCGTTTAAGATCAGTTGTAATACCGGTGTAAAGTGTATTGTCGGCACAGCAGACCATGTAGGTGTACCAGCTGCTTTTCATTGCTGTTATTTGTTATGCAGCGGTTCGCGGTTCTTCGTTCAAATCCTCAAACTGGTTGATTGTTACATCTCCGTCCGGGAAACGTGCCTTGATTTCCAGTTCTCCTCCCATGGCTTCGATAAAACGGCGCAGAGTCGATATATACATGTCGGTTTTTTTTTCCAGCTTTGCCACGGCAGGCTGTTTAACTTCCAGAACAGATGCTAACTGTTCCTGGGAGAGGTGACGGGCCTGGCGCAATTCGGCAAGGGGCAGCCCGGCCATCATGGCCAGGGCCTTTTGATGGGCCCGTGCCTGGGCCTCGCTGCTCATTTTTGCTCTGAGATCGCGAAATTTTTTAGCCATCGTTATTCTCCAGTGTTTCGATGTGTTCATCGTAGAGTCTGTCTGCTACAGGTACGTTTTCTTGATACCAGCGATCATTACCGGTTTTATCGCCGCCCAGCAGCAGGATAGCTATACGACGCGGATCAAAAGCGTACAGGACCCGGTAAGGTCGTCCAGCATGCTGAATTCGCAGCTCGCGCATATGAGAATGTTTAGATCCCGCTATTCCCGAACTGTAGGGAAAAGGAAGTCGCGGGCCTTTGGCCTCCAGCAATTCGACCACCGCTGCAACATCCTCCTGTTCATCTTCAAGAAGGCCGGCCCACCAGTTACCAAATACTTCCGTATATTCAACATCCCATTCCATAATTAATATATAACCGATATGGAATGTATGTCAAGGCAACCAAGATTTCAACTATTATCCGTTTGCAGTTGTAGCGAGGGTTTTTAGCTTATTCACGACGGGGGATGCATTAAGTTTTTAAGATACAATGCGGTGTTCGGGTGTGGTTGAGGTGTGTATGTTTAAACGTTTAAACGTATGCAGGTTTATATGTTTATATGTTTTTACGTATAAACATTTAAACGTTTAAAATCCTTTATCGTCCAGCCATTGCTCAATGGCTTCCTCGATGAGCAGGGACTTGTCAAGTTTATCGCCCTTTTTCTTGCGCTGGACCTGTTCAGTCGCATAGGCAATGGTCAAGCGCTCTGCCGTTTTCTCACTGAGCAGCAGGGTCATGCGCTCAACCTTGCCTGTCCTGGGGGACGGCCTGCCTGTTTTGACGGCAGCCTGCTTTTTTTTGGCGGAGGATCCGCTTTTCGACGTTGTCTTGTCTTGGCCGGCTGCCTTTTGTACGGCTGCACCGATATCCTTAACAATATTTTTTTTCTTCTTGGGAATGGCCATGATAATTATCCGGATTTCCTGGTCAGCTTGATGATTTCTTTGGCTAAGGTCTCCATATCCTTTTCAGCTTTTTTACCCTGTGCATACAGCCGGGCATTTCCCTTGACCGATCTGGAATATTCGGCCAGGGTCATTCCTTCGCGGCTGTAATTTTCAAAAGTGGAGCGAAAGGGCAGGGCGCTTTGCATGCAGTGAATCTGCTCAGGCATGATCTCTTCGAAATAATCATGCACTTTCCGAGTGTTTGTCTGCGGGTGAATAAAGGTGGGCACAATAACAAAGGAGGCATGCTTTTCTTCCTGCAGTCCTTCCTGGATAACGGGCCACAGGTTACGGCCAAAGCTTGCCTCATCGTTGGTGGATGTGCGCATGGGGATCAGGACAAGATCAGACAGGTTCATGGCCAGCTTGGTGGCAAAACCGCCCACAGATTCACCGGGGATGTCCAGGATAACCGCCTTGTGATCAGTAACGATCCTCTCCAGCTCCGCGGCAAGTGTATCCAGCTCAAGGCCCACCAGCTGGTAAAAGCCTACGTGTTTTGATTTGCGCCTGTTGGCGATCCGCTCCCCGATCCAGTCGGCAAGAGTGCCCTGGGCATCCAGCTCGACCAGGGCCACCTTGCCGTATTTCTTTTTAAACGCCTTGGAATAGGCCACACCCTGGGACAGTGTGGTCTTGCCCGTGCCGCCCTTGGTCTGCACAAAAGAGAGAATAGGCATATCTGTGTTTAAATGTTTTTATGTTTATACGTATAAACGTATATATGTTTAAATGTTTATAAATCCGTACGTTTTTATGTTTAGGAGTATAAATATAAAAACGTATTTATGCAAGCCCGCTGGCAAGGCTGTTACTGGATGAGTCCGTCGTCGTCGAGTAAATCCCAAATCAATCCCCGCCAGCCGGACAGCAGACCTTCGTCTTCACATGCAGGGCAGTACCAGTGAATCCTGAGATCTTCAACAATGAGAATGACAAGTTCACCGGGGCAGGGGAGCCCATTGTGTTCTTGTGAGCAGTGCACAGGGGGAGGGTCACCGTTAAGATCGGTGGCAAAGGAGATGATCTCCCCGAGTTTGGCCACCTTGCCTGCCAGTTCTGGAACAGCCGGATCGGTCAGGGATTCGTTAAGCCAGTGGCGGATATCAACTATCAGCATGAAACTTTCTATGTTTAAATGTTTTTATGTTTATACGTATAAACATATTTATTTTTAAACGTATGTAAGGGTGTAAGTGAAGAAGTATATCGGTAACGGTATGGTAGCGCAAGCGGGCAGTATGGTATTGTGGTAAAATAAAAAATTGGGTTACCTTAAGCGTGACCCTTTGCACTTCGGAGAACAGTAATGTGTGGTCGATTCGCGTTTTTCGGCAATAACCGGGAAAACCTGGATTCGCTGGGAGCGGTCAGTGATCCGCCCCTGCTGGAGAGCTATAATATAGCACCTGGCCAGGATATCGTTGTCATCCGTACCTGGCCGGAAACCGGGGTTCTTGAATACGGCATGCTGCGCTGGGGGTTGGTGCCGTTCTGGTCAAAGACCGGCAAGACAAAATTCCCCCTGATCAATGCCCGGGCAGAGGGCATTGAAAAGAAGCCGTCCTTTCGCGGCCCGTTTAAGTACCGGCGCTGCATTATTCCAGCCAATGGTTTTTATGAATGGCAGAAGAGGGGAGGGGATAAACAGCCATATTTTATCCGGCCAAAAGACAGAACCGTTTTTCTCATGGCCGGGATCTGGGATCACTGGGAAGGGGAGGGCGGTACCATTGAGACCTGCGCGATCATCACCACCAAACCAAACAGCGCTGTTGCTGAAATCCATGACCGGATGCCGGCGATCCTGGAGAGGGACAGGGCGCTGGACTGGCTGGATCCCGGGGCAGGGCAGGGCGATCTGTTGAAGATGCTTAAATCCTGTCCGGCAGAGAAGATGGATATATACCCGGTAAGCAGGATAGTGAACAACGCCCACAATAACGGCCCGGAATGTATCGCTCCCAGGATGGAGCAGCAGAGTTTATTTGCGCGGCAGCAAAATGATTCAACGCATTGATCATCTCAAACGGTGTTATGCAATGCTTTAATATCTGGAGAAAGACGCAAGGCAGATGCACACCATTACCGTTTCAATGGGGCATGAAGTTATATTTTGTTTCAAGGCACCCTCAAGACTTATGAGAGCTTTCATGATCTCTCTTCTAATGTGATAAAAAAAAGTTTCTGCATTTATCCAATCAGAGGAGCTATTAGAACTAAAACTGGTGCGTATTTCTTCCTGGATGTAAGGATTATCTGGATCACCTTTGGCAGGAAGTGTCTCACTATTCTTGAGGCTAACTGATTTTAAAACCGGCCTATTGCAAAAGCATCCAAAGGCAACTCCGGTTTTTTACCTTGAACAAGGGATGAAACCAGACGACCAATCATTGGCGATAATTGAAATCCATGGGCGGAAAACCCGCACACATGGAAAAAGCCTGGTGTGGAGGGGGATACATCAATAATGGGAAGACCATCACTTACCATACCCTCAATTCCAGCCCAGCAGCGGACAATTGTACTCTTTTCCATTATAGGAAAATGTTGCATAACGATTTCGCTGCTTTTCTTAACCTCGGATACTCTGATGATGTTTTTTTCAGTTTTCATATTAAGCGTGGCCCTACGCCCGCCCCCGATTACAACCGTGCCGTTGGACATCTGTTTAAACGAGAGCTTATGGCCATGTATACTGACCACCGGTGTCAGAAAATGCTCCATCCGACCTGTTACCATCATTGTAAGGCCTACGGGCTCTATCGGCAACTCATCCCCAATGAGAGCTGCAATGTTTTTCCCCCAGGCCCCAGCGCTGTTAACCACGACCTCTGATCTAAACCGACGCCCATCCGCAGCCTGAACAATAAAGCCATTTTTACCATGGGAGATATCTGTAATTCTGCATTTTGTGTGTAGCTCGACGCCCTCTTTGCATGCTGCATCTACAAAGGCCTTCAAAGTCTGGGCAGGTAAGGCATGGCCATCCGATCTTACAACAATACCACCAGTACAGCTCTCTTTATAAGAAGGAACCAGTCGCCTAACCTCTTTGGTTTCGATAAGTTCTTCATGAAAAAAACCGAGAGCTTCAACCTTTGCCACCCTTGCTGCCAACTGTTCCATATCATTTTCACCCGGAGCAATGCGAACCTGTCCGACCGGCTGAAAACCACAGTCGTCACCAACGATTTTTGAGAGTTGAGGCCACATTTCAGCGGCAGCAGCAGAAATAGGAATCTCCTCAAAGTCCCTGTTAAGACGCCTTACCCCACCGGCGTTGACTGCAGATGCGTGACGACCGCTACTCTCTTTTTCCAGGAGCACAATCTTTTTGCCATTTCGTGCTAGATTAAGAGCTGTGGCCGCACCCATTAATCCAGACCCGATAAGTATGATTTCAGGATGGTTCATAAACCAGAATTCTCCAATAATGAAACCTCAGAAAGTTCAACCAGGGAGAGATTTCGTACCGGAGCTCGAATGGTTAATGGCCGTAAATCCTCAGGCTCAATCTTTAACTCGCCTGCAATAATTTCAGTAAGTGCCGCTCCGCACATTCTACCCTGACAGTGGCCCATGCCACAACGGGTCAATGCCTTTATTTCATTAGGTTCCCGGCACCCTTCTCCGACCGCCTGGCGGATATCACCGGCAGTCAGCTCCTCACACCGGCAGACAACAGTTTCATCACTAACCTCATAGAGTTCGGGACGCGGTTTATACAGAGCGTCGACAAAGGGACGGGGGGCCAGTTCAACTGACAGCTTTTTTTCAAGCCTCGGTATGGTGTCGGATTTTTCACCTGCAGAGAGAATATTTAGTTTATCGACAATATCTAATGCGGCAAGCGAACCCTTGATGATGGCTGGAATGCCGCCATGGACAAAAGCTCCGTCTCCGGTCACGTAAATCGCATCATTTACAGTTGTCCCAAATTGATTGGTTTCAGGATACCAGTAACGCTGAACCGGATCCCAATGATGTCGCAATCCAAGCAGATGGGTAAAGTCACACCTCGGAACGATACCTTCATGAATAAGTAACATGCCGCTATCCAACCGATGAGCAATACCTTTTGCAGTAAAGGAAACGCTCTCCAGTTGGCCATTTCCATGTGCTGTATATTCGGTGACGTTTTTATGGTACTTGATCCCTGACCGTTTCAGGTTCAGCAACATCCTCACACCTTTGAGCAGGTAGTCAGAGCGCCTCAGCGCTCCTGGAAGAAACGGTAAGGCGGATATCAAATTTCCTCTGGGGGTTGTATCCAGAACTGCACTGATCTCCACTCCGAGGCTTGCCAGGTGTCCGATTACTAAAAGAAGTAGCGGACCGCTGCCGCCGAGCACAACCGGTCCATCAGGAATTGTGCCGGAACTTTTAAAGTTGGCATCAATTGCGCCTGCTCCCATCACCCCTGGGAGGGTCCAACCGGTAAACGGAACAGATCGTTCCGTTGCCCCAATTGCAATAATTACATATTTTGCACGAATCTGAGCTGACCTGCCCCCCTCTGAAAAACAGACGGTGCCGTTAGATTCAATGTTCCAGACAATGGAACCGTCCTGGTACTCCGCCCCACTCTTTCTGAATTTTTCAACCAGACTGAGACCTTTTGAGTAATCCGGCCCCAAGGCTTGCAGAGTATCCTTACCTGCTCTTTCAATATTTCGATAGAGCTGTCCTCCAGGGGCAGGCTGCTCGTCTAGGACAAGAACATCAAGGCCAAAATTCGCTGCGGTTATCGCAGCGGAAAGTCCGGCAGGTCCCGCACCTACTATTATGACATCCCGCAGGTTTTTCTTTTTCATTGCTCGTCCCATCCGGGCAAACCAGGTTGGCGCCGTATCTTCATTCCTTCTTTCACCTGGGTGATACAGGCCTGTTGATCCGGAATACCGTCTATTTCCACCAGACATTCATGGCAAACACCCATAAAGCAGTATGGCGCCCTTTCTTCCCCATTTACTGGAGAAAGGCGAATGTATTTCTTCTTTCCATGGCTTAAAATCACCGCCGCAACGGTTGTTGTTTCCGGGACCTGCAACACGGTCCCCTCAAACTCAATAGTTACCGTTTTACCAAACTCTTGACTATGCTGTTTCAGCAATGACATTGAATCTCTCTAAGTTAAAACTTTTTATCTCAGCCGGTCTTTCTGAGCCCAGAATCCATGGCGGTAAGAGTGTTGAATGCAGTGAAGCAAGCGTGACGCAGCTGTGTGTTGCAAGGATGTAGCAGTTGGGATAATCTTCAACTTCGTCATAAATTGGGAGCCCGTCTTTGGTCAAAACCCTAAGACTCGCCCACGAGCGTACCACCCTTATATGCTGAAGAGCTGGAAAAATTTGAACCGCTCTTTTTGCCAGTTGTGCAGCTGCAGGTACTGTCGTGTTGGTATCAAACCCGGTATTTTCCTGGGTATAACCGATCATAACGCTACCACAGCAGGTCTGGCGGATGCTGCCGAAGGGAAAAGAAAGAAAGGGTTTAACCCTTTCCGTTACCAGCAGTTGACCTTTCTGAGGCAGCAGCGGGATTTTTTTTTTCAGTTTGGACAACAATGATATGTTGCCAAGCCCCGCAGCCATTACAATCTTTCCTGCCTCAATATCACCCCGTGAAGTATCAAGATGATAACTGTCACCCTGCCTGGTAATGCTATCCACCGTACATCCCTGGGAGAAGTCACCGCCTTTCTTAACGAAAACCTTCCGCATCGCTCTTAGGAGAAGCAGGGGATTGACAGCGCCGTCAATGGAGCTAAATGAGCCGCCTGATACCTCTTCTCCCAATACGGCATTCTCGACAAGTTCCTGGACCTCTTTTCGGTCAAGCATCTGCGAGGGATGCTTTTCACCTTCAATCTCTGCCTCTCGGTGCATTTTCTCTATCACCGAGGTTTGCGTTGCAAGCTCCTGCTCGCCAAGGCAAATCACAAGGCCAGCTCCGAGGCGAAGCTCAACATCTATACCACTCTCCTCCTCAATTCCTCGCGCAAACCCAGCAAACGACCTCACCGCTTTTTCAGAAAATCTGGCATATGACCTGTTGCCGTCGCCTTTAATCTGAGACCAGACAAGACCAAAGTTAGCCCGGGAAGCTGTATGGATTGTGCTGACCTTATCAACCATCAGAACCTTTGCGCCCTTTTCTACAAAACCGAGAGCAACAGCCGCACCCATGAAGCCCCCACCGATCACACAGACATCATAATCGGCCATGGATTCACTTTCCTTTACCGACAAGAATTTTATCAAGGCCGTAGAATCGGTCAAGGATCAGCATGACAATCAGCGTAATGAAAATCAGCGTAGCCGAAAGCGAGGCAATCAGCGGATCTATCGTTTCGGTAATATGGTCATACATCCGCACGGGTAAAGTGGTAGTACTCGGTGAGGCAACAAATACACTCATCGTTACTTCATCAAAGCTGGTAATAAAGGACAACACCCAGCCACCGGCAACACCAGGAATGATCATAGGCAATGTCACTCGCCGGAAAACTCCCCAGTTTGATGCACCCAGAGAGCTCGCTGCATTTTCAGCGGACCGGTCAAGCCCCGTAACAGAAGATAATACCAGTCTCAAGGCGTAAGGCATAATGATGATGACATGTGTAAAAACCAACCCGGGAAATGTGCCATACCACCCAACTGTGGTCAAAAAACTGAGAAAAGAGACGCCCAGAACGATGTGAGGAACCATTAACGGTGACAGGAAGAATGCCATAATTGCTCCACGCCCTTTGAATTCATATCGGGCAAAGGCAAGGGATGCGGGAACAGCTAAAGCAACAGCAAACGTTGCCGAAGCCATGCCAAGCATCACGCTTAGATAAAAGGCATCAATAAAGTGTGGATTATCTAGAATAGCCCTGAACCAGCGCAGGGAAAACCCATCGAATGGTAAAGAAATATACCCCTTAGAGGTAAAGGCAACGAGACAGATAATAACTAATGGAGCAAGCATGAAAGTGAGAAATAACGCATTGAAAACAAGCGCAATCGGTGTGTTTTTATTCATTTAAATGCCTGCGCGTATTTATATTCAATGAACTTGTTGTAGCTTGTAATGATGATGACATTTGCAATCAATAATAAAACTGCAATCGCCGCGCCCAAGGGCCAGTTTAATGTGCCCAGATATTCATCGTAAGCAGTTGTCGCTACCACCTTGAGACGTCGTCCGCCGAGAATCGACGGTGTCGCGAATGCGCTGGCGGTTAAGGCAAAAACGATCAGACTTCCGGACAGCACGCCCGGCATGATTTGTGGAATAACAATTCTTCGAAGCACTACAAACGGCGTAGCTCCCAGGGACTGTCCGGCACTTTCGACCATCGAGTCAAGTTTTTGCAGGGACGCCCAAACTGACAGCACCATAAAAGGTATCAGGACATGGACAAGGGCGATGACCAGGCCCGTCATTGTAAACATGAGCTTGATAGGTGCATCTATCAACCCAATGGCAAGTAAGGCCTTATTAATAAGACCATCGCTGCCGATCAGAATTGCCCAACCGAGGGTACGCACGACAACCGATACCAGTAATGGCCCAAGTATGGCCAACATACATAACGACTTCCAGCGACTACTCATGCGGTGAAGAATATAAGCTTCGGGTGTGCCAAGCAAAACACAAAAAAAAGTGACAAGAATTGATAAAATAAAGGTACGCAGGAAGATACGGTGAAAGTAGGAATCGCCCAATACTTCGGCATAGTTTGCCAGAGAGAAGCCGGGAAAAATACCGCCCCTGTTAATATCAAAGGAATAAAAACTCAGCATAAACGTCATGATCAGGGGGATCATAAACAGACCTACATAAAATAGCAGAGCCGGCGAACTCAGTAGATAAGGCCGAGCCTTATATATATTATTTGACTCTAGGGCCATTAGTCTGTCTCCCTGGGTAAAATACGCATATCCTCAGCAGACCAGTCGAGTCCAACCTCGTGACCTTCCTCCGATTCCTCATGGCCCGTATTCTGGCTGACGACCACAAATTCTCCCATAGGGGTATCAAGCTGAAAAACCCATTGATTGCCAAGAAATATCCGTGCGTTAATGGCACCGTCAACCATTCCTTTGCTCTGCTCGGTAAATTCGATTTTTTCAGGTCTGATTGAAACATTAACTGCAGCATTTACTTTAAACTGTTTACTCCGAGCAAGAACAGTTACACCGGCAACGTCAACAGCCGTTATTCCGTCAGATACATCTTTTACGATACCTGCGAACATGTTCGACTTGCCAAGAAATTCTGTTACAAAACTATCTCCGGGATATTCATAAGCGGTGTGTGGTCGATCTACTTGTACCAATTTTCCATTGTTCATCACTGCAATACGATCACTCATTGCCATCGCTTCGGACTGATCATGGGTGACAAGAATCGTTGTTGTTCCAACAGTACGCTGAATAGCCCGCAACTCAATCCGCATATCTTCACGAATCTTAGCGTCGAGAGCAGACAAAGGCTCGTCAAGTAAAAGCACTTCAGGACGAATAACCAGCGCACGCGCTAATGCAACCCGCTGCTGTTGTCCACCGGAAAGTTCACGTGGAAAGCGGTGAGCGAAATCCTCCAGATGGACAAGGGATAGTGTTTCTTGTACGCGTGCATCACGTTCAGTCTTTTCGACATTTCGCATCTCCAGACCGAATGCAACATTGTCATGAATGGTCATGTGATGGAACAAGGCATAGCTCTGAAACACAATTCCCAGGTTACGCTTGTTCGGCTTAACTCCGGTAATATCCTGACCGTTGATAAATATTTTTCCTTCCGTTGGAGTGACGAATCCTCCGATCATCTGCAAAGTGGTCGTTTTGCCACAGCCAGAGGGACCTAACAACGAGACAAATTCTCCTTTCTCAACATCAAGATTAACATCCTCCACGGCAACAACGTCTCCAAAACATTTACTTAAACCTTCCAGACGTAAGAATGACATTCTTTAATCTCTTTTTAACAGCAAACTATTTATGATAATCTTGTAAAAATCCCCTGCACCGTCATTTCCGCCTGCGCGAACATATCGGGATAACGGGAAGTTTGAATCTCTACGATTCCATCATGTATAAAAATCACGATATCAGCGAAGGAAATACAACAGTTACAGGAGGAGGTTGAGCAAAACGGCGATCAAAGCGAACTGCTTATTATAAATAAAACTATCTGATCACAGTTTAACCGGCTCTGTTTTGAAGCTTAGCAGGGTAAGGTAGTTCTGAACGTCAAAACAATTCTACCTTGCCCTGCCTTTTCCAAGACCTACTTTTCTACTTCGCGGGTCCATCGCTTGGTCCAATCCTGGCGCGCAGGATTAATCACATTCCAATCCACCGCATTCAACGAATTAATTTTCTCAGGGCCATAAGGAAGGGCATCGCCAAGTTCTTTGGACAATACGGTCTTCTTGTTAGTTGGTCCCCAGGCTTTTGTCTCGGCGATTTGTTTTTGAACTTCCGGTGTCAGCAGATACTGAATCAGGCTTTGCGAAAGATCAGGCACGTCGCTACCCACTACTGGACAAGTTCCAATCATTAAGGCAACCGCCCCTTCCTTCGGGTAGACGAAACCTCCGGGAAAGCCGGTATCAGAAAGAGATTTCAGACGACCGCTGCCCCACGAGGCAAGCACGACTTCCCTTGTTTGAAAGAGTTCAGATAATTTTCCTGAGGAAGGAACAAAATCAAGAACGTTAGGGGCCACGTCTTCTCTAAACGCCTTGAAACCGGGGTCAATGTTGTTTTCTCCTCCGCCATGAATGCGAGCGGTCATAATCAGTGCATGCAGGCCGTATGTATTCGTAATAGGTGGCACGACCACTTTACCCTTGTACTTTGGATCAGCCAGATCAGCCCACGAAGTCGGTGCACCCCAGCCATTCTTTTTAAAAGCCTCTTTATCATAGGCTAAACCTGTTGCCACAAAACCAACGCCCACAGCCTTATCAGTGTTCATTTTTGCTATATCGTATATATCGTCAAATATGGCAGCGTTGCTGATTTTGTCACAGAAACCGAGAGAAATAGCCTGATACATTGGACCATCATCAAGAAACACGACATCCAGCTCCTGGCTACCTTTTTGAGCCTGTAGTTTGGCCAGTGTTTTAGTCGAATTGCCGGGAACATAAACAACCTTGGCATTGTTGGCCTTTTCCCAGGGAGGAAGAATGGTTTCCATCATCAGTTTTTCAGTAGAGCCTCCATAAGCTCCCATATAGAGGGTTCTCTCCCCGGCCTGAGCGGAAGAACAGAGCATGGTTGTTGCAGCGAGCGCGCCTAACAGTACACTTAATTTCATTGTAATCTCCGTTTAATGTGGTGGGCATAATGCTCTTTCATCTTTTTGTTTCTGTAGATACATACCTCCTGAACCGTTTATTTTTTTTAATAATTTCAGTAAAAATTAACAGCACTTATTCCCTTTTGTTTCAAAAAAGAAACATTCGTATTTAAAGCTCTATTGACGTTCCAACTGAATAAAGGAAGTTAGAACGACGTAGCCATGCTGTATCAGCAATCTCTGTCAATTAACATGTCAGTGCATCAACAGTATCAGAACAGAATTAAAAACAGGGATGCAAAATGCAATCCAATTGTTGATATGGGTGTTTTCCCCAGGGGATTATTAATTAATACCGTGTTCTTTGAGCTTTCTCCACAGGGTTGTACGGCCAATTTTAAGTTGATTTGACATACATTTTATTGACCCCCCACATTTTTTTTTCGACATGATTAATATCGTTTTTTCCGCAGTTTTCATAGATGCAGAGAAAGTGGCGTTACAATCAAAAAGAGACGTATCGCTGTATTGAGAATTTTCAGTCTGGTCTGGGTTGAGAGAGCAGCATGATTGAAGGAGGGTTTCCAAATATTCTTTGTTGGAAGTCTTCTTTTTGTTGCAAAGACAAGAAAAACGTACAGCTATCGACTGAAGTTCCCTTAAGTTTCCTTCAAAAGGCAAGAAGGTTAATGAATCAATTGCTTTCAAGGACAGAGGAAAAACCATTTCTGCAAGATCCGAATCATATTCATTAAGAAAATGTTTAAATAACAGCGGAATGTCTGTTTTTCTTTCGCGCAAAGCAGGAAGCTGCAGATAAAGGATGCTCAGCCTGTAGAAAAGATCCTGCCGCAATAAATTGTCATCAGAATTCTCGTTGTGTCTCCTGTTACAGGCAGCAATTATTCGTATGTCTACAGGGATTACTTCATCACCGCCGACCCTGATAAACTCTTTTTCCTGAAGTAACCTTAAAAGTTTTGCCTGGAGAGAGGTCGAAAGAGAATCCACTTCATCCAGAAACAGAGTCCCCAAGTGGGCCTGGTCGAGAAGCCCTTGTTTTCCCTGTGAACTGGCACCTGTAAAAGCTCCTTTTACATAGCCAAACAATTCACTTTCCATAAGTTCAGAGGGCAAAGTTGCACAGTTTATTGCCACAAAGGGGAAAAGTTTTCTTGTACTGTTATTGTGCATCGCTTGTGCGAAAAGTTCTTTGCCGGTTCCCGTAGCCCCGTAGATAAGCACGGGTGCCTCAGAATGTGCATATAACCTGGCATGCTTTTTACATTGTTTAATTATTGGAGATTTTCCGAGAATATCAGAAAATGTATACTTTGCCCTGAATCCCTTATGGCGCATTTTTTGACGTATACGGGTGTCCATGGCGTTAATTTCTTTGATTTTTTTTGCCATGAGCACTGTCCCAACAGTTTCCACTCCGACAAAAACGGGATGGATTGCAACAAGTATCTGTTCTTTATTGAATGGGCCAATTATTTCAATGTTCTTCTTTTGCTTGAGGGTAATTGGTTTTATAAAACCAAACAATTCTGATACATGTCGTCCGGTAATATCCTCTGCATTGAAATGAAGTTTCTCCTCTGCAACTTTATTGGTGAAGGTAATATGGTTGGCCTTATCAAGAAAAATTAAACTGTCCAGACTTTCTTGTGAAATAATCTCTAATTGAGATACCTTTTCCTCTAGAGATTGATTGTAACGATGTGTTTCTAAAGCACGGGTATAGGCGTCATGAAAAATATCCTGATCTGAAAAAAGAAATACTGGCTTCATCCCATATTCTTTTGCAATCTGAAAAGTATAACTTCCTCCGACAACGACAGAGTGTCCATCTTGTTTGGCTTTTAAGCAAAATAATCTGTAATCATCAAGATTATTACTATAGTATATATCAATTTTTATATTGACTAATTTCTCATAGAATGAAATATCATGCTTTTCTTCAATGAAGCAAATATAAGCAACTCGGTCTGTTATTTTTTTTGCTTTTAGAAATGCCTTTATAAGAGCTTTATGTCCAGCACGGAAGGGTATGGTCTTATTTTTGTCAATCCCCGCCATCTCCTTTGCCGTAACAACACCAACAATAATTATATCATGGTTAACTTTCTTAAACGATTTATCCCTATTTTTTAGAGGATGGTTCGGGCTGGAAGATATGTATTTTACACCTCGAACCTCCGGCATATACTGATAATAGAGGAAATTAGCGTTGCTAAAATATTCTTCTGCAACTTCCTGGCATGAAGACAAAATTTTTGGATATCCGATTACGGTGATATTCGCTTTTTTATTCATTGGAAATTCCTTTAACAGTGTTAACAAATGTTTCATACATAAAACATTTGTTTCAAATTCACAATATCGCTCCGTGGATCCTCATATATATTTCTCCTTGAGTTTTAATAAAAACTATCGATGAAAACATGTCTTCGGGGCAAGGTTGGTTTGTTTATACAGACAGGTTGAATATTCTCTTACAGTTCCAGTGTTATGTATGCGTCTCGGATTTCATTGGGTCGGTTGCAGAGCTAATCGAGTCTCTGTTTTTGGCTTGCGTGTTTGAACATAACCATCAATTCCGGGGGCAGGGCAGGGCGACTTGCTGAAGATGCATAAATCCTGTCTGTTAGATGATGCACGGAACACACCCCTGATGGAGGCCCTGGACCGGATCAACGACCGGTGGGGCAGGGACATGCTGCGCTATGGCTCCTCCGGCCTGACTCGGGAATGGAGCATGAAGCAGACCCGGAAGTCGCCTGCCTATACAACCAGCTGGGTGGAGTTGCCGGTGGTGGGTACGATCTGGAAAGGAGAGAGTGGTTAGAACAGCATCCTACCATAAGCAGGACATAATAAGCAAAAGCGTGACACTAAATATATTATAATAGTATTTAACAGTTATCACTGGAGTTCTCTCTTGAATGCTTCTGCAATCTTATTGTTAAAATCCATGATAATGACCCTTTTCTTGTCGGTGGAGATTTTAAGATCTGCTTGAACGTAACCGTGTCGCTTCCCTACCTTCAAAGCTTCTATCAGCCAATGCCGATAGAGCATTGCAGAGTCTACTGCATAGGTGAGTTTTGGGTAATTTACCATTTCATGATTCATATTGAGATGGCTTAATCTGGTGTTTCTGAAATCAAGCATCTGTCGATGGTATTGACACCATTCGGCATTAGAAATTTTGAGATTCACCAGAATAAGATCTTTGTTGAACGGCATTAATGGCTCACCTGTAGGTATTGAAACTCTGGAAACAAATTTTTTCCAATGTGTTTCCTCATTATTTGTACCAAAAAGTTGCGTCCAGGAAATGACCGCATCTAAATAACAGCTATCCCGAAGACCCCACCAAGCACTGTCTTTTTGGGGCTTCTGCTCAGAAATATAATTCCCATACACACTTGCTCTAACGCAATCGAAAATTAAGCCGAATTGGATTTCCCATTCATCAATCATGCTGTCATCGTGGCACATGAGCCAGAGCGTAGAGCGGGTTTTCGCCGGGACTGCTGATCACCCAGAAATCCTTGCCAAAGTCACCATAGTCTTCCCAGTTGGCAGTGTCGGCCAGTTCTTCAGCGGGCGCGAAATCCCCGAGCACAACGCTGTCTTTTGCTGCCACTGCAAAGGTAAGCGCTTCCTCTGGTACGGCCTTGCTTCTGATTTCTGCAGCGGTCATTTCCTGGTCTCCGGGTTCAAGCGTTGGGTTGGATGTAGAGATAATAGAGTGTCTGTTTCCGGCTTGAGAAAAGGGCAAAATGAGCTCAAGGTCAGCCCCCTGCATTCAGGTACCGGTAAAAGGTGGGCTTGCTGATGGAGAGCAGTCGGCATATTTCCTCCACACTGTGCTGCCTGGATGCATGCATCTTTTTCAGGGTCGCCACCTGGTCGCCACTGAGTTTGTTTTTCCTGCCGCCCTTGCGACCCCTGGCCCGGGCAGCCTCAAGCCCTGCCATGGTCCGTTCCCGGATCAGGTTTCGTTCAAACTCGGCCAATGCGCCGAAAATATGGAAGATCAGTTTACCGCCGGAAGTTGTGGTGTCCAGTCCTTCCTGCAGGGAGGCCAGGCCGATTTCTTTTGATTCCAGGTCTTCGGCTACCTGGATCAGGTGCTTGAGGCTCCTGCCCAGCCTGTCCAGCCGCCAGACCACAAGGCAATCACCTTTGCGCAGATAGTCAAGTGCCTCCTGCAGGCCGGGCCGTTCTGCCTTGGCTCCGGATACCTTGTCGGAAAAAATCTTTTCGCAGCCGGCACCGCTGAGTGCGTCAAGTTGCAGCTCGGGATTTTGATCCAGGGTGGAGACACGGGCGTATCCAATCTTCATAAGATTACCTTGTAACAAGTAGGTTTTACAGCGGCCGGGACAGCACAAGTCTGCCGTAACGAAACTCATTAAAAATGAACTAAAGTTTACTTTGTTTTATTATACGGGTTTTTTAACTCTTTTACCCGTAAAAAAGGCCGTTTATTCAATCGGTCCCGGTGAGTAAAGAAAACGGTGGTTTGGTTAACCTGCTGGAAGGAGGCTTCTGGAATCCACTTGGAGACCATACCGCGAACGGCTGAGCAGTACACCAGGGCGGGGCTCCCCTGGTTCGATTATTACGCGCCGGACGCAGAAGCTGTGGGCGGCAGCCTCAAGCTCAAGGGCATGAAGAGTGTCGCCGGTATGAGCGCAGAAAAAGGAGCAAAGGTCCTGCCGGAAAATAATACCATTACGGTACCTGCTTCCCAGCGTGTTAAGCTTGGCAACCCTGATCAGGTACGAGAGGGCTGGTAGCCGATGCTGCCAGCGGCTCCCGCTTGTCTGATGTACCTTCAGGCCAGATCTTCGACCACTGCCCCTGGGCCGTTCTTTTTCACAGACTCAATACCTTTTTCCATTGCAGATCCTGACTTGTACATCTGGCTCTGTCCGATGACCTGGTTGTTTTTAGCCTTCAGGACAAAATAATGTTTTTCGCTTGTGCTGGTTTTCCGTTCGTACCGATCATCAGCTGCTGCATTCTTCTGTACCGAGGCAATCCCGTTTTTGACCCCACTTTTTGCCTTGTACATCTCGCTGGACAGAATGACCTGGCCGTTGGATGCCTTCAGGTTAAAAAAGAATTGCCCGTCCTTGGCCTTCTTGATTTCATACTTTGCTGCCATTTGTTTCCCTCCGGTTATTGAGAACATCACAAATAAAATCAACCAATATTGCACCGTTCACTCCAGCACGATGCCAACGAAAATTCAGCATACTCACTAAGATGATAAAGGGAAAACAAGGGAATGGCAAATTGTTACAATCTACAGCAGGAAAGCCCGCCGTTCGGTGCTCAGAACCTCTTTAAGAGACTGCAGGGGCAATCTCATTGCTCCCTGCCCGGCAGCACTGTTACCCTGTAACAAGGCTGCCGGGCTAATGGTTCCTGCAATCACGCCGCTCTCAGCAGCTCCTGTCTCCGGCCGGCACAGAAATTGACAAGTTCCTGCCGGTGTTCAAAGAGCAGCCGGTCAAATTCTGCCCTGTGTTTCCGGCCCCAGTTGTCCAGGTGGGGTACGGACTCGATCTGTTCCGCCTCGACAAGCAGCTCGGTCAGCAGTTCGCCGCTGATATCCTCCGGATCCCGGCCGGTTTCCAGCCAGTCCCGCAGTTCTTCCCCGGTATCTTTGCCAGGCACAAAATGGCGACCGTCAAACAGGCTGGTCCGGTCCTTGGATGCGGTGGCAATATGCCCGTCAAGCGACAGGTCCAGCACCAGGGTAAACTCATACTCCATGCCTTCCCGCTGTTCCGGTTTCAGGCCGATCTTTTGCGGGGCTTTTTTGCCGTTGCCGGCATCCACCACTTCCCAGGCGGTCTTTGTGCGCATGGTGCAGATAATATGGCAGGGTGCCTGCAGAATAGTGTTAACCAGGCTGTTATGCTCCGGAGTCACCTCGCGCCAGGCAGCCCAGCTGTTTCCGCCCCGCTGCGCCCTGGCTGCATTGTCGTGCATGTCCAGCACACCGCCGGATCCTGACCAGGCGTGGGACAGGGAATCTACAATGATCACCTCAGCCCCTTCCTCAACAGCAACCTGAATATATTCACGGTATTTTGCCGGAGTAAAAGGTGGGGCCAGGGGTGCGTGCAAAAATTCAGGGATCCCGGGCTTGCCGCTCTCCAGGGTAGCGCTGTCCCGCTCGGTATCGATAAGGAAAATATTCCCATCCGGTGCCAGGCCTGCCGCAATCAGCAATGCACTGTGGGTCTTGCCTGATCCGCTGGGACCGTCAATGGACAGCCTGAGTTTCGCTCTACTGCGTTCCGCTTTCTGAAACAACATGATTGATCCTCCTCAGCCCCGGGGCTGAACACCCCGGGACGATTTTATATGTAAAAAAATATAAACGTATAAACATAAAAACGTATAAATGTTTTTATGCGGCCAGCCGCTCTTCCTTTTTTTCCAGTAGTTCGAAAGCATAGCCCCGCGCTTCCGGACAGACAGAGCGGTACGAACAATAGCCAACCTGCTGCTGCTCTTCTCCCCTGGCAAAATACCGTTTATCCGGACGGCAACGCCAGCCGCGCGGACCATATTCATACCTGGGCTTTTGCGGCTGATCAGGGCGCAACCCGTGGTGCAGGGAGAGCAGGACCGGATCAAACCGCTCGGCAAAAAGGTGGTAAACAGCCTTTTCCGCTGCCTGCATGTCGGTTATGCGATATCCCATGACCGTATAAAACGGGGTGCTTTTTTTGGCTTCCCGGTTACAATAGATCAGTGCGAAGTAGGGGGCTCGTGCCCTGGATGCGTATGCGAATGCCTGTTCGATGTGCCCCTGGTCGGCTCCCTCTTCCACTTTTTTGTTAAACGAATACCCTCCGGTTGCCTTGCACTCGATAATGCAGCCGCCATCATCCATCAGGTTTCCGGCCAGGCCGTCATAATGCCCCTTGATAACGCCGCCGGGGGCCAGCAGGTAGGGCCAGGTCAACTCACCCTGCCGGTCGTCCGGACCTATCCGCAGCATATCCAGCACATAGGATTCCAGGATAAGGCCGGTATCAAAGCCAAACCTGGTTCCGGTGTCATGCTCCTCTTTTGCAACACCTGTCAGCTTGTAATAAAGAGCACAGGGGGGCTGCCCCAGGCTGGAAATGCCAAGATACTCCCGGCCAACATCAGGAGCCAAAACAACCGGATGCAGCCGCTGCCCGTAGCGGGTACGGTGAAAGATACCATAGGCAAGGGCCAGGTCGATCTGCTTGGACAGCATTGCACATTTCTCGATTGGTAATCTCATGGTTCATTCCCCCATTGAAGTGAGTTGCTTTTCAAGTCTTTTGCGCCGGGCATTTTCTTCTTTCTGCACCATGCGCAACAGTTCCTTCCGGTCGGGCAGGTCCTGCATGTCAACGACATACTTGCCCTGCTGCAGCTCGTAGTCATAGACCCAGATAGTCGCCTTTTCCAGGTCCAGCTCAATGTTGACGGCTCGGCGCCCCTGGTCTTTCCAGACCTGCAGCTCATACAGCATTCTCGGGGTTACATCCGCCTTTTCGTGTTCAAGCAAGTACATGATTTACCTCCCTGCTCTGTGCGCGCCCTTGCCCGGGCACGCCTTAACGTTACCGCCTTACTCTTGTCCCGGCCGATCCAGGATAAAGTCGGCGGCCTTTTGTGCCGATGCAGCGGCACAGACAACCATTTTTCTGTTTTCTTTGAATTTTGCCGCCCAGCTCTGCAGGTATGCAGCAGAATTTTCGATAGTGGCCGGCAGGATCCCGGCCTCGCTGCACAGGAAAACGGCAGCCATTTCCGCAACCAGCTCTTCCTTGCTGTACTCGTGGGATCCGAAAAAATTGTTCTCTGTGATTTCCTTCCGGTTAAGGCGGGATTTATGGCCGGTGGAATGGGCCAGCTCGTGGAAAAGGGTGGAATAGTATTCTTCTGAGGAAAGGAAATTCTGAAAATCAGGCATGGTGACCTGGTCCTGTCCCGGAGAGTAGGCGGCCCGGGAACCATCGATGAAAGAGGGGGCTGACGGCATGCCGGCAACAATGGCGGCGGCCCCGGCAATGGGAGTCAGGTTTTTCTGCTCCGGTTCCTGCGGAGCTGGAACACCTTGTACCTGCTCCAAATTGAAAACCGTGTAATAGCGAAGCATGGGAACCTGTTTTTCAACCTGCTCACCAGTCGCCGGATCCTCGGACCGGCTGACCAGCCATTTCCAGAACACAACCCGGCGGCCCTTCTCACCTTTGCGGACGGAGCCGCCTTTCTGCCTGGCCTGGTTGAAAGTGAGCCACCAGGGCGAAGTAAAGCCGGAACAGGCCAGCAGGAAAACATTGATCCCCCGGTACTGCCTGCCGGAAACAAGGTTGCGATGCGCGCCCCTGGTCGTCCACGGTTTGTGCCAGGGGATAACACCCTGATCCATGATGGCTAAAATTTCCTCGGTGATTATGTCGTACACTGATTGCTTTGCCATGATTAAACCTCACATTTGCGCCAATATAGGCGCGCAGTTGACAAAAAAAGAGACCTGTTAACACCTTAAGCAGAAAACGAAATAACCGATTGTCGGCAACTTTTCATAACTTGACCTTCCCTTGTTTATCTACTTGTTTTATATCCGATTCCGACGCATTTTTCAAGAATATTGCGTTATTTTTGGCGCGCAAAATTTAAAAGAGAGCCTGCTGTTTCGGCCTTGGCCACCACCGGCCTGGACGAAACCCGCAGCCCGGCCCGGGGGATCCGGAACAACGGCCCAGCCGGACACAAAACATACAGGACGGACCGGCCGGACCGGAACAGGAAACAGCAAAACCATCGGCCACAACCCGGACAGCAGCCCCGGCCCGGTGAACCGGGACACCGCAGGCCACTGCCCAACCACGGGCCAGGGTCCGGGACGGAAAAACTACCACGACCAGACACCACCACCGGCAACTGCCCGCCGGCAGGCAGGCGGAGAACCGACAACCCAGACCGGGCCGGCACCCTGGCGAACAACAGCGGGAACCGACGCAGGCCAGACAGGAACAGAAACCCAGAAAAAACCGCCCTTGCGCTTAAGCACGCAACCATTGCAGCCACGGGGCAGACCGGCTGCCCAATAACGGGCAAACTCCGAGGCCAGAACAGGCCGCCGGAACCCGACTGCGGCAACAAACCCGCCCAGGCCGCGGGATGAGGGACGGACAGCGAAGCCGGACGAACCAAACCGACAGGCGGAACGGGACAGGGACGACAGAGACGGCAAGAAAAACATGGCTAACCCCCTATGCTGAGTAAACGTTGCACGTGAAACACAACTATTTAAAATAATTAATTTTTTCTTTTTTTCTTCCTCACCCGGTACGGGGAGGAAAAAAGAAAAAATATATATGCGCGCAGCGCCACAAATCTAAGACGACAAGGCTGAATTATATGAGGAGACCCTTATCTGGCGTGCCGATATGCCAACTGATGTGACAGGTTTTTTGCATGCTGTATCGCAAAAAACTGGCGCAGCAGATGGCCGGCACGACCAGCCGGCAACACACGAATTACCAGCAGGGGGGATGTAAGGGGGGTCTACCCCCCTTACGCTTCCCCTTGGGGGACGGGAGGGGGGACATTGAATACGCGAAGCGCTGACGTACCGCAGGCCGGAAGGAAATGTACATGCTCTGCCTGACGTACCGGCCGAGGAATCCGTAGTTGGTCAGTGCGGCGTCCGGCATTGACTTGGAAGAAGGGAACAAGGCTGTATTATGATTACAATACGCTACAGGCAACAAGGCGGACGCCGCCAAATTAAACATAAATATGGGCTACATAAAAGGATGCACAGGTTGGGTTCCCGCAGCGCAGCAAGGGTACACAACCTGAGAATCAGGGCTGGAATTACGGGCTGGCAGGGATGCGTAAGCGGATGAAAGCGACCTGATTAACGCGTATTCAGGGGTGTATGCATGGTGCAATATTTGCCAGCCCTTCATACATCCATGCCGCAGGCCAAATTAAAGGGGGGTCAGGGGGGAATTCCCCCTTGCGTGACAGATAAATTGTCTTCTTATGAATTGAGGCAGCACTACAAAAAAAACCTTGCGAGGCGCAAATTAAACATCTATCTTGTTCGTATGTGGCGCACTAAACTCTGCATGGAGATTCTAAATGACAACCTACGGAACAATCATTGCCGAAGAACGCGAAGCAAGGAACATGAGCAGGCGCAGCCTGGCTGACAAGTCCGGAGTAGCAGAAACCAATCTGCGCCGGATCGAAAGTGGTGAGAGCAAAAGCAAACCTTCAGATCTCCAGAAAATTGCCCGTGCCCTTGCCATGAACGAATCAAAACTTATCGAGGCCTGGCTTGTCGACAGCCTGAAGGGCGTCAACTATGATCCGGATTTACTCAACCAGGTGCGCAAACCGGACATGGACTTTGAGCAGATTGAAGCCATGTATGGAATAGATAAGGCTAGGGCTGCCTATGAGAAGATCAGGACCTGCACCACCGGCAAAAAGATGAAGGCAGCCAAAGAAAGCACCCTGCTGGAAGTACGGGTTGCGCTCAAGAACTGCCTGGGATTGATTGATGATTTGAGGGAGGGGTAGAACGTTTGAACTCACTGGTTTTTACGGAGCGCAGCGGAGTAAAAATCCAGTGCAGTGATTTGTTATGTGTTTTCTTCCTTTATTGCCAATTATCTCTGATGTCCTGAATTAATGAATCAAGAGCTTCACATGCTGATTTTGCAGCCAAATTGTCTTCTTTAATTAAGAAGTCCAAATCCCCATGTATTGCTGTATTTCTAACATTGTATAAAATTTCAATTATATCTTCAGAAATCGAGGTAATATCCTGTGATTCCACTAGAGACACCAATGCATTTAATTCGGGAATTGTTCGAAACTTATCAATCATTTGATTTGCATAATATTCAGATTTCAAAGCAGAAGGAGTGTCTCTATAAAAACAGCAGCCAGTAGCATAGACACCAACAAGCTCCAGTGTTTGATGGAAAGTAAGATCAAAAGTCATGTTTTCTTGCAACATTGCACCGTGCGCTCTGTATGCCTTTATGAACATGTCCTCATCTAACGCTATAGCATTTATTATCTTAACTCGGGATTCTGAACCAGGCCTCCAAGGATAGTTAATCCTTGGCTCAATAACTGATGAATTCATTGTATCTCTAAATAGTCGTGATATAACATTGTTTGCGGCAAATCTTGGATGACTTCCATCAAGCCCATCGGTTACTCTTTGTGGCCTTTTTATTTTGGACTCTGCAATTATTCTATTTACCCATATTGTAGTTTTTGGGTCAGATTTTAGATTCTCAATACAGTGTCGATCTTGAGTATTCCCGATATGAGCTACAAACCAATGATTGAAAATAGCCCAGAGTCTTTGATATTCAGAAACCCAGTCAGTTTCAGAATATCTTCTATTAAGATCTTCAAAGTGTGGTCTTGTTGGCATCAATCTTTTCCCTTACACATAACAAGTTATTATCTAGTTTCTCAATAATTACACCAATACAAGAAAACGACGACTAAAAATCAACAAGATACGTTATTATTCGTCAGATAACATCGGCGATTGACTGGATACCGGGAAACCGGATAACATTCCATGACCCGGTTAATAGGGATCTGCTCTTCTTCAAGAATAGAAAAATCACGCTGAGACTGATGTTTGCTCCAATCTTTCCGCAATCCAGATTTTGATGATTGACTGTCTGGGAACCCCGAGCCGCTTGGCCTCTTTATCAAGAGAATGAATCATCCAGAGCGGGAAATCAACATTAACCCTTTTTTGTTCCAGCACAGGCCGTCTGGCATTTGCAAGATCCAAATGCTCTATAACGCTTTGCCCTTCATCAAATTTTTTGTCAAATTCTTTAGCCTTCATACAATTCAATCTCCTCATCTCTGGCCCTGCGAACAGAGATAATTCGTATATTTTCTCCTCGATATGTGATAACGCCCGCCCAGTGCTTATCAGCTATTCTGCCGATTACCAGGAATCTCGGCTCATCCACTGTTCTCGCCGGGATCTCCAGTAAATAAGAATCCTCCCAGAGTGCCTGGGCTTGTGTAAAATCAATCCCATGCTTCTTTTTGTTGGATTTAGATTTGGCAGGGTCAAATTCAAAGTTCATGGTATACATAATATACCCTCCAGGTATAATTGTCAATTATCGAGCACGGCGACAGCCGGGCGAGTATCACCGGCCAGGCAGGCAACGAAGATAAGGCGCCGGCACTGTTGAGGGGGTAGCCCGGCGCAACCCCTGCCGGCTGATGGAGGCCGAGGCAGGAGTCTTTTTTCCTGCCCGCTGCCGGAAGCAGACGCATGCAGGGGCTGTGACGGGCGGTTCTCACCTGCCTGCAAAAAGTAGTACGGTTGAAAAAAAATGTTTGTAATTGGCTGAAATAACGTTTAAAATATTGCTACCATTTTAATAAAACAGAGTGCCATTTATTAAAAAGTGGTAGAAAAAAAGGGGGTTGAATAACATTTTTGAAATCACGGTCAAGTATGAAGAGGATGGTGACCGTCCGAAAAAGGGCTGGCGGATTTTTTATCATACCCCGGACGGGATACAGCCTTTCCTGTCCAGGAGAAAAAAGAATATCAAGTTCCGGAGCCTGTATGACGCCCTGAAATGGGTTTCACAACACCGGCCCGGTTACAAAATAAACCTCATCGTCGAATGTTACACAGGAGAGTTACGTCAGAAAAGGAAAACTAAAAAAACATAAAAAAGCCGGTGCCTGGCGGCCACCAGACACCGGCGGAGGTAGAGAACATGGATGCGATTTTCGACCACAGACCACGTCCCTACACAATCGTAGAGGATATAGTGTTTGAGTGCAATCTGTCAAGTCTGCAAAAACTAACCCTCATCAGCCTGATCAAATACGCAGGCAAACAGTCTGCTGCCTGGCCGGGCCTTGCAACCCTTGCCCGGGACACCTCTTCATCTGTCCGTCAGCTCCGCAGAATCCTGAAGCAACTCCAGCAAAAAAAGCTCCTGCTCATCGAACACCGGCCCGGCAGATCCAGTCTTTACCACATCCCGGAGTATACAATTTCGCAAGGATCCCTGCAGGGCATCTGGAATAATGCCGACCTGGAACCGACCGGGGACACCACGGCCGGAGGGAGAGGACATCATGACCGGGGTTCACCTCCTGACCCCGGTCATGGTGACCGGGATGGGAGGCCACCATGTCCTGACACCCCGGACACCATGGCCCCTGAATATTATCAAGAACAGTATCAAGGAAAATCTCTCTCTTGCAAACAAGCATCCTCAAGGTCATCACCCTGCCCTGTTGAAGATGAGAGAGAAAAATTTGATCAGGATCTGATTGGAGCCTGGTGCCGTCGATTTTCCATTCACCATCAACCGGTCAGCAGCAAAGAGCAGAAGGCCATGGACTGGATGCTGTATGCGGCTGCCAACAACCAGCTCGGCTCCCTCACCTCACCCGTCGGCTATCTGAAAACCATCATGCGCAGGGGTTTTCCCCAGAACTTTCCGCCCTACCCTGTTCGGCATAAATCAAACGGCAAGCCTGCAAGGCTCACAATGTCGGTTGAACAGCAATGGCAGAACTTGAACCCGGTCCACAAGCAACTTTTCCTGGAAGAGGCAAAGGCACAAACATCGAAACATGATCAGCTGGAAAAAACCGCCTTTCATCTTTTCCTGACCAGCCTTGTTGGTGACTCCAAAGAGGGCAAAAATACCCCCTGTGGGAAAACCCCCATAAAGAGCCCCCCTACCCCCCGGATTTCGACATGCTGAAACGGATGACCAAACGTCTATTTGGTCTGAAAGAGACCGCTGCTGATCAACCGATAATCATCGACGGCAAGATCATACAAACACATAAACGTATAAACGTTGATACGTTTAAACATATAAACATACAAACCCGGGAGAACGAACAGCTTGAAGATATTGCCGCGCAGACGTCAGGGCCCTGTCCGGTGGAGCCGGAAGCCGGAGAACAGGATGAAACCTTGCCGGACCGGCCGGACACCCCCTGCCTGCCCTGCAATTCCGTCCCGGAGCAGTATTATATTTTTCTCGGCTCTGCCGGGCGAGCTGCCCGGACCATCCAGGAGTATGGCTGGGAACTCAACTGGTGGCAGCGGCAGTCATCTCCGCTTGCTGCACTCAGCCTGCGGGATATTGAGGGGATCATCAACAGGATGCATCCGGCTACAGCCAGGCGAAAGATTGCCGCCCTGCGCTCCTATGCAAAATGGCGGCTCCGGGAAGGGGATGACGGATTGTTCATTACCCTGTCACAGGTTGAGATCCCCCGCCTCCCCAACCGGGTGCCGGGTGACAGGGGAGGTGATGTGTTCAGGGAACTTTCCTGTCGGGCAAGGACCCTGACCGGCCAGGGGGACAGGAGGGGAATATGGCTGGGCCTGATGCTCTGCTGCGGCCTGCGGATCAGCGAAATTCGGACTGCAGAGGCGGCCCCTGGAGGTGCGGTTAAAGTCGTCGGCAAGGGCAACCGGGAACGGCTTGTTCCGGCTCCGGAGTGGCTGCGGCACGCTCTTTGCGACAACAGGAATAAGAAGAACAACACCCGGTGGAGAAAAGGTCGAAAGCTTATCTGGCAGGAGATGAAAAACATGGGGATCAACAAACCACACTCCCTGCGCCACACCTATGCCAGCGAACTTGTCCGCCAGGGACTTGAACTGGAACAGGTGAAAAAGCTGCTCGGCCATGCCAAGCTGGACACCACCCTGATTTACGCCAGGATCAAACTGCCTGAAAACCTGACCGAGAGGCTGGGGATCGAATGATGAGGCATGAGGTCAACAGAAAGGATTACGAACCTGACGAACCAAGTTCTTCTGCTATGCGCTCTGCCAGGAAAATCTTCATCAACGACTGATAAGGGACATCTCTTTTGTTTGCCAGCAATTTCAGCTCATCAATCATGATCTCCGGCAGTCGGAGGGATATTTTCCTGGTGGAGGGTTTCAGGTTTGACAGGGTCACCCGCTCTGCATTCTTCCAGTCAATATATTCAGTGGAATCATGATGAGACCAGAACTCCCTCTCCTCGTCTTCACTCATAAACCTGGGCATCTCTTTTTTCATGACTTCTTATACACCTCTCTTTCTTTTCTGCTCATGTCCCTTGCGGAGATGATGCGAATATCCTTGCCGCGGAGTGTAAACGCCAGGAATAAACGCCTGTTCCCGTCGGTCCGGCCAAGAGCAAAAAACCGTGTTTCATGTTGGGAATGGTTGATATCGTCCTGCACAATCAGGGGCCTGTTGAAAAATACCTGCTCACATTCCGACGGGGTTACCTTGTGTTTCAGCCAGTTTTTCCGAACATTACCCTCATCCCAGTCAAATCCCGTGCACTGGTTGAGAAGTGCCTGTATTCTCTCTTCCATACCTTTATGTATATCTTTAAGATGGACAAGTCAAGAACCATGAACAAACTCTCTCTCTTCCTGATGGTCAGCCTCTTGCTTGCCGGCCAGACTTTTGCAGACACCGCAACACATCAAGAACCTGAACATTTATGTGGCAATGCGCAGGAATGGCAACAATGGCAAAACCTTGTCGACAAATATCCGGATGACGACAACCTGGCAGCCGCTTACGCGTTGCGCATCGGCCTCTGTCAACAGATACAGGTCCGCAACATTGAAACGGAACGGGCAATCTCGATTTTTGATCATTTCTTTGAAACCCTGAAAAGCATAACAGAGGAAAGGGAGAGAAAAGAAAGGTTGAAAAACCAGGGGGGAACTATTTAATATACTTTCAGCATAAAAACATATAAACACATAAACGTTTATGCGTATAAACATAAAAACATGCCTGCTCCTTGTTCTTCTCCTGGGAGCTGTCCCCTGCCCTGCCGGCGATTTACCCCCCTGGCATACGGCCCGGCAGACCATCCTGGGGTGTTACGGGGGCTGGGACGTGGAGGTCACCCTGTCCGCCGGATATGAACAGCGGACATATTATGACGGCCCTGTGGACGGCCCCTTTGCAAACGGCACCATCTCTGTGCCGATCTATTCCAGAAAACAGCGGTTGGAGCGACAGGAGCACACCAACAGCCAGGTGGAACACCTGGCGGAACTCTATGCCGAGTACCAGGGGCAAAGCGCTATCCTGGCAGCCCTGGAGCAGGAAAAGCAGGTGCTGAAACGGACCATGCTCGACGATGGAGCCACAGGGATCACCGCCTATTTTTCCCTGATCAAGGAGGTGGAGCAGTCCCGTTCCAAAAGGGATGGAGCGGAAAGAAAAATCATCAACTGGCTGGAGCTGTGCGGGTACCGGAAGACAGAGCACAGAAAACAGAAGACGGGAAAAGACGAACAACGCACAGGAAGTGTAACAAAAGATGTGGCAACAAACCGGATTGCTGGGACGGGATTACCTGCTCGCTAAACAGATCATGCCCCGGCTGAGAGAGGGGCGCGGCTTTGTCCTCACTGGTCGGCACGGATCGGGCAAAACAGCTATTCTGGAATGGATACGAGAAAACCATCCGGCTGCTGAAAGGCTTGCCCTGGTTTCGGCTGGTTCCACGGTCAAGGAGATCCTGGTTGAAATCTGTTTGACCTGGGGCCTTGAGGTGAAAGATGATGAAGGAAAAGTTCGGGGAAAAACCCGCTGGCAGGTAGCCTGGCTGGAACGGGCCGTGCTTGCGCAGAAGGAGGGCTGGCTCATGATCGATGATATCCACCAGGCCCCCCCTGCCCTGCTCCGCCGCCTGAAGCTGCTGCGGGACCGGGTGACCATTATTGGAGCCGGTGTGCCGCCGTTCAGGCGTGAAGAGCTCAGGCGGCTGCTCTGGGGATTGCCTGAACTGCAGATCAAGCCCCTGCAGACCAAAGAGATGACCAGGATAGCAAAGGCTGCTGCTCCTATCCTGCAGAGCAGAACGCCGGTGGATGAAGCGGTCCATGCGGCCCGGGGATTGCCCGGTCAGCTGATGGCTGCCCTGCGCGGGGAGGTAACACCGGAAGCGGCCAAGGTCAGGGGTGAGGAAATCGACCTCTCCCCTCTTCTGCTCATCGTGCTGGCCGGTGTGATGGTGACCCGCTATATCGCCGTTGGCCTGGAATCCACCAGCCTGTACATGCTTGGCGGGCTCGGCATGGGCATGGGGCTGATTGTCAGGTTTTATCTGTTCAGGGGAATGGATAACAGGAGAAGATAAGGTATGGCCGATGATTTTCATGAAAACGACGGGTTGCTCGATGATGATCCTGCCCTGGATTACATCCTTTACAAGGAAATGAAAAAGGAGAACAGAAAAAACAAGAGCAACAAAGGTTGCCTGGGGGTTGTCCTTATCCTGCTTCTGCCCCTTTGTTATGCCATTCTCCACTTCACTGTCATCTGTCCTCTGACTTCCGGCTTCTGAAAAGATGACCGGTCCGACCCACATCGCCATTGCCCTCTCCTGCGGCGTGGTTGCCGGTGCATCTAAAACCCAGCTTGGCCTGCTGGCAGCCGGTGCTCTCCTGCCTGACCTTGATCACCCGCAGTCGTTTATCGGCCGGGTCCTGTTTCCCATCTCCATCCCCTTAAACAAGCTGGTCGGACACCGCGGGGCCTTTCACTCCTTCTGGCTGTGGGGATTGTCTGTCGTCGCAGGCTGGTTGCTGTGGAAGCCGTTGGCCCTGGTCGGAACCGGTGCCCTCCTTCACATCCTGGCCGACTGTGCCACTGTTTCCGGTGTTCGTGCCCTGGCTCCCTGGTCGGAAAAACTGTTTGTTCTCTTTCGCAGGTCCTGGCGGATAAAATCCGGGGCACCGGCCGAGATGGTGGTTCTTGTTCTGTTCGGGATCATCGCCTGGGGAGGGGGCTACATGGGTGCTGTCGGCGGCCTGCGGGCCCTGATCGGCCATCTCACCGGCGCACCCAAGATCATGATGGAAGAATATCGCT
>CAZKBZ010000015.1:0-2142 GCA_964551175.1 uncultured Desulfobulbus sp.
AGCCATACAAACGAATGACCCTTGATAAAGAAAAAACCGACCTGAAAAACCTGACTCAGGATGAACTGGTCGAGTTTGTTGAATCACTTGGCCAGCCCGCATTTCGCGGTCGTCAGATCCTGGCCTGGATTTACAAACCCTTTGTCACGGATTTTGCTCAGATGACCGATCTGGCCAAGGAATTCCGGAAAATACTGGCTGAACATGCATATATGAGCCGCTTTTCCGATCCCATCACCGAAATTTCCAGGGATGGTGCAGTGAAATTCGGGTTCAGGCTGGATGATGGTTTTGTCATTGAATCGGTCCTTATCCCTGAAGAGGACCGTAACACAATCTGTGTGTCTTCACAGGCTGGATGCGCCATGGGCTGCCGTTTCTGTGTTACAGGCAGCATGGGGTTTACCCGTAACCTGACCCGGGCTGAAATCGTTAACCAGGTCTGCGGAGTTCGAGACTGGATCCTTGATCATGATAGTGACAATGGAAGAAAACTGACCAATATCGTCTTCATGGGCATGGGTGAGCCTCTGGCCAACCTGGATAATCTGCTGCCGGCCCTGTCATTGCTGACCGAACAGCGGGGACTTGACTTTTCCTCCCGCAGAATAACCGTTTCCACCTGCGGACTGATACCGCAGATGATGGAGTTGGGAACTCAGACCAGGGTAAACCTGGCCATCTCCCTGCATGCAGCGGATAACGAAACCCGCAGCAGTCTGATGCCGATTAATGACCGATACCCCATTGAAAAACTTCTTGATGCCTGCAAAAAATATCCGCAGAAAAAAAGACAGCGTGTCATGTTTGAATACACCCTGCTGGCAGGAATCAACGATTCCGATGAAACAGCCCGTAAGCTCGCCGTGATCCTTCGTGATATTCCATGCAAAATTAACCTGCTGTCCATGAATGAAGCTAAAGGCCAGCAGTATTCCAGTCCATCCAGAGACCGGCTGCTGCAATTTCAGAAAATACTGCGGGATGCGGGCTATACAGTGTTTATTCGACAGAGCAGAGGGGCGGATATCTCCGCCGCCTGCGGTCAACTGGCGGGAAGGAAAAAACAGGTATCCGTTTAGCTGATGACAGATCTGTTAAATCTACCGGTCTACATCAATACCACGTTCTTCCAGGGCGGATCTGTACGCCCATTTTTTCATAGCCGACCTGAATTTTTTCTGCAGTTTCGTTTCTTCAATAACCTTCCAGGTGCAGTCAACAATGGCTGCTGCAATTTCTTCCCTGGGAGCATTGTCTGAAAATTCTACTGTTGCGTTCTCGTTGATCTCATAGAATTTTTTAAAGGGATCAAGGACCGGATACTCATCAAGGTTTTCAACAAATTTCTGTTTCAATTGAACAATCGGAGATGTCTTGATCTTTCTGCGGGCGATCTGAATATAGATCTCGATGAATTCCTGCAGGGCAGTTTCCAGATTGGAAAAATACTCTCTTTTTTCACCACTGGTTGAAGTGTTGCCCTGAACAGATTCCCGACCGCTTACAGATTCCGCATTGAATTGTCCGATGTCATAGGTAGCGACATTGGACTGCAGAAGGCCGAGAAGTTTGTTGTAATCATTATCAGAAGGGCTGAGCCCCCCACTTCCCCAGGAATAAGAACCTCCCCTGCGCTCACCCTGGTGCAGAAAAAGTATGCCTCCTTCGTCATGTTCCTGCAGGGTTACATCGATAAAGCCGGAAAATTTTTTTTGCCTGAGGCGAAAAAAGAGGTCCGGCAGCGAAATATCCGTAGTTTTCAGTTTGGCTTTTACCCGTTGAAAGGATGGGATCTGGCCCCAGAAAAAAATTGAACTGGGATCAAGATAATAGATTGTAACAAGAAAATTTTTTCTGGACAGAGATTGCGTAATCGGTTCAAGGCTCTGTACCGTCTGAGCCTGTTCACCGTGATTCTGTATGATACTGCGAATGATTTCCTGTTCATCAAAATAGATCAGTATTTCCTGGTCTGCTGACTGGCAGTAAAAACATCCCGATCCTATTTCACCCTGAAGATGTTCTATAAATTTATCAATATGGAGGTAATAGCTGTTTAAGCCGCTTAAATGCGGTTTTTCTTTTGGGATGAGCATTTACTGACAGGCCCCTGAAAGTATCATGGAAAAAGGTATTCAA
>CAZKBZ010000015.1:2242-40164 GCA_964551175.1 uncultured Desulfobulbus sp.
GATACCTCCCTGCACACCTTCAAGGGGAACAACTATTGAACAAGTCCGCGCATCACGTCATAATCCGAGTCAGTAGCTGCCTTAAAAGCGGTAAGACCCATGGCCTTCATCACGCTGGAATCGCTGGTCAGCTTCAACAGCGCTGTTTGAATCGCCTCTTTCTGTTCCAGCTCCATATCCCTGTTTACAGAAAAAGCCCAGTTGGGCAACCAGGCGGTTGCTTCAACGGTTTTGATTGAACCCGGCATGATGAATTCATCAGCCTTATGCAGGGCGGATTCACGAATAAAACCTGCATCGACATCACCGATACTCACAGAAATGATCACGTTTTCCTGTCTGTTGTCCGCAGCCTCAAACAACCGGCAGTCACGATCCACATCAAGTCCGTTTTCCTTGAGCGTAAGCTTCTGGGACAGGAAACCTCCGGCTGAAGCCTTGCTGACAATCATCACCTTTTTCCCTTTCAGATCAGAGACTTTAGTAATTGCAGAATCAGGCCGGGCAATAATTATTCCCCGGAATCTGTCTCCCCCCTTCCCTTTTACTGCCGTTGCCAGAACTTCATGACGGTCGGAAACCTTTACATACACCAGTGGGTTTTCATAACCAAGATCAATGTTTCCTTTTAACAGCTCAACTTCATAGGCCGCAAAGTTATCTGTCAACACCGGTTCAATAGTATAGCCGGTCTCACGGCTGAGATAGGCAGCCAGTGGTGTAATCATGGCGGTCAGCTTTTCAGGAAAATAACGGGGCAACATGGAGAGTTTGAACTCTTCAGCCAGTGCAGATCCACTGCTGAAGCACAACAGAATCAACAAAAGAAAAATACATTTTTTCATGATCTTCAAGAGTGTTATGAGGTTATATATTTGTTACGGGAAGGCAAGTCCGGCTGCTTTGCGGACGGAATCATACTCACTGTCCTTTGCCGGTCTGAGGTCTTGAATTTTAAGAGCTTTCAGGACAGGAGTGTTTGGTTTAAGTTCCCGGATGGCCTGTATGATTTTTGCTCTGTCTTCAGACGGCAATTTTCGGCTGAGGGACAAGGCCCAGTTGGGCAGCCATGCGGTATGCGCCATGACCCGAATCGCATCGGGCGGTACAAATTCATCGACTTTGTTCAGTGCTGATTCACGGATAAAGCCTGCATCCACATCACCGGTATACACGGAAAAAATAACATTTTCCTGTTTGTTCTCCGGCGCCTCTTCAATAACGCAGTCCGCCTGGACATTAATACCTGATTCAAGCAATGTCAGTTTCTGGGAGAGGTAGCCGCCGGCACTTGTGTAACCGACAATGGCTATTCTCTTCCTCTTTAAATCAGCAACTGTTGCCAGCGGGCTGTCTGCCCTGGTGATAATAATGCCGCGGAATTTATCACCATCTTTCCCCTTGACTGCCATAGCCACCGCATCATGTGCCTGTGAGGCAAGGACATAAATATAAGGGTTTTCAAAGCCGATATCTATGCCTCCGCCTGACAGCTGTTTTGAATACTGGTCAAATGTTGATGTCAGTACCGGGGTGATCTTCAGACCGGTTTTTTCACTCAGGTATGCAGCCAGAGGGGTAATCCTGCTGTTAATCTCCTCAGTGGAATATCTGGGCAGCATGGAAAGTTTGTAACCCGCAGCAAAGGAAAACTGGGCAGCTGCCATGATGCAGATCACGATTAGTATAACTATACGACCTGTTGCACGTATCATAGACTCTTTCCTGTGTGTAAAATAGACCAATGTTTCGACAGATATTGATTTCTATTTTCGTAAACGATCCATGGCTGTTTTAATGGAATAGCGCATTCGGTCAAACGCCGCTGCCAGCTGGCGCATTTCACGGGGACCACTGGGTTTGATCTCAAGATCCAGCTCACCGAGACTGATCCGGTTGGCGACATCGGTCAACTCCTGCATCGGCCTGGTAATGGCCCTGGTAAGAATGAGAAGGACGATAAAGCCTACGATCAGAACACCGCCGATAAGTGAGATGGTCAATGGTGACACCAGAGCATTTTTAATGGCGTTGTCAACCTCGGAAACATAAATACCCACATGCACCTCTCCGCCGGTATCCGGTATGGAAACCACCTCGTCAAAAATAGTCTGGCCACCCATCATGATCCTGCTGTTCGCCGTATCTTCGCCTGGAGGGAGCTTATTCTGGGCAAGGCGGTCTACCGGAAATCCCTTTTGCTGAACCGTTGTCTTGAACTGATTGTCAAACCGCTCCAGATCACTGAAAAAACCGGCAATGACAATACCTTTTTTGTTAACAACTGCCGCATAGGCAACACCGGGAAGTTGACTGGTCCGCTTGGCTTCCTTGTTAACCTGCAGGTAATTACGCAGGAGCAGAGGTTTCTTGATAACACCGCTGAATGACTTGGTAATTGCAAGGGTCCTGAGTTCTATCTGCTGATTGATGATTTTCGGTATATATTGAAGATACAGGTAGGCAAAGGTTGCAGTGATTGCCAGAAAACCTGTGACCAGTGTCAGCAGCAGATAACCACTGATCGGCATGCCGGTACCAGCTGTTGCAGCAGTGAGTGTACTGCCTGGTGCTGATTGCGAACCTGCCGTATCCTGGTCCTTTGCAGCGGGTGGCGTTCCTTCCCTGTCAGGTGCGGGTTTGTCTGCAGAGAGTTCAGGCTTTTCTACAACGATAATATGGCCACATTCCTTACAGGTGAATTTGGCTTTTTCCCCCTTTATACGGCTTTCATCAATGTTGTATTTTTTTGCACAATCTTCACAGATAACCAGCATCTCGCAAACTCCTCCCCTACTGCCCTGCAGCAGAATTGTGACAGGGCAAATTGTATGAATGTCATTACCAGCCTTATCAATGCCCACCTGGAAACAGGTTGCTGTGTGTAAAACCGGGTACTGAGCACCCCGGGCAAAAGACCGTTTCTGAAAGAACTTTTTTTTTAAGTCTCTCTTCGTTATATGGTCTGGTTGATTCAAGGTCAAATGTATTTCGAAAAAATGTTGGTGGATAAGCAAAAAAAAACAGCGGCATCAATTGATGCCGCTGCATGAAGAAGTACAACAGAAAAAAATCTCTGTTGCGTGATCTGAGCTTTTATTTTTTCTGCATTAACCCATTTTGATTTTTTTCAACAGCCAGGCCATGTTCTGACCTAAATTACGCATGGTGGCGACACCTTCCTCATCTCCGGTAACCTCTCCTTTTTCACGACCGATTCCGATATTCCAGTATGAGGCCCCGACAGTAATCATCTGACCGATGGTGAAAAAATGATTAATGGAGTCAAAAACATGAATTGCACCACCACGACGACGGGCTACAACCGCAGCTCCCACCTTTCGCCGATACATGTCGCCATTGGCCCGTGATACCATACCGGTGCGGTCTATCAGGGCCTTCAGCTCGCTGCTCAAGTCGGCAAAGTAAGTGGGTGAAGCAAGAATAATCCCATCTGCCGCATCCATTTTCTCGATACAGTCGTTGATGCAGTCGCTATCAACGACACAGCGCCGGTTTTTTTTCTTGAAACACTGGTAACAGGCAATGCAGCCATGGGGGTGAAGACCTGCAAGGTTTATAAGCTCGGTTTCAATATTTTCCTTTTCCAGTTCTTCAAACACATATTTGACCAGTTGCTCAGTATTTCCACCCTTTCGAGCACTACCGTTAAAGGCCACTACTTTCATCAGTTTCACCTCTTCACTGTTGTTTACAAACTAAGATTCGGTCAAAATGAACCGCAAGAGATCATTTTCTTGTTTGTAATGGCTGTGATCCTGAATACGATCCGGCCATGCTGGTTAAACATCGTCATCATCAGACATGACGGCTCTCGGCAGATCATCCAGGTTGATTTTGCGAGCCTCTTCAATACCGCACTGCAGCGCCTGACTGTTCATTTCTTCTGTTCCCTTGGGAACACGGGCCAGCAGAGCCCTTTCCAGGTTTCCCAGGTCAACATGACCACACAACAGGCCGATTGCACCAAGTGCAACCATGTTGGCCACCAGCTCCCGCCCTATTTCCTCTTTTGCGATCCGGGTAAAAGGAATGGCTATGATGCGACTGGTGGGATGCTGCTCCACAAGGCCACTGTCAACCACCAGAATCCCGTTTGGCTTAATATCAAAAAAATAGGCATCGCAGGCAGCCTGGTTCATGGCCAGCAGCAGGTCAAGCTCAAGGGCCTTGGGATAATCAATTGGACTGGAACTGATCACCACCTCGGCCTTGGACTTGCCACCCCGGGCCTCGGGACCGTAACTCTGGGTCTGGCAGACATATTTGCCGTCATACACACCGACAGCTTCGGCAAAAACAACGGCTGCGGTGATAAGTCCCTGCCCCCCGGAGCCACTGAGGCGGATTTCGTACCTATCCTGATCTCTCTGTTCCGCACTCATACCTTCTCCTTCAATTCCCTGGCCCGCTTGCGGACTTTTTTGTATTCTTCAGTTGAAATCGGTATTTTCCGATCTGCAAGCACTCCGATGGTGGTTTTTCCTTCAAGTTCTTCAGGGCTCATCTTAGCAGCCTTGGTGACAGTGACCGACTGCTCCTTGAACCGTGTCAGCATTTCAACAGCACCACCTAACTTATTACGCCTGCCGTATTGAACATGACAGTTGGAAATCACCTCAACGACGGCAAATCCCTGTTTCGTTATGGCCTGCTTGACAAGCCGGTCAATAAGATCGGCATGATAGACCGTTGACCTGGCGACAAAAGAGGCGCCGGCAGTCACCGCCAGTTCAGCAATGGAAAAGGCCTGCTCGATATGACCATATACTGAAGTGGTTGACTTGGATCCAAAAGGCGTTGTCGGCGAGTATTGGCCGCCGGTCATGCCGTAGATGGAGTTGTTGATGATAATGGCGGTAAGGTTCAGATTCCTTCTGGCAGCATGGATAAAATGATTGCCGCCGATGGCTGTTGCATCACCATCCCCCATGATCGCAACCACGTTCAGGGCAGGATTGACCAGCTTTATACCGGTGGCAAAAGTCAGAGCTCGACCATGGGTGGTATGGAGGGTGTTGAAATCCAGATACGTGGGCATTCGGCCGGAACAGCCGATCCCGGAGACAAGAACAACCTCATCCTTATCCAGCTTAAGGCTTGAAATTGCCCGCAGCAGGGAGCCCATGACGATTCCATTGCCGCAACCCGGACACCAGACATGGGGAAATTTTTTATTATGGCGGAGATATTCGTGGCGCAGAGCCTGGGCAGGAATATTCATAAGAAGTACCTTAAGGGGATTCATCCCCGGTTATTGAGATAATCTGGTTCACAGAACCAACCATCTGTTTACAAGGTGGCCTACAATCAAAAACATTACTATCCGGAACAGCTGATTATATCTTAATAAGATGACTGTAAATTTCCCGTGGGGTGATAAACTTGCCGTCGATCCTGTTTTGTTTGACAACGGTACAGAACCCTTCATTTACCCGTTGAACCTCCCGGCTGATCTGGCCAAGATTCATTTCGGGAACCAGGACGCAGCGACACTGCTTGAGCAGCGGAGTAATTGTTCTTCGTGGAAATGGAAACAGGGTAATCAGCTGCAGCAGTCCAACCTTGATTCCAATGTCCCGGGCATCCTGGACAGCACGCAAAGCGGAACGGGCAACAGCGCCATAGGCAATCACCAGTATTTCCGCATCTTCAAGAAAAAATCCTCTGGTCATCTGGATATCGGGAAAGCCACGGGTAATTTTCTTGGTCAGCCGTTTGTGAAAACTTTCCACTTCACGGGGGTTCTGGGTGGGGAATCCCATCTCATCATGGATAAGTCCAGTCACATGATGACGATAGCCGTCGCCAAATGAGGCCATTGGAGGAACTCCACGGGCATCACCCTCATAAGGCTTATACCAGTCCGGCGGCACACTGGGCCGGATCCTGTCTATGACCTTGACTTCATTTATCTCAGGTAATTCCACGCACTCACGGGTATGGGCGACCACTTCATCAGAGAGCAGGATAACCGGCACCCGATATTTTTCAGCAATATTAAAGGCCTTGACAGTAATGGTAAAGGAATCCATGACCGTGGATACCGACAATACAACAATGGGATGGTCGCCATGGGTGCCCCAGCGGGCCATCTGTACGTCGCCCTGGGCGGGACAGGTCGGCAGCCCGGTGGATGGTCCGCCACGCATGACATTGACGATCACGCAGGGTACTTCTGCAACACAGGCAAAACCAAGGTTTTCCTGCATCAGAGAAAAACCGGGACCCGAGGTTGCGGTCATTGATTTGACACCGGCAAGTGAAGCACCGATGATGGCCCCCATTCCGGCAATCTCATCCTCCATCTGGATGAAGGTGCCACCGACTGCAGGAAGCTTGATGGAGAGCTGTTCCGCAATTTCCGAGGCCGGGGTGATGGGATAGCCTGCAAAAAAACGGCAGCCGGCAGCCAGGGCTCCTTGGACAATGGCTTCATTTCCCTGCAGGAGAAGACGCTGTTTTCCTTGGTCATACATCGTTGCGCCTCCTTCTGGGTTTGCGCTCTGTTACGGTTATTGCAAAATCCGGACAGTGGAGTTCACAGAAACGACAGCCTATGCAGCCATCCGTATCAGTGATCTCCGGCTTACCGTTTCTGTCCGCCTTAATGATTTCCTGCGGACAGAATGCTATGCAGATTCCACAGGCTTTGCACCAGTCATGATAAAAGGAGACATCAAAATGTTTCTTTTTTTTTGCAGATGTACTCTTGATTGACTGTGTACCGGTCTGCTTTTTCAAGCTGCTCTTTTCAGCCATGTTCTTCCTCGAAAAACAATAAAATTACAGAATATCGAGCTGATAAACAGCCCCTGGTTCAGACCACATTGTCGGTAACCCCCGCAATACATCCAACCGGTAAAAAAGGCAAGCAAATCTCACATCATTATGACGATTTTCTGCAACTGCAACGCAATTACAATTTTTTTGTAAAGCAATTGAGATTTGTTTATCAAAATGGTAAGTTAGTTATTCGGTTATATGAACAGATGTTTTTTAAGGTGGCCTTTAACAAAAATAGGAGGAAGACTTATGAAAAAAGGATTGTTTTTAGGTGTTGCACTGGCAGCAGCCATGCTGATGAACTATGGTCCGGCCCAGGCTAAAACACAGTTTGTGACTATCGGTACCGGTGGTATTACCGGTGTCTATTATCCGACCGGCGGCGCCATTGCCAAGATGGTCAACAAAAAGAAAAAAGAATATGGCATCCGCGCCACTGTCGAGTCCACCGGCGGTTCCGTCTTTAATGTCAACGCGGTCATGAACGGTGATCTTGAATTCGGTATTGTCCAGTCTGATCGCCAGTACCAGGCCGTTGAAGGTCTGGCGGAATGGAAAGACAAGGGACCGCAGAAGGACTTGAGAGCAGTCTTTTCCATCCACCCTGAATCAGTCACCCTGGTGGCTGCTGTAGATGCCGGCATCAATGATATTAAAGATCTGAAGGGCAAAAAAGTAAACATCGGCAACCCGGGTTCCGGTCAGCGTCAGAACGCCATTGATGCCCTGGAAGCAGTCGGCATAAACATCGACAAAGATATCCAGGCGGAATCCATCAAGGCATCCGAGGCAGCCAGTCTGCTGCAGGATGGAAGGATTGACGCATTCTTTTACACCGTAGGTCATCCTTCCGGATCCATTAAAGAGGCAACTTCCGGCGCCCGCAAGGTCCGTCTGGCCACTATTACCGGTGTTGATAAACTGCTGGCCAAGTATCCCTACTACGCCAAAGCTACCATCCCGGTCAGTCTGTATCCCGGAGCCCAGAACGACAAAGACATTGAAACCTTTGGTGTGAAGGCTACTTTAGTTACCTCTGCAAAGGTACCGGATGAGGTTGTCTATGCCATCACCAAGGAAGTTTTTGATAATTTTGAAGATTTCAAAAAGCTTCACCCTGCTTATGCAACGTTGACCAAGGAAAACATGCTTGAAGGACTTTCCGCGCCCATGCATCCAGGCGCTGTAAAATACTTCAAGGAAGTCGGTTTGATGAAATAACATTTTTCACTTTTTCGGCGGTGGTTTTACCATCGCCGAATCTTTTTTGTCTGCCGTTGATGGTTTTTCAAGCAACGGCAGACAAAAAGGACAATATCTACCGGTCATCTGCCGGTTATCCGTTATAACGAGGAATCAATACACAAAAACAGAACAATTCACTTCCACATCTTTTACCGGGAGGCACAGGCTTATGAAATGTCGCATGTTTTCACGAAATCTTGTGTTGCTCGTTGTTCTGCTCATTTTCACTCCACCTGTTTTTGCAGAAGACAGGTTCACGGATAATAAAAACGGCACTGTAACGGACCGTCAGTCAGGCCTGATGTGGGCAGCTACCGATAACCTGGGTGATATCAGCTGGCACCAGGCCGAAAAATGGATCCGATTCACCTTCCCCATGTCCCTGCCGGTTCAATATGAAAACTGGCGCCTTCCCACCCTTGAAGAACTGAAATCCCTGTATGTCAAAGATAAAAGCTATCGCGGCTACGAATCAGACTGCGGTCAGCAGCTTAAAATAATACCCGAAATACGGCTCAGTTGCGGTTTTGTCTGGAGCGGAGACAGGCAGGGTGTAACTGCTGATGTGTTTAACTTTAAACGGGGTACTTTTTACAGCGATCGGTTGACCAAGAAGAACGGCTACCGCGCACTTGCTGTCCGAGATTTGTAAAAATAATTTTGTAGCAGTTCGGTAATATTATCTGAAGGGTACCTTGATAAATTAGATATTTTGCAAGGTGCCCTGAAATGTACAAGGGATAATTCAGGATACGGGGGATCCATGAGTAAAATTGACGTGCAGTTCGAAGACGATGGAATGGAACTGGCCAGAAAAATGGCCGAAGAAGAGGAAGGTATTGGCCGAAAGCCCACCGGCTGGCAGAAATATATCATCCCCACAATTGCCGTGGCCTGGAGCCTGTATCAACTGGCGTTACCGAAATTTATTGTTCTGGACACAACCTACATCCGGGCTATCCATCTGGCCTTTGCTCTGACCCTGGTGTATCTGAACTATCCCCTCTTTAAAAAACCTGTTTTCGGTATCAAATACTTTTCCCGCCACCGGACAATTCCCCTGTTTGACATGCTGCTGGCAGCACTGGCCTGTTTTTCAGCACTGTATCTCGTCATTTTTCTGGATGGTATCAATGCCCGCCAGGGATCACCGGTGACCATGGATATCGTGTTCGGTATTCTGCTCACGATAATGCTTATGGAAGCGGCCCGTCGGACCATCGGCCCTGCCCTGCCCATAATAAGTACCTTTTTCATTGCCTACTGTTTCCTGGGTCCATACATGCCTGATCTGATAGCCTTCAAAGGAACTTCCCTTAACCGTTTTGTCGGCCAGATGACCATGTCCACAGAAGGTATTTACGGTATCCCGCTTGACGTGTCCGCAACCATTGTTTTTCTCTTTGTTCTGTTCGGCGCCATGCTCGATAAGGCCGGGGCCGGCCATTATTTTATTCAGCTTGCCCTGAGCCTGCTGGGCAGATTTAAAGGCGGGCCTGCAAAGGCCGCCATCATGGGCAGCGGTATGACAGGAATGATATCCGGCTCTAGTATTGCCAATATCGTCACCACTGGAACATTCACCATACCGATGATGAAAAAGGTGGGTTACCCACCGACCAAGGCAGCAGCTGTCGAAGTTGCCGCTTCAACCGACGGCCAGCTGGCTCCTCCCATCATGGGTGCTGCCGCCTTTATCATTGCCGAATATGTCAATGTCCCCTATATCGAGGTCGTCAAGGCGGCAGCAGTTCCAGCCTTTGCCTCCTATGCCGCCCTCTTCTATATTTCACATATTGAAGCTTCAAAACTGGGCATCAAGGGACTTCCCAAAAGTCAACTCCCTCTCTTTTTCAAAACCCTGCTCACCGGATTACATTTTCTTGTACCGCTGTTCATGCTCCTGTATGAGCTGATAGTTGTCCGTCACTCTCCTGAACTGGCAGCGTTTAATGCAATCTGTGTACTCACTGTCATCATGATCTTCCAGGAACCGATCAAGGCCTACAGAAATAAAGAGCCATTGGGGGAAGCCTTTAAGAAATCCATAGTTCTGATATTTTCCGCCCTGGCGGCTGGAGCCCGCAACATGGTCTCTGTTGCCCTTGCCACTGCAGCTGCTGGTATTATTGTCGGTGTGGTTGCCCTGGGTCTCGGCAACCTTATCTCAGAAATTATCGATGTCCTTTCCATGGGCAACGTTTTTCTCATGCTGGTCATTACAGCCCTGGCCAGCCTGATTATCGGCATGGGGCTGCCGACCACAGCCACCTATATTGTCATGGCAGCCCTGACGGCACCTGCCATTGTGACTATCGGCGGGGCACAGGGATTTATCGTACCACTGATGGCTGCCCATCTTTTCTGCTTTTATTTCGGCATACTGGCCGACGACACGCCACCGGTCGGCTTGGCAGCTTATGCTGCGGCAGCCATTGCCAAGTCACCACCCATTGCCACCGGTCTGCAGGGATTCATGTACGATATCAGAACCGCAATTCTGCCATTTATGTTTATTTTCAATACGGATCTTATCTTACATAATGTTTTTTCCTGGCCGCAGGGAATTATGATCTTTGTGATGACCTGCATCGGCAACTTTGCCTTTGCTTCGGCCACCCAGGGCTGGTTTTATGCACGAAATAAGTTCTGGGAGATACCGCTTTTCCTGTCGGTTACTTTTATCCTGATGCAACCCCAGCGTATTGCCCAGTGGACTGGAGTCAGCCACGATCAGCGATACTGGTTTTATCTTGTCGGTCTTGCCATCTTCGGAATAATATTTCTGTTACAGAAAATGAGAGGTCCGGAAGCGCGGAAGCCGGTGTATGCTAATTATTCACAAGGTGAAAAAATATGAAACAGATAGAAAGAATAATGGTGCCGCTGGCATTTTCTCCATATTCAAAGGGCATTGTCGACTATGCGGTGATGCTGGCCAAATCCCTGGATGTAAAACAGCTGATTTTTGCAAGCGTCATCAACCAGCGCGATGTGGAAGCAGTGGACACCATAACTTCATACGGTTACGAAGTTGATGGTGACCATTACGTAGAGGAAATCAAAAAAACTCGCTCTGCCGCACTTGAGGATATGCTCAAAGATCTTGATTTTCCCGATGAGAGGATAAAACTGATCATTACTGTCGGCAGACCTGCAGACAAACTGCTCAAGTATGCCGTCAGGGAAGATATCGATCTGATCATCATGGGAATTAAGGCCAAGAGTGAAATTGTGCACGCCTTTACCGGTTCCGTGGCGGAAAAACTCTTCAGGCGCTCACCCATCACCATAGTTTCCTATCGTGAGGAATCAATCGCGGCCAAGCTGCGAAAACGCATAACGGATAATTTTTGATCAGTTCCCGTTCATGAAACGACACAGGGGAACTGTCTGACCTGGGAATAGTTCTGCAGGGCACAGCCTGTGTACGGGCTGTGCCCTGCTCTGATTCCTTTCTATTCCTCCAGGCAAGGTTCAACTGTGAAATATTTTGATTTGCAAGAATCCTTTCGAGGCGGTTTACCGGTTCTGCAGAGGAAACCGTTTTTTCTATGAGACTAATTTCCGGTTGGTTTGCTCGATAGAAATTACAAGGTAGCCTCCGGAAATAGATTCATTCCTTCCCCTCCCCAATAATGTCCCCATTATCTTCTGCAATTCTAAAAAAAATCAGAGATGCCGTCACCGATCTTCTGCCCATTGTTCTGGTTATCGCTTTTTTCCAGATAGTTGTCCTGAAACAGCCATTGCCGCAAATGGGGGAAGTTATTTTCGGTGCTTTTCTTGTGGTGGCCGGTCTCAGCCTGTTTGTCCAGGGACTTGAAATGGGTTTGTTTCCCATCGGAGAGGCGATGGCGCATTCACTGGCCAGAAAAGGCAGCCTCATCTGGCTGCTGCTTTTTGCCTTTGCACTGGGATTTTCAACAACCGTTGCCGAACCTGCCCTCATAGCAGTAGCCGCGGAAGCAGCTGAAATCGCCAGCCAGGAGGGACTTATTGATTCGAGTCCGGAATTTGTCAGGCAATATGCCTTTGGTCTTCGGTTGTCCGTTGCCTTTTCCGTGGGGCTTGCCATTCTCATCGGCGTGATGCGTATTCTGCGTGGCTGGCCTATTCACTATCTGATCATTGGCGGCTATGTTGCTGTCATGCTGATGACCATCATCGCTCCGAAAGAGATCATCGGCATAGCCTATGATGCCGGCGGAGTGACCACATCCACCATTACCGTTCCACTGGTTGCAGCTCTGGGTGTTGGACTTGCCTCAATCATCAAGGGCCGGAGTCCTCTTGTAGATGGATTCGGCCTGATAGCTTTTGCCTCTCTCCTGCCCATGATCTTTGTCATGGGATATGGACTGATAATCTTCAGGTAACAGGAAAGGGCTTCATGGAATTCGTATATGAATTCAGCAAAATCCTGCTTTCCACAAGTAGAGATGTGCTGCCGATCATTATTCTAATCACGATTTTTCAGCGCCTGATCCTGCGCGAGCCGATACCACATCTGCGTCGTCTCATCATCGGCGGCGTCTATGTTGTCATCGGACTGGCCCTGTTTCTGGCCGGACTTGAAAAAGCACTCTTTCCCTTGGGGAAAATCATGGCGACCCAGCTGTCCGACCCCGCCTTTATCTACGGTCCGGGAGAAATTGTTTCCCTGGCCGACTGGAAGGAATATGGCTGGGTATACCTGTTCGCGGCCATGATAGGCTTTGCGACCACCATTGCCGAACCTTCACTTATTGCCGTGGCCTACAAGGCAAACGAGGTGTCAGCCGGTACAATCAATCAATGGGGCCTGCGAATTACTGTTGCCCTGGGCGTGGCTTTTGGCATCAGCCTTGGTACATTTCGTATCGTCAGCGGCACGCCCCTGTATTTATACATTCTGTGCGGCTATATTTTCGTTATTATCCAGACCATATTTGCCCCTAAAAGCATCATTGCCCTGGCTTACGACTCCGGCGGGGTAACGACTTCCACGGTAACGGTACCGCTGGTGGCAGCGCTTGGTCTTGGCCTGGCCACCACGGTGCCTGGTCGAAATCCTGCTCTTGACGGCTTTGGCCTTATTGCCTTTGCCAGCCTTTTTCCCATAATAGCCGTCATGGGATATGCTCAGTTTATGCAGTGGTTCTCTCATCGCAAAACCATTCCTGGAGAAAAGTAATGCGCTTTAAACTCATTTTATCCTCGGTCAAAACCAATTATACTGACCATGTTGTTGATGCAGCAAAACAAGCGGGAGCGACAGGTGCTACAATTATACCGGCCAGAGGAACCGGCATGAACGAGGCGAAAAGCTTTTTCGGCCTCACCCTGGAGGCACAGACCGACATTATCCTGCTCCTTGTTGAAGAACATCTTGTCAACAAAATTCTGGATACCATAAAGGAAGCCGGAGAATTCCATAAACCCGGCACCGGCATAGCCTTTGTGGTCCCTGTTGAGCAGGTAGTGGGCCTGGAAGGTCAGATAGAACGATTTAAAGAAGAAATTCGTGACAGTTATTTTTAGGCAACCTTGAAAAATTACTGAAGGGAGGAGAATCATGGCACCTGACAACACTCCGATAATTCGGGCAAGAGATGTGATGCAGAAAAAAATCGTATTCATTGACGGAATGGCCACTGCCAGAGAAGCTGCCGCCAAAATGCGGTCTGAAAAGACCGCATATCTGCTCGTGGAAAAACGTCATGCCGATGATGCCTGGGGGATAGTGGTTGTTCAGGATTTTGTCAGCGGTGTCATTATACCGGGTCGCTCCCCTGCTTCCGTAAATGTCTACGAAATCATGACAAAACCGGTTATTACCGTTCCCGCCGACATGGACATACGCTATGTCGCCCGCCTGATTTACCGGGCCGGTATACGCCGGGCTCCGGTCATGGAGGGAAATGAGTTGATCGGCATGCTCTCTCTTTCATCCCTGATTCTCCATGAAACTATTTTCTGATAAGATGAAGCCTGTTTGGTCCGGAATGTGAAACAGCACCATGCGGATCATGTCCGGAATGGTTCAGGAACATGAGGCCAAAATTGTCCGTTTCCCGCTTTTTTTGTGATTACCGGGCATCAGGCAGCTTCCCGGCACAAGCGCCGATCCATGCTATCTGATATTTGCCGAGTTGATTCTTATCCGCAGCATTTTTTCAAATTCTATAATCAAAAATGCAGCAAATCCGGCCCCGGCTATGCGTACCCACGCCTCCAGTGAAATGGGGGCACTGTGAAACAACCTGTTCAAAACGGGCAGATAAGTGTAGACAATCTGCAGAAGCAGCATGCTGCTGACTCCGACAAAGACCCACATGTTGGTAAAAAGACCCAGCTTGAGGATTGACTTGGACAGGGAGCGGCAGTTGAACAGGTAAAAGAGCTCCATAATAATAAAAGTATTGACCGCCACCGTACGAGCCTGGTCCAGGGAAGCCCCTGCTGCCAGTTCCCATCTGAAAAGGCCAAAAGAACCGATGAGCAGCAGGGTTCCCACCAGCAGTATTCTGGTAATCAGATCTCCCGTGAGAATGGGTGTTTCCGGATTACGCGGCTGCCGCTGCATAATGCCAGGTTCTTTTGGTTCAAAGGCCAAAGTTAATCCCAGAAATCCTGCCGTGGTCATGTTGATCCAGAGGATCTGTACCGGCAGAATAGGCAGGGTAACGCCCAGAAAAACAGCCATCAGGATAACCAGTCCCTCTCCCAGGTTTGTGGGCAGGGTCCAGACTATGAACTTGGTCAGGTTGTCGAAAACACCTCGCCCCTCTTCAACTGCGGCCTCAATGGAACTGAAGTTGTCATCGGTGAGCACCATGTCGGCAGCTTCCTTGGATACATCTGTGCCGGTGATGCCCATGGCCACCCCGATATCAGCCTGTTTCAGGGCCGGTGCATCGTTTACACCGTCGCCGGTCATGGCAACCACATTGCCCGTGGCCTGAAGAGCACGTACAAGACGAATTTTCTGCTCCGGGGTAGCCCTGGCAAAGACGTTTGTCCCTTCAGCTGCAGTCACCAGTTCCTTGTCGGATAACTGTTCAAGATCAGTGCCGGTCAGAACCGTGCCGTTTTCGGCTGCATCGGTGGTAATACCTATCTGGCCGGCAATGGCTGCTGCAGTCGCCGGATGGTCACCAGTGATCATCTTCACACTGATACCGGCAGTCTGACAGATTTTAACTGCTGCCACCGCTTCACCTCTTGGTGGATCAATCATCCCCTGCAATCCCAGAAAAGTCAGGCCTGTGGCCACATCTTCATGGTTTATCGTCGTCTTATCAGCAGGCAGCTCTTTATAAGCAAAGGCCAGCACCCGCAGTCCTCTTGCCGCCAGACGGGTCACTTCCTGGTGAACTGCCTCACTGTGCAGAGTACCTTTGTTCCCTTTCGCATCCATGGATGTGGTACACTTGGCAAGTATCTGCTCCACCGCCCCTTTTACATAGACCAGACGTGGCCTGCCTGCACCAATGTCATGCAGGGTTGCCATGTACTGATGCTGAGATTCAAAGGGAATTGCATCAAGACGTGGAAATCTCTTTTCCGTCTCTTCTCTGTTAAATCCCCCCTTACCTGCAGCGACAAGCAGTGCGCCCTCGGTGGGATCACCCTGGACCTGCCAGCCTTTGTCTTTTTCAATCAACAGGCTGTCGTTACATAGAACCCCGGCCCGCAGACATTCGCTCAGCGCCGGAGTGTTTACATCATCAGTTCCATCCTGTCTGACAATCCGCCCCAGGGGAGCATACCCGGTCCCGCTGATCTCGAAATGTACCCCTCCGGCCATAATTGCCTGCACGGTCATCTGGTTTTCCGTGAGTGTACCGGTTTTGTCGGAGCAGATAACAGTGGTGCTGCCCAGTGTTTCCACAGCGGGCAGTTTACGGATTATGGCCTTCCTTTTTGCCATCCGGGAAACGCCGATGGCAAGGGTGATGGTCACGGCTGCCGGTAATCCTTCCGGGATTGCACCCACTGCCAGGGCAACGGCGGCCATGAACATGTCAAAAAGCGGCTGTCCCCGCAGCATGCCTACTGCTACAGTGATTGCCGACAACCCCAGAATGGTGTAGAGCAGGATATGGCTGAAATGTGTTATCTTCCGGGTAAGTGGTGTTGCCAGATCCTGGGCCGTGGAAATGAGTTGAGAGATGCGGCCTACTTCGGTATTGTCACCGGTTGCTATAACAATACCGGTGGCCTGTCCATAGGTAACCATGGAAGACGCATAGGCCATATTTATCCGGTCGGCGAGAGCTGTTTCCTGCTCCAGAGGATCTTCTCTCTTTTCCACGGGTACGGATTCTCCTGTCAGGGCTGATTCATCCACCTGCAGATCCCGGATTTTCAGCAGACGCAGATCAGCGGGAACCTTGTCGCCCGGCTGCAGCAGGACAATATCTCCGGGTACAAGTTCTGTAGAAGGGGTTCTCTTTTTCTCACCCCCGCGGACAACAGTGGCTTCGGCAATCATGGTGTCAGCCAGGGCGGCCAGGGCACTTTCCGCCTTTGACTCCTGAATATAGCCGATGATGGCATTAACCAGCACCACCCCGAAAATCACGCCGGAATCAACCCATTCCTGCAGGCCGGCTGTAATCACTCCTGCCGCGATCAGGATATAGATGAGCGGCTGATGAAACTGCAGCAGGAATCGCATCCATGCGCTCTGTCCCTGTTTTGCGGTAAGCGCATTGGCACCGAACTGCTCCAGGCGCTGTGCAACCTCTTCCGGGTTTAATCCATTTTCAAGGTCACTGTTGAGCAGAGTTATTATCTCATCCCGCGCCTGATGCCATGGTGTATCCAGTCTGATTTTCATTGCATTTGCTCCTGCTGCAAGGCTGCGCTGGTCAATACCCTGTATATACTTTACAGCGGCAATATCTGCCCACAATGATTGATTCAGCTGATATTGCCACTGGTTACTGCGGCTGCACCCTGTAAACCCGGTTCAGCCGAACAGGTTATTATTCTATCGTTACCCCGGTCTGCCGGTCGTCGGCTCCAAGGTACCACTCAAGCTCGATCTCAAGTTCTCGTTTGGTCCCCTTGCGTTTTTTGATCTCATCCTCGACCTTGATCTCAAGCGTCATGTGCTGTGGAAAATCAAGCACAACCTCATTGTCATTCTGGCGCAGCGTCATGCTGCCCTGTTCGATTTTATCGGCAATGGATCGTAAAATTGCCACGATCTCAACGCTGCTTTTTTTCTCTTCACTTTTAAACAGTACTTTTTCACGTCCCATGGTAACCTCCTGTACTTATATCACAAAAGTTAATGATATTACCGCTCGTCAACAGCAGCGGCTTTCCTGTTTGTGCTCTGCATCAGGCCCATTTTTCGGATCGGTGCCTGCTGCTGCCGGGCCAACTCACGATCTACCGCACGGCTGATCCGGTCCGCACAACGGTTTAGAGCTGAACTGCAATCAGTTCCATTTCCCTGCACAATTACCTCACCGTTATTTTGCAGTTTGACTGCAATAAGGCATTCTCTGTACTGCCCTCCCCTGGTTCCATTACTGTTACTCAGTTGTACGGTGACTCTGATTATGGAATGGCCGAAACGACTGAGGGAGAAACGAAGCCGTCGTTTCATTTTGCTGATTGTCTCATTCGGCAACTGTATCTGCCGGCTTGTAATACGAATCTGCATTTACTGCTCCCTTTTGGAGTTCCCTGATGTCACAAAAGAATAAGCACTGTAAATGTTTTGATCAATTTGAAAATATTGTTATGATAGTTTGTTTTTGTCAAAGTATCATGCCTGCTGCTGAACTGGATTATTGGGGTATCTTGTTGAGTATACAGAAAATAATAAAGTTGTAAGGTACTTGCGGAAAACCATATCAGTAACAAACATTATGGAATGGCTTAATTATCATCATCTCTACTATTTCTGGAACGTCATGCGCGAAGGTTCCATTACTGCAGCCTGCAGAAGACTTCATCTTGTGCCGGCAACAGTCAGCTCCCAGATTGGAAAACTAGAAGAGACACTGGGAGGAAAACTGTTTACTCGTGTTGGACGGAATCTTGAACCGACCGACCTTGCACATCATGTTTTCCGCTATGCGGATGAAATTTTTTCCATTGGCCGGGAACTCATGGACAGCATCGACAGCCTACCCGTGTCAAGCCGGATACCACTGCGGATCGGCGTAGAGGATGTCCTGCCGAAACTGGTTGTGCGAATGCTGCTGGAGCCGGTCTTGAAACTGGAAGAGTCGATCCGGCTTATCTGTTTTGAGGACAAGAAAAAGAATCTGCTGGCAGAGTTGTCACATCACAAACTTGATGCGGTCCTGAGTGACTCTCCCATGGGTACCGACTTGAGTGTCAAGGCATATAATCATATCCTGGGACAATGTGGAGTTACTTTTTTCGCAGCAGACAGGATGGCAGGTTCACTCTGTTCCGGCTTTCCCTACTCGTTGAACAAAGCTCCCCTGCTGCTTCCCATGGAAATGACCGCGCTGCGTACGCAACTTGATCTGTGGTTCGACTCTCTGAATATTAAGCCGGTTGTTATCGGTGAATTCAATGACAGTGCCCTTCTGAAGGCGTTCGGGCAGCAGGGCGACGGAGTTTTTACCGCTCCATCAATTATTGAGAACGAGGTAAAAAGACAATATCAGGTGCAGGTTGTCGGACGAACTGATGAGATTCAGGAAAAATTTTATGCTATCTCCATTGAGCGTATAATTCATCATCCTGCTGTAGCGGTCATCTCACAGGAAGCAGACAGGATTTTTTCTGCTCAGCCAGGCAGGTAGGAGGTGATTCTTTTAATTGGTATGCGTGGCTGCACATCATCTGCACCGACAAAAAAACGCGTGTCATGATGTTCAACAGCAGCTTGTACAGATAGATGATTGTCATTATAAAAAACTGTTTTTCATGAATTCCGATTTTCCTTTGGTAGTTTCAACCGTAATGGATAGTGCCTAATGCATCTGCAGATCAGCCGATCATTTCGTCAATTACCTCCAGCAGTTCTTCCGTTTTTACCGGCTTGGCCAGGAATCTATTGCCGCCGATTACCGAACCCAGCTTGTCGGTTTCTTCCTTAGAAACAATGGCAGTCAGAAAGACGATAGGAATAGTAGACAGTTGATCATCCTGTCGCAATTCCTGGGCAATGTCATCTCCGGATACTTCCGGCATCATGATATCAAAAAAAGTGAGGTCGGGCTGAAACCTCCGTATTGTTGCAATAGCTTTGGAACCGGAATTTTCCGTCCAGACATCAAATCTACCGGTACGTTCCAGATTGAGTTTCATCATCTTGGTCAAGGTAATCTCATCATCAACGAGCAGAATCTTCTTTTTCATTCCCTTCCCCTTTTTCGCAGGGCAGTATAAGCACGGCACAGGCCCCTTTGTTTTTACAATTTGTCAGGTGCAGGGTTCCGTTATGAAGCTCCATTATATTGCGGGACTCGGAAAGACCAAGACCGGTGCCCTGACCGATATCCTTTGTCGTATAAAAAGGATCAAATATCTTTTCACTGTCATCTTTGCCAATGCCGGGACCGGTATCGATCACCGTAATCTTGATGGCCTCCATACCGACCTTGTAGTGTTGTGAAAGTTGCACCTCAGCTGGGCTCAGGTTATGAATTCTTGAAACAATCTCCAGTCTGCCGCCGTTCTCTGACAAACAATAGGACCCTTAACAGGAAGTATTTTTTTTGTTGTAAATATTCATTTGCCCTATCTTCTGGCCGCTGCCCTGTTGTTTCTGGCGGCCATCTATCTCTTGAGAACCGACATGTTGAAGAAAAAATAACGAATTCCCAGTTACATTCGGCAAAATTCAAATTTCAAGAATTCAGAGTGGTTAACTCCTTGCAGTTGCTGACCCGCAAATACCTTTTAGGCCAGCAACATGACCGGGCTGATCATCAGTTGCCATGACAGCAACATGTAGAGTGGTCTGTTTCGGTCTGGGCGCTATGGCAGCAACCTGAGGTCTCCCGGGCACCATAGGCGCTCGGATTCTCCGTAAATTTCGTCAGGCAATTATCACTGCAAAAATAATAGGTTGTGCCTTTATATTCATGCTTGCTAAAGGCCGCTTCATTTTCCGTACTCATGCCGCAGACTGGATCGATAAATCTTTGTTTATCTACCTGCTGATTATGAATTGTGTTTGTCATGATACACCTCTCTTTTTAAGGTTAAGCAGACGGGCTTGTTACTTTGAAATCATTATGCGCCTGCATACTTGTTTGGATTCAAATAAAATAATTTCCTGCATTTCTCTGAGCAGAAGTGGAACGTTTTCCCATGAAATTCACTGACAGCAGAATCGCCGGTCACATCCATACCGCAAACCGGGTCTTTTGTATTATCATGGGACATCTTTCGTGCCTGGTGATCTGTTGGAGGTAGAGTCTTTTCATCTTGTCCTCCGTGTCCAGAGTGATCATTGTGCCCTCCATGGCCACCGCAGCACCCTCCTCCTTTTTTCATCATCATGTAAACAATCAAGCCAAAAACTATTATCCAGAAAATATTCATCAGTGTCATGATACACCTCCACTATGGTAATGATGATTGAACTCTTCCATGTGAGTATTGCTCCTGTTCCACTTTATACCTTGCATAGCGTGTTCCAGAATTACCTTATCTCCCATGTAAGCGGGTAACTCTTTAAAATAGTATATGAAATAAGTATAGATCAAGCTGGGCTGTTCTGGATAAGGCAGGGTCAGTGTCTTATGATTGGACACCACAGACTCTGCAGAAGAAAGATAGTGCCTACAAACGAGACAATATTTTCATGGAGTGAGATTGGAGTAACGTTGCCAATCCTTTTCTGGGGTACTTTGGATGGATTTCAGCACAAATCCGCGGCACCTGCAACCCAATTACAAATTTTGTGGTTATGAAACCACAGAGTTGCATACCCCGTGAACAGTTACTTTACTGATTATGCAACTCAGTGCTACCCCTAAAACCAGGCGCGTATACCAAAGACAAACTGGACATTATCCGTGTCCCTGTCTTCCTCCCTGGCATAATCTGCTGTATCACCAAAGAGGTGAATCCAGTTCACACCAATGTAGGGTGCAAATTCGCGACGTATTTCATAACGCAACCGCAAACCTGCCTCGATATCTGAAAATCCGGACCCGATACCGGTGGCCGGATCATCTTTGCCGTACAGATTCAGTTCGATTTCAGGCTGCAGGATTAATTTCTGGGTAAACAGAAATTCATAATCAGTCTTCAGACGGGCAGCAGTACGACCGCTCTCGCCGACAAAGACAGCCACATCAATATCAAAGAAATATGGCGCCAACCCTTTTACACCGAGGGCAAGCCAGTTACGTGTCGGTGTGGGCTCAAGATCTCCCCGCCAGCCGATCTGCACATCCCAGTAGGTGGCAATGGCCCTGCTGTACAGGGCCTGAAGTTCGGCTTCTTCAAACTGACCGTCAAGATACTCACCATCTGTTTTAATCCAGAGTTTATTTAAATCATAGCCCACCCATCCTTCTCCATCCCATACAAGCGGTGTGTCGCCGTCTGATGCACGCAGTTCAAACTGATCAACCAGACCCATTGCCAGCAACGGGTCATCAATCATGCCTCCGCCATGGGCAGTTCCGCTCAGCAGCAGGGTCATCAACAGTGCAGATACATAATTTCTCATGGTGTAACCTCTTTAGCTCACAGTAACTTTACGAAACATTGCCAGCATGTGATAGAGCAGGTGGCAGTGATAAGCCCAGCTGCCCATGGCATCGGCAGTCACCAGGTAGCTTATTTTGGATCCAGGCTGAACAATCACGGTGTGCTTGCGCGGAATATGTTGACCGTCGCCTGTCTCCAGGTCACTCCACATCCCGTGCAGATGCATGGGATGGTTCATCATGGTGTCGTTGACAAAGGTGATACGCAGCCTTTCCCCGAATTTAAACTGGATGGGCTCGGCGTCAGCATATTTTATACCGTTGATGGACCACATGTAGCGTGCCATACTGCCGGTCAGGTGGAGCTGAATTTCCCGTCCGGGATCGCGTGGATCCGGGGTTGGATACAGGTTACGAAGATCCGCATAGGTGAGCACCCGGCGGCCGTTATTGCGCAGACCCACTCCCGGATCATCGAGCCGGTATTTCGGGCTCATGGCCCGCATATCAACCTGGGGACCGAATTCTGTTTCTGCATGTACAATTTTTGCGTCACTGCCCATCCCGGCCGGACCGCGCATGACCATTTTTTCAGAACTGGTGTTCATACCGGCATGATTCATACCTTCCATACCGTCCATTCCATCCTTGCTTTTGTTGTTTTCCATGCCAGCCATATCATCCATTCCACTCATACCTGTCATATCCATGCCCATGTCTGTGTGGGTCAGGATTGGATATGGATCAAATTCAGGAACATCTGCAGTCAGGGAAGGATCCGGCGTCAGGGTACCGCGGGCATAGCCGGTCCGATCGATGGCCTGGGCAAAAATACAGTAGGCCCGGTCATCTTTGGGCTCTACAATAACGTCATAGATCTCAGCCACACCGATCCGAAACTCATCCACAGAAACCGGCTCGATATTCTGGCCGTCTGCAGCCACAACGGTCATGGTCAGACCGGGGACACGGACATCAAAAAAGCTCATTGCCGAACCGTTGATAATGCGCAGGCGCACTCTCTCACCCCGTTTAAACAGCCCGGTCCAGCCTTCTGCCGGGGTCCGGCCGTTCATCAAATAGGTGTATGTATAGCCGGTAACATCGGACAGATCCCGGTCGCTCATCCGCATTTTGTTCCACATGGAGCGGTCAGACCAGGTTTGTGACAGCCCTTTTTCCTGGATATCGCGAATAAGATCACCGACGGTCCGTTCGTTAAAATTATAGTAGTCGCTCATCTTTTTGAGTTTGGCATAAATGGTGGCCGGATTTTCATCAGACCAGTCAGAGAGCATGACAACATACTCACGGTCATAACTAAAGGGTTCCGGTTCCAGTGGATCAATAATGATGGCCCCGTACAGACCGGTCTGTTCCTGGAATCCGGAATGACTGTGGTACCAGTAGGTCCCACTCTGGTTGACATCAAATGCATAATGATAGGTTTCACCGGGATCAATGCCGTTAAAGCTGATTTCGGGCACTCCGTCCATATCAGCAGGCAGGATGATACCATGCCAGTGGATGGAGCTTGATTCTGCAAGATTATTGGTTACATCAAGAGTAATTCTGTCTCCTTCCTTCCAGCGAAGAATTGGCCCGGGGACTGTACCGTTGACCGCCGTGGCAAAACGTTCTTTACCTGTAAAGTTGACTTTCTGAGGAGCAATCGTTAACCGGAAACGTTTGCCTTGCAGAGTTTGTTGATTATCAGACGGGATGGCAGCAGCCAGGAGATGTTCAGGGGAAACCCCCAGGCCAAGCAAGGCGCCACCCATGGCAATCCCTTTGACGAACCGACGGCGCGGCAGATTGATCTCATCCGGTAACAAAACACTTCTGTTTCTTTTCATTTACCTACCTCAATATACAGAAGAAAATCCGGGCTCAGACAATAACGGTACAGTTGAGCCCGGAACCACTCATTCGAGGAGTAATGTCGGTCAATCCACAACGAATTAAACCGACATCATTTGACAATTCTGCTACTTTGTCTGCAGACTGTTCATCTTATCCATCATTTTAGAACGCAGATCAAGCATCTCTTTTTCAATTTTAGCAAGATCCTGCGGAGTAGTCTTGGAATTGCGCATGGCTTCCATGTAGGCAAAACGTTTTTCCATCATCTGTTTGCGCAGATCAGTAGTCTGGTCCATGAATTGCTGCTGCATTTCAGGAGACATCCGGTTCATCATCATGCCACCCATCATTCCATTGCAGCCCATACCCATACGACCTTGACCGCCCATCATACCCTTACCCATCATGCCGCCACCCATCATCATACCCGGACCGCCCATCATGCCGCCACCCATCATGTTACCACGCATCTGCTGTTGCTGCTGCGGAGTTGTGGTGTCCGTTCCTGTCTGGGCAAGTCCGTTTCCAGCGATGAGTCCGACTACCAGCATAGATACGATGATTGTTGTTTTCATTCCCATTTTCATTGTTCAACCTCCTGTAGGTTTTATTTCAAGCAGACGATATGCCTGCTGTTGTTGGTTTTTCAGGCGTACCGGAATGGAGCGCCTTTTTGCAATGCGGGCAGAATTGCCAGCTGTTTTCTACGATATAACTGCAATGGGGGCAGTGGCTTTTCAGTTCCTGGCCGCAGTCCGGACAACGCAGGTAAACTTCCTGAACCGGGCTGTTGCAGGCCGTGCATTTTTTTTGCCCTGTTTGCTGACGACGGATCAACACTACAATAACTCCTGCAGTGATCATCAGCATCAGCAGCAACCAGAAAACCCAGCTGTGATAAAAATACCAGCCATGCCAGCTGTATCCCCATGTACACTCCATCGTTACCTCTCATATGGCCCGTTCAACTGCATGTTGTTTCCCTGCATGTAAAGGGAGTCGTTTTCGCTTTGGTTATGACTTTGGTCATAATGCATGTCGTTCGTGTATCGACGTCCCATGTCGTAATGACCACACCCTGACAGTACCACTGCCACGGCAGCCAGCAGAAACAGAGTTAACATTGTTTTCATGTGTCCATCCCCAGTAAAAAATATACTGCAAATCCTCAATAGGGTCCGGTCATGGATCGTATGTCCGGACCACAGGTGTTTCATGAAAGTCAGCTGATAACTTCAAACTGTCCCATCATGCCGTCATCCTCATGTTCCAGCAGGTGACAGTGGTACATGTAGACTCCGGTATAGTCGTGAAAGCGGCTGATAATCCGTACAGTCTCACCGGGCATGATCAGAACAGTATCTTTTCGTCCCTGTTCGTGCAGGGGCGGAGTTCTGCCATTCCTGGAAAGAATCTGAAACTGGACATCGTGCAGGTGCATGGAATGGGGCATGCTCATCATCATGGCACCTTGATTGGTTATCTCCCAGATCTCGGTGGAACCCAGCCTGACCTGTTCGTCAATGCGGTTGATATCCATTTTTTTGCCGTTAATGGTGAGTCTTCGACCCATCATGCCCATACCCATCCGGCCGCCGCCCATGGACATGGTCTCCATGGTAAAACCACGGATACCGCCGGCCTCGGATTCAGGTATTTTATCCAGGGTGCGAAGATGACCCGGAAGAACCATTGTGGTCTCAGCAGGACGATCAACAGTAAGACGCATGGCTTCAAACAGGCTGCCCTTCATCTGGTCAACCATCAAACTGATCTGGTTTCCCGGTTCAACATCGGAAAGATCAATCACCACCTCGGCACGCTCTCCAGCCGACAGCACTATTGATTTCATGGCTACAGCTTGCTCGAGAAATCCACCGTCGGAAGCGATTACCTGAAAGGTACGCTGGTCTTTAAAGCCAATTTGATAGATAGAAGAGTTGGAGCCGTTCAGTAACCGCAACCGCACCAGGCCACCATGCACCGAAAAGATCGGCTGCATGGTTCCATTGACCAGAAGGTAGTTGCCTATTACACCGTTTAAAATATCATGCATGTTCTGCGCATAGGCAAACTGACCATTACCAAAGAATCTTCGATCCTGAATGACCAGCGGAATGTCATCCACTCCATAGGTTTTCGGAATGTCCAGCTTGTCTGAAACCTCATCCTCTATCAGGAAAAAACCGGCCAGGCCGTGATACACCTGTTCACCAGTGAGTCCCATGGCATGCGGATGATACCAGAGGGTTGCCGCCTCCTGATTAATGGTAAAATCCGGTTTCCAGGTTGTACCTGCAGGAATCGGCTGGCGGGGTCCGCCGTCCCACTTAGCCGGAACGTGTAGTCCATGCCAGTGCAGAGTAGTTACTTCCGGCAGTGTATTGTTGACGTTTATCCTGAAACGCTGTCCGTTCCTGACCCGAATGGTCGGTCCTAAAAAATTTCCATTATAACCAAGTGTTGCTGTTGGTTTTCCGGGAAAAAAATCCATGCTGCCCTGCTGGACATTCATGATGAAACGGGCGCTGTCAGCTGTATTGTCCAGATCTTCAAGTAAGGGAGGAATGGGCAGAGGTACTGTGAAACCATCAGCCCGGGCTGTATCAATAAATCCCGGTTTGCCCAGTAGAGACAGGCCGGTATAGTTGGCTCCGGCGAGCGCCAGCGCGGCTAAACCGCCTTTTAACAGTGTTCGTCGTTTCATGATTTTTCTCCGGTACACATGAGATACAGGCTTTTAGACAAGCTCTGACTTCATGCGTTGATATTCTTCTTCATTGATTTCACCACGGGCATAACGCTCTTTCAACGCATCAAGATGACGGGCAGATTTATTTTTCCCGCCTGAAAACAGTACCTGAAAAATCTTGACCACCAGGTAAATTATCAACCCCCAGAAAAGAAGGGTTACTATCCAGCCGAGAGGCCCGGGGAAAAAAGCACCTGGTCCGCACAACCAGCTGCCGTACTGTCCGAATCCTGATCCAAATCCATTATGCATCATTGTAGTGCTCCATAATCTAAAAGTTAGCTGTTCGTTAATTCTACCCTTATAAAGCATGCTCCATGCCAGTTTGGCTCCAAAGCGTTGTGGAGCTGTAACCATACGAATTTAAAGTAAATAAATTGAAGATAATAAAAAAGGTTTTTTTAAGTCGTCTCAATATTAGACAGAGCTACCAATACGAAGATACAACGACTGTCTTATTTTTGGACAGATGGAAAAATGCTTTGATGTGCAGTTTAAAGAAACACACTTGACATTCTAAATTGAAATCTTTATATATGAACAAATGATCATATATTTTAGAAAAAAGGGGTTATACATATGGAAAAAATTCTACCTTTATCCAGTGAACAGTGTGACTGCCGATGTATTCATCAGGAAAGAGTGGAGGCGGCGCAGGAACATGCCCTGCCCCGAAGAGAGAACGAACAGCTGGCAGCCCTGTTTAAGGCCATGGGTGATCCCAATCGGCTGAAAATTCTCTGGGCTCTGGATATTGAGGAAATGTGCGTCTGCGACCTGGCCCTGTTGGTAGGAGTCAGCGAATCAGCAGTCAGTCACCAGTTGCGTCAACTCAGACAACTGCAGCTGGTAACAAACAGACGTGAGGGACCGGTTCTCTATTACCGGTTGAGTGACAGTCATGTCAGCGCACTTATTCATCTGGCCCTTGAACATCTCAGGGAGGAAAAATAATATGCTGACCTTTATCTATGACGTCATTATCTCCTCCTGGGATATGCTCCAGCAGGCTTCGATTTACATCCTGTTCGGTCTGCTGGTGGGCGGGCTGCTCAAGATGTTTTTGTCCCCGGCCTATGTGGCTGCCCACCTGGGCAACGGCCGGTTCAGCTCAGTCTTCAAGGCTGCCCTGCTCGGTATCCCCATCCCACTCTGTTCCTGCGGCGTACTGCCGGCGGCCGCCTCGCTCAAAAAACAGGGTGCCAATAACGGGGCTACCACGGCCTTTCTTATTTCCACCCCTGAATCGGGTGTGGACTCCATTTCCATCACCTGGGCCCTGCTTGATCCCATCATGACCATTGCCCGGCCAATCTCCGCCTTTATCTCCGCCTTTGCAGCAGGTTGCGCTGAAAACTTTTTCAATCCGCCGGACAAGACCAGACAGGCAATTCCTGACCTGAGCTGTCCCATTGATAACTGCTGTGACGGAACTGACTGCCCGCCGGAGGAACATAAACATCATCACAGCCTGGCTGAAAAACTCCGAATAGGCGTCAAGTACGCGGCAACCGATCTCTGGGCCGATCTTGCCGGCTGGTTTTTTGTCGGTATCCTGCTGGCAGGTCTTATCTCAGTACTGGTACCTGATGCGGTGATCGCCCGATACCTGGGCGGTGGGCTCGGTTCCATGCTGCTGATGCTGACCTTTGGTATCCCCCTCTATATCTGTGCCACCGCATCAACGCCCATTGCGGCAGCCTTTATCATGAAAGGTGTCAGTCCGGGAACGGCTTTGGTTTTCCTGCTGGTCGGGCCGGCCACAAATATTACTTCACTGTCAGTACTGTTTGGACTGCTCGGTAAACGGGCAACAGCCTTATACCTGGTTTCCATTGCGGTTATCAGCGTACTCTGCGGTCTTGCCGTAGATGTTGTTTACCTCTCCCTCGGTATCTCAGCTATGGCCGCTGTCGGACAGGCTGCCGAGGTTTTGCCCGGCTGGCTGATGACAACCGCCACCCTGTTGCTGCTCGCCCTTTCCGTCCGTCCGCTGTATTCCATCGTGCAGGGCTGGTTTGGTAAAGGCGAAGGCTGCGGATGTGCAGCCGAAACCTGTTCCACCGGACACAATCATGGGCACAGTCATGAGCACACCCATAGCCATGGTCATGCAGAGGCAGAGGATTCGGATTGTGGCTGCGGTGGTTCATGTCGGACTTCCAGCCCGGTACAGATCCAACCTTTACCTGTGATACAGAAGGACATGAAAGCATGAATGCACCAGTGAAGAATGCGCCGCCAATGACCATTCTGCCCATGGCCCAGCCGGACCCTCAACCTTTACCTCACTCAACGGTGTCAGAAAGGAAATGCTGCGGGCAATGCCTGCCCAGTTTGTTTCCATAGTCTGCGGAATAGGCCTGTGGACAGCATTACTGTGGCTGGGATAAGGAGAACAACAATGACGGAATTTCACTATCTGGAAGATGTGGTCACCCTGGAATGTGACCGGGAAAAATGTATCGGCTGCGGTATGTGCACAGTGGTCTGTCCGCACGGAGTTTTTATCCTCAAGGACAAAAAAAGCGGTAATGAACAGTCGTAATTTCTGCATGGATGCGGCGCCTGAATGCGCAACTGTCCTGCATCGGCTATCACCGTGGAAGCGGGTGAAGGATGCGTACGGGGAGTCATAAACGAACTGCTGGGCATTGAAGGACCCTGCTGTTAACAGAAAACTATCCAGATTGCTGCGAAAAAACTATCTGCAAAACAGGCCTTAGTGACTAAGGGCTACTTCGAAAAATTGCCTTTTCGCCAGATCTCTGCGTCACAAAGAAATTAAAAATACTCACATATGACTAATATGCTGCGCTTTTTAATTTCTCTGTTCCTTGACCTCGAACGAAAATTCTAATTTTTCAAAGCACCCTAAGGTGTAAATCAATTGGCCGGATATCATGTTAACCGTGAAGGCCGAGGTAAAAACCGGCTCCTATCATAATTCCACCCGATGTTCGATTGAGGCCTTTTACCGCCTTTCTGGAGGTAAAAAATAGCCTTGCTGAAGAGGCACACATTGCAATCGTCATAAGCCCCATCATGATTCCTAAGAGAGTAATGCCTGATGCCAAAGATATGTCAGATGGCGTCAGGCTGTTAAGATCCATAATGGTAGGCAGAAAGGCTATATAAAAGAAAATCACTTTGGGATTGGAAGCTGAAATTAAAAAACCCTGCAACAGACTTTTGGCCGCTGAAAAAGTTACATCATTAACATCATTCTGCAGAGATGCTTCAGCAGAGGCGGTCCACATTTTCCACCCTAGATAAAGAAGGTAGAAAGTTCCAGCAATACGGATAATCATGAATAGCCCGGCCCATTGTTCTGCAATGACGGCAAGACCAAAGCAAGCGAGAATCAGATAGACGACATCACTTACAGCCATACCTAATGCCAAGGCGACACAAGGCTTGACCCCGGAAGATAAAGATCTGGCTAAAAGAGCAAAAACCCCTGGCCCTGGGGTAATGGCAAAGAGAAAAATTATAAATAACAATGATACTGCATTCTCTACTGACATGAAAACATCCTTTCGGAAGTTTATTATGGATAATTTCTTTATGCTAAACTAAGTCGTGATTTTGCTTAAGGGTGCCTTGAAAAATTAGATATTTCGAAGTCTACGCTATCTGTTCGAGTTCAAGGAGCAGCGGAAAATTAAAGCGCAGCATATTAATCATATGTGAGCATTTTTCATTTTCCTGTGACACAGAGATCGGGCGAAAAGGCAATTTTTCAAGGTAGCCTTAAAGCGTTTCATATCAAGAAGGGGCTGCTTATTCAACGATTATCTTCATTTGCACACAGAAATGGGTTCAAATAAGAAAGGTAGCATAGTCGAAATAAAAGGGTAAGAGCAGAATTAACTGTGTCTGACCCTGTCGTACCGGCAACCAAGTTAATCCTTCTCTTATCCCTATAGCCCTTTTCCAGCTCCCTGCCGAAGATATCGGTATTCACCATTTTCGTTAAATCCTGAACGATTTAGCGTGACCACGATTTTTCTCACTGCCTTGATACTCTTTGAAAACCTCACAACCTCCGTGAATAATTTCTAATGTTGACAAAACATGACCTTTGTCTTACTATAAAGTAAGATTAAATTAATTGTAAGGAGTAAGGTATGGCATTGGCAACACTTACCACCAAGGGGCAGGTAACTATCCCAAAACAGATTCGAGAAAGTTTAAAGCTTCATACTGGCGACAAAATTGAAATTATTGTCACTGAAAACAGGGAGGCAATTATCAGACCTATATCTAAAAAAGTTGACGATGTTTTTGCTAAATTATATCAACCTGATAGAAAAACCGTTTCTGTTGAATCCATGAATTATGCAATAAAAAACAGAATGAAGGACAAATTAGGATGAAAGGCATAGATACAAACATTCTTGTCCGATTTCTTGTAAGTGATGATGAAATTCAATCAAAAAAAGTATACGAACTTTTTAAAAAAGTAGAATCAGAGAACAGCTCACTCTTTGTCTCTTTACTTGTTATCCTTGAGTTGATTTGGGTGCTCGAATCTGCTTATGAAATATCACGGCAAGAAATTGTTGAATCAATCAGCGATATGCTCTTAATGCCAATTTTAAAATTTGAGCATCAATCGGTCCTTCAGCAATTCACACATTTTGCCCCAAAGAATCGCTACGATCTTTCTGATCTTGTAATTGCATATTCAGCTAAAGAACAGGGCTGTGAAAGTGTATTTACATTTGACAAAAAAGCATCTAAATCCGGTTTATTTGAACTGATGCGATAACTTGGAAAAATTTAACTCCTCGTACCATTTTTCTCAACCTAATCAAGATTTGCTTCAATCCGCTGGTTCAGGTCAACCAGTTTCTGGTAGGTGTTGTCCGAGGGATCAATATTCTTTAAAAATTCCGCATCCTGAATAACCTTTAAAATGGCTTCATTTTTCTCAGCCTGAAGGATAATGGCGGTGAGTGTCTGCAGATCCGTATCTTCTGCATTTTTTCGCAGTCGTCTAGCATAACCGCTGATCATCATGGAACTGTTAAGAATATAATGGGAAAGGACGTCCAGCAGCTGCTGCAGAGAGTTCATCAGATCGCGGTGGAGACGCACCTGATACTGATAACGGACAATACGCTGATTTCGTTCAAAAAGCAGGCCAAGTAACATGCCGCATATGCCGCCAAAGAAACCAAAGGCAATGGCCATTGGAAGCATTGACAGGGTAAAGGAGGCAAAAAGATTTGCAGCAACATTCCCGGCTGAAACACCGGTCCCATGACCGGGCCCGGTGAGTCGATGAACCACCATGACATAGGGGTGTACAATGATCACTCCTGTTATCGTGCCGGCAAGAGTGAAGAAAATTGTCCGTGTATAATAGTTCATTTCATTTACCTTTTTGGAAACGTTCAGCAGACTGGAGATAGATACCGTAAATAACCGGTATAACCAGTAGGCAGAGCAATGTCGTGGTTACCATGCCGCCAACCATGGGTGCGGCAATACGCTGCATGACCTGGGAACCGGTGCCTTTACCGTATAAAATAGGTAACAGGCCGGCAATAATGGCAGTAGCGGTCATGGCTATGGGCCGTACCCGCTCTGCGGTTCCGGTGTAAACAGCAGCCATAATCTCTTTACTGCTCAATCTTCCTTTGTCGCTCTTTTTTTGTTGCCGTTCAAGTTCATGATCGATAAAGGTCAGGACCAGCACACCGATTTCTGCTGCAACGCCTGCCAGGGCAATAAAGCCCACTACAATGGCCACCGAGATATTAAATTTCATAAACCATATCAGCCAGATCCCGCCCACAAGGGCAAAGGGGATGGAGAGCATGACAATGATCGGCTCTGCCAGGTTACGAAAGTTGAAGTAGAGCAGCAGAAAGATCAGTACCAGGGTAAAGGGCACCACAATACGCAGTCGCTGCTGGGCACGCTCCATATACTCAAACTGGCCGGACCAGGACAGGGTATACCCTGCCGGCAGGTTGAGCTGCCGGTCTATGACCTGTTTTGCCTCTTTTACAAAGCCGCCGATATTCGAGGTGGAAATATCCACATAGATCCAGGCATTGGGACGGGCATTTTCACTCTTTACCACCGGTGCACCCCGGTTAAGGGTAATGGTGGTCACCTCGGAAAGTGGAATATGATTGCCTGATCCGGTGGGAACCAGCACCCTGCCGATCTTGTCCGGGTTGTCACGAAAATCTCTGGGATAGCGCAGGTTGATCGGGTAACGTTCAAGCCCTTCAATGGTCTGGGAGACCTTCATTCCGCCGATGGCGGTCATGATCACATCCTGAATATCTCCCACTGTCAACCCGTAGCGTGCTGCTGATTTACGGTTGATGGCAATATCCAGGAAATAGCCACCCACTGCCCGGTCACCATAGGCGGAAACCGTTTCAGGCAGGGTTTTCATGATGTTTTCAATGTCTAGGGCAACCTTACCCAGTACATTCAGGTCAGGTCCGCTCACCTTGATACCGATGGGCGTTTTGATGCCCGTGGAGAGCATATCGATGCGGGTAATAATCGGCATGGTCCAGGCATTGGCAAGTCCTGGAATACGCAGTTCCTTATCCATTTCCTGCATCAACTCCCGGGTGGTTTTGTCCGGATCAGGCCACTGGTCACGGGGTTTGAGCCGGACAATGGTTTCTATCATGGACAACGGTGCCGGATCGGTAGCGCTTTCCGCCCGTCCCACCTTACCGAAAACAGTTTCTACCTCGGGAAAGGTTTTTATTATCTTATCGGTCTGCTGGAGAATCTCTTTGGCCTTGGTAATGGAGATACCGGGAAAAGAGGACGGCATATAGAGGATATCTCCCTCATCCAGTGGCGGCATGAATTCCGAGCCCAGCTGGTTCAGCGGTATCCAGGTCACACCGACAAATACAACAGCCAGCAGGATAACCAGCCAGCGCAGCCTGATACAAAGGCGCAGGGCCGGACCATGCAGAAACTGGAAAAAGCGGTTAACCGGGTTTTTTTTCTCAGGAATGATTTTGCCACGGATAAAAAAACCCATCAGCACCGGAACCAGGGTAATGGACAGCAGGGCAGACGATGCCATGGCATAGGTCTTGGTAAAGGCCAGTGGTGTAAACAGACGTCCCTCCTGGGCCTGCAGAGTAAAAATGGGCAGGAATGAAAATGTTATGATCAGCAGTGAGAAAAAGAGTGCCGGGCCGACTTCACGGGCTGCCTCGCCCATGATCCGCCAGCGGTTTTTTCCTGTTATCTCCTCACCCCGTTTTGCTGCCAGCTCAATATGTTTATGAGCATTTTCGATCATGACAATTGCCCCGTCCACCATGGCGCCGATGGCAATGGCAATACCGCCAAGCGACATGATATTGGCATTGATTCCCTGCATTTTCATGATGATAAAGGCCAGCAGGATACCCATGGGCAAGGTGGCGATGGCCACCAGAGCCGAGCGGAAATGGAGGAGAAAGACAATACAGACCAGGGAGACAACAATGGATTCCTCAATCAGTTTGCCCTTGAGATTTTCAATGGCCCGTTCAATCAGGCTGCCGCGGTCATAGGTGGGTACGATCTCGACACCCTCGGGAAGACCTTTTTTTAACTCTTCCAGTTTTTCCCGGACACGTTCAATGGTTGCCAGGGCATTTTCACCATAGCGCATGATGACAATACCGCCTGCAACCTCGCCTTCGCCGTTGAGCTCGGCAAGACCTCGCCGCAACTCCGGGCCAAACTGAATGGTGGCCACATCGGCCAGCCGGATGGGAGTCCCCATGCCATCGGTTGTGAGCGGAATTTCCCTGAGATCGTCAATGGATTTGATATACCCCTGGCCACGCACCATGTATTCTGTTTCAGCCATTTCAATCAACCGGCCGCCCACATCACTGTTGGACCGTTTAATTGCCTTGCGGACCTTCTGAATTGGAATTTTATAGGCAGCCAGTTTGTCGGGATCCACTTCCACCTGGTACTGCTTGACAAAACCACCGATGGAGGCCACTTCGGCGACCCCCTCAACCGTCTGCAGGGGATAACGCAGATACCAGTCCTGGAGGGAGCGCAGCTGGGCCAGATCATGTGTGCCGCTCCTGTCAACCAGGGCGTATTCATAAATCCAGCCGACACCGGTCGCATCCGGACCGAGAGAGGGAGTAACGCCGGCAGGCAGGCTGGAACCGACATAATTCAAGGATTCCAGCACCCGTGAACGGGCCCAGTACATGTCAGTACCGTCTTCAAAAATAATATAGACAAAAGAGATGCCGAAAAAGGAGTAGCCGCGCACCACCTTTGACTTGGGCACCGACAGCATGGCTGTAGTCAGGGGATAAGTAACCTGGTCTTCCACAACCTGGGGGGCCTGGCCCGGATACTTGGTAAAAATGATAACTTGGACATCGGAAAGATCCGGAATGGCATCCAGGGGTGTATTTTTCAAGGTCCAGAGACCAACCGCAGCAATAATGGCCGTACCGATAAGGATCAGCAGCCGGTCACGAATGGAAAAGTCTATTATTTTTTGTATCATACTGTTTCTCTATCTACATTCTTCCGTAGTTCAATATTATTCCTCTTTCTTCCTGTCAGCCATGTCATCATTTTCAGCACCACTGCCTGCTTCAAGCATCTTGGCGGTGGCCTCTTTCAGCTTGGATTCCGAATCAATAAGAAACTGGGCCGAGGTAACTACGCTTACATGCTGCTTCAGCCCCTTGATAATTTCTGTAAAACCGTCAGCCTCAACCCCGGTCACCACTTCCCTGGGTTCAAAGGTTCCCGGACCGGTTACAACAAAGACCTGCTCTCTACTGCCGGAACGGACAATGGCCTCTGAAGGAACTGCCAGCACCTTATCCCGCCTGCCGGCATGGATGGTAATATCGGCAAACATGCCCGGTCTCAGATTTCCGTCCCTGTTGTCAAAGACCAGCCGGACCTTGACGGTGCGGGTCCTGCCCTCTTCATAGGGATAAATATAGTCAATGGTGCCGGAAAACTGCTTGCCCGGCTGACTGGCCACAGAGATCAGGGCCGTATCGCCTTTGCGGATCCAGGGGAGATCCGGCTCATAGACCTCTGCATATACCCAGACCTTGGACAGGTCGGCGATTCGGTATAAGCGCTGTTTCGGGGTAATAAAATGTCCTGCCTCCACACCAATATCAATGACCGTTCCTGTGAAGGGCGAATCAATGGGCAGATCCCGCTTGACCTCACCGGTCCGTTCCAGCCGGCGAATGACCTTTTCCGGGATGTCAAAATAGGTCAGTCGTTTGCGGGTGGCTCTGACCAGACGTTTGGCATCATCCCGGATTTCTTTCATGCTGGACTGTTCCAGAACCCTGGCATTGGCCAGGGCCAGCAGATACTCTTCCTGGGTGGAGACCAGTTCAGGTGAGTAAATGGTGACCAGGGTCTGTCCTTTTTTGACCTGTTCTCCGGTCTTGCTGACCTTCACCTCTTCGGCCCAGCCGCTGAACTTGGAATGCACCATGGCCAGGCTTTCTTCATTAAAAGTTACCCGCGCCGGGGTGGTGATGAGTCGACTCATGGACTGTTCCATGGCCATGCCGGTCCGTACTCCCATTTTCTGAACAAGAATTGGATCGATTTTCACTGTCCCGGACGGACCGGAGGAAGAATCCGAATCGGCAAAAACAGGAATATAATCCATGCCCATATCATCCTTGGCCGGCACCGGCGAAGTGACGGCCGGGTTCATGGGGTTGCGGTAAAAGAGTGGTTTTTTTTCCTGTTCCTTCTCTGCAGCCAGTGCGGAAAAGGCGGTTGCAAGTACCAGAAAAAGAATGAGAACTGCAGGTAATGCAAACCGGGATGAAGTAGTGTCAGTCATTGTTAGTCTCCTTATATACAGATGTGCCGGTACCTGTGGCGGCTTCCAGTCCGGCCAGGGCCTTATAAGCCCTGCTCAGGTAATTCCAGTAGGTGATTTTATAGTTGTACAGGGCCAGTTGCGCCCTGATCACATTCAGGAAATCTACTTTGTTGACCTGGTACCCCTTGAGCATGGCCGCTGCAGTCTGTTCCGCCTGGGGAATAAGTGATGTCTCATACAGTGTGCTCTGCCGGACACTGTTGGAATAATCGGAAAATTCGCTTGTTATCTCTGCCTGCACCTTGTCTTTAAATGCACGCAGTTTATGCTCTGCCTCCAAGGATTCGCTGGTGCGCTGGGCCACAGCCTTGTCCTGCCTGGAACCAGTCCAGATGGGCAGATTCATACTCAACTTAAAGGTGGCAAAGTCACTGCGATCCCGGCCATCAGGGGTATCCTGCCGATATCCATAGGCTGCACCCACTGTAAAATCAGGGTAGTAATCCTTGCGGGCAAGCTCTATCCTGCTTCTGGTTGCATCGGTTTTCTTCTCCAAGGCCAGCAGACCTGGACGACTGGTCAAAGACATGGCCTGCAGGGTAGAAAGCGGCAGGACCTCCGGAAGATTGAATTTCATAGACTGTGCTTCTATAGCAAAACAACCGGCATCGGCTGGTCTGTCAAGAAGGGCTGCAAGAGATGCCTTTTTTTTCGCTATGCCATTGACCACTGTCATTTCCCTGTCCATCAGCTTGGTCAGCTCTACCTGGGCCAGCAGTACATCCTGCTGTAATCCCTTACCCACTTCGTACTTGGTTCGGGCGGCAGCAACAGTTGCCCTGACCAGATCCTGATTGGAACGGATAATATCAAGGCTCTTCTGCAGATAAAAAATATCCCACCAGACTCTGCTGGTATTTTTGATGAGATTCAACCTGGCCTCGTCAACCTGCTCCAGAGCAGCTTCAGCCTCAAGGGCAGCACCTTTTTCCTTCAAACCCAGCTTGCCGGGAAAGGGAAACTTCTGGCTGATACCGATCTGCAGTTGGGTCATGTTTTCCTGGTCCAGATTAAAGGTATCTGTCGGCAAGTTCAGACCACCCAGTGAAAGAACCGGATCAGGCAGGGTGGACAACTGGGACGGGATAGCGGCCATGGCCTCATAACGGGCACGGATGGCAGCAAGACCGGGATTTTTTTCCATGGCGATGGCGACTGCCTGCTGCACAGAGAGTTGCTCACAAGCCTCCTGCCGGTCCTGGGCCCTTATCACAGTTGGTGACAGAAACAAGATCATTACAATGACCAGACCGACTATATCGGCAAGTCGTTTTTTGTTACTACCGTCCTCCATTACACTCTCCTCTGGCTGATAATCAGCTGGAAAATTGAAATAATTTATTATCGTTAATGAAAACTCTTTTTATGATTCAATAAATGTGCCTTATTACGAGACATACCGACGTTACTTTAAAATAGTTCATAACTAACTGATAGTTTGCCATATATTTTTTGGTCAGATTACACGACAAAACAATACTGTCTCATTAATAGACACAGTGCAGAGGGAATAACCTGGGGGACTGTATAAAATATGGACAACTCGACAAAACAGGAAGACCAGGGCTTATCTGCTCCCGGTATCAGGATAGAACAGGGCATTCACAGGGGAAAAAGACAGCATCACATCAGTGTAACCTGCTGTGTTTCTGAGTTAATTTGTTACTATATGGTCAGTTAACAATCCGCTGTACAGGAAGATCTTTCT
>CAZKBZ010000016.1:0-38766 GCA_964551175.1 uncultured Desulfobulbus sp.
AAACATTAACAGAAAAAACAAAAGGAATTCGATCTACCTGTTTACAGGCTACCTTAAAAAATTGACTTTTCGTCCGATCTCTGTGTCACAGGAAAATGAAAAATGCTCACATATGACTAATATGTTGCGCTTTTCGCAGAACTGCCAAGCTGTCCGGCTAATTTCCCTGTTCCTTGATCTCGAATGAAAATTCTAATTTTTCAAGGCACCCTACAGTTAACCGTACACTTCTGCAGGATCAAAAACAGGAACACCTTCTACTTCCAGTTCACCACTGATCATATTGACGCGACGAAAAAAACAGCTGCGATATCCCATGTGACAGGCAGCTCCGCCAATCTGTTCAACCTTGAACACAACAGTATCCTGATCACAGTCAACAAAGATGTCTTTCACCAGCTGTACATTACCGGAGGATTCACCCTTGAGCCACAGTTTGCTGCGCGACCGGCTCCAGAAATGCGCTTTGCCGCTCTCAAGAGTCCTTTGCCAGGATTCTTCATTAATATAGGCCAGCATCAGGACTTCTCCGCTTTCAGCATCCTGAACTATGGCGGGCAACAATCCATCAGCCGACTTTGCAAAATCGAGTTTCAGCATCAGAAAACTTAACTCCTCTCTTTTTTTATGTGCTTTCTCCGTCACGGTCCTGTTCCAGCATTATGACACACTTGGGCCTGTTCAGAATGTATTCATTTCTGGTGTGTTAGCAATTCAGTTCCAGAGACAAGCTCTGTTGACGACAAAATTGTCACATTTATGCCTTCAAACACTCTTTGTCAAGTTCTGCGTACACATGAAGCTAATGTGGAGTTGTCAAATTGATCTAATTTTTATATAGAGTGGCAACGTCAATGCATTCAACCATACCTGGAGCCTGCTGCAGCAGGCTTCAGCAAAAAACAATAAAGAGGAGCAATCATGTGCCCAGTTGCCTTAACGGATACGGTGACAATAGCCTATACAGCGACCCTTGAAAACGGCGAGTTAATCGACAAAAGTCCTGAAGATAAACCTGTAACACTTTCCATTGGTGGCGGAAAACTCTTCAAGGCCGTTGAAGCATGCCTGTTCGGGATGGAACCGGGAGAAACCAGGAGGATAAATGTTCAACCCGAAGATGCCTACGGACATCATTTACAGGAACTGGTTCAGAAAGTACCCCTTGCAAATTTCAAGGGAAAAAGCAAACTTGAGCCCGGCATGATACTGGCATTAACCATGCAAAAAAACGGGGAAAACCACAAAATTCCAGCCACGGTGGTGTCAGTGGATGAGGAGACAGTGACAGTCGACTATAATCATCCCCTTGCCGGACAGGTGGTAGTGTATACTGTTACCCTGGTAGGCATAAACACGTAGGGCGACTTACTGTTCGCCCCATCAAATCCAGCCCCTTTCCCTTCGTCTAGAGGGGAAAGGCTTTTTTTACTCTTCTTTTGCCGGAAACTGCGCGTCCCTTTCTTCAACAAAATAACAGAAACGGTCCCAGCATACTTCCACCCCGGAGACCGGGCAGCGGAGAGCAACCTTTTTTTCATCGACCGCTGTCACAATCCAGTCCCCTTTGCGGGGACCATCTTCAATGTGCAGTTTCAGACCCGGAGCAAAAGGGTATCGTTTGAAGAAAACAACCCTGTCAGCCATTTCATTCCTCCTATCTAAACACCAAGTATCTTTTTGCAGTTTACAATAGCTCTATTTAAAAGAGTTACCGGCAAGTATCAAAATTAATGGGAAAAGGGAATAGGAAACAGGGTATCATTTGAAAAAAAGCGTCACTGCCTGTATACATCCCCTGTAGAATTCTCTTTAGGCCACCCTGCAAAATTGCTATTGTGTCCGATTTCAAGGTGCCCTTTATAAGCCGGCCCTGCCGCACCACGGACAGCAATCTTATATTCAGTACTATCAACAACAGATACAACCATGAATCCGTTACCCGGAAAAGATCAGCACGTTTCCCCATTTGAGCGGCTCGGCTTTATTGTGAAAACCCTGCGGGGCAGCCACGGCTGTCCCTGGGATCGGAAGCAGACACCGGAGAGCCTGATAAAATATCTGCTGGAGGAAACACGGGAACTGGCCGAGGCCATTGAACAGGGAAACACGCAACATATCTGTGAGGAAACAGGTGATCTCTACTTTATCCTGGCCCTGCTCACCGCAATTTTTGAGGAAAATGATCAATTTTCAGCAGAAGATGCATTAAATGAAATCTGCGAAAAGATGATCCGCAGGCATCCCCATGTCTTTGAACAAGATCATAGCTGCCGTGAAGAAGATTTGAGAAACCAGTGGGAACAGATCAAGGAACAGGAAAAGTTGAACAGACAATAAATATTTCCCTGTCCCTGTTATGGAAACCTTTCAGCTGAGCAACCTGACCATTGCCATCAATAAACAGGGTGCCTCCCGTTACTCAAAGGTCAGCTATCCCTCCCGTTACGGCAGATATGCTGAGATACGGCACCCTGATTATCTCTGTCACTTCAACCTCAAGGGAGAGATACGTCATCTGCAGGGACTTGGCCGGGACTGGCCGCATCCGGCAGAGTGGCTGAAAAGAACAATCGGAAATGACTGGCTCTACTATTCATCCGGCGGCTACAGCGGTGTTTTTGACCTGCTTGGAGAATACTATATCCCGTGCTTTTCCTATGCCAGTAATTCCATGTTCAGACAACAACCCTTTCAAAACCCTGCTGTTCAGCAGGCACTCCGGTTCCAAGTTAAGCTGCCGGAGTTGCTGGAGAACGCTCTTAAGGATAAACAGCTCCCGGACACCATCCACTATTTTGTGCAGAGTGTCATCCGAAACAATGAGAATATCCTGGCACGCAAAGCGCATACCTTTCATTCTCTCATTCAAGGCCGGATACCTGTTCTTCCTCCCGACTCCAGGCATGTTGATTATGAGGTTGTTCCGGTCATAATTGCTGACGGCTGCCAGCATAACTGCGGATTCTGCGAAGTCAAAACAGGCTCGGATTTTATTGTCAGATCAAAACACAATATCCTCCGGCAACTCACTGAATTACGAAACTTCCTGGGAAGAGATATAGTCAACTACAATTCGGTCTTCCTGGGGCAGCATGATGCTCTGGCAGCGGGGAAAGACCTTCTCATGTTCGCTGCTCTTAATGCCTATGATATTTTTGAGTTCAGTAACTCTGCACTGAAAGACCCTTCACTCTTTCTTTTCGGCAGCGTGGTCTCTTTATTAGAGACAGAAGAGCAACTGTTTGATTCTTTAAATCAGCTTCCCTACACTGTCTATCTCAATATCGGACTGGAATCAGCAGATCAGGAAACCTTGAACCTGCTGCGAAAGCCTGTATCTGCTGAAGATGTTCACAAGGGGTTCCGCCGGATGCTGGCAATAAATCGAAGATATGAACATATTGAAGTAACGGCTAACTTTATCCTGATGGATGATGCTCCTGCAGGGCATTACCAGGCTTTTATTGACATGATGGAAAATGGTCTGACACGGCGTTACAGCAAGGGAGCTCTCTATCTGTCACCTTTGAAAGGATTTCATGACCGAAAAAACATATTCAGACAATTCCATGCAATTCGAAAAGGCAGCAGGATGCCGGTCTATTTGTATCTTATTCAACGACTCTGAGACACTCTTTCCGGAAACCACAACCAGCGAAAAAACTGACCATGGAGAACCACAAACTTGTTTTACCCAGTAATTTAAACCAGTATGGCTATCTTTTTGGCGGCGACCTGCTCAAATGGGTTGATGAATACGCCTGGATAGCCGCAACACTGGACTATCCGGACTGCAATTTCGTCACCATGGGAATGGATAAAGTCGAATTTAGAAAAAGCGTGACCGGTGGAACAATACTCACCTTTATCGTTGAACAGTCAGGAGAAGGCAATTCATCGGTGCAATACCTGGTCCATGTGTACAGGAGCAATCGTGGTCTTAAAGACGATCTCATGTTCTCAACCACGGTCACCTTTGTCCGTATAGATCAAAACGGGAAAAAAACACCGTTGCCCGACAGAGAGAGAGCCCGTTAACTTATCTGTTATCCTTTTGAAGCATATCCTGCCAGTCAATCTTATCAAACACTGTGTGCAGCAGATGGTCATCATTGCAGATCATGACATCAAGGTTCAAAAAAGTTTGCTCAGCCAGGGGTAGTACAGTATCAGGTGGTGTTACAGTGTCGTGTCTCCCGATAATAAGCCTGGTTGGAATGGTTATCTTGTTCTCAGGCGGTGAAAATTCCGGGAAGTTCAAGGCAGGTGCCAGCAGAATGAGTTGTGAACACCGGTCTTCATTGGCAACTGCAAAAACAGTTGCCATTAGCCCGCCAAAGCTCGAACCGACCAGCAGCAGATTTGTTTTGTTCCTGCAGAGATTATTCAGCAGGTGCAGGCGTGCGGAAAGATCTCCCGTAAAATCGGGAATAATCATGTCCGGAAAATTCTCACCAAACCAGCGCCCTTTTGTTCCTCTGCTTGAAGACTCCAGGCCATGAAGAAAAAAACGGGTGGTTCGCATCACAGGTTTCCTTACTTTTCCAGGCAGTTACTTCTTGTTACTTTTTTATACCGGTGATTGATTCCTGGACACCGTCAAACGAAGTCCCACACTTTCTATTCTCATAGCAAACGCAGCAGATACAAACAGACCGGACAACAGTTTTGGTCTCAATCCCATATGAACCTCCTCATATGGGATTTGCAGCCAAAAAAATTTATTCCAGATGAGAATACATATTAAAAGATAGTATTTGTCGACGCTAATATTTGATTATTAAATTGAAAGGGCTGAACCTGATTTTTATTGACATTGCTCCAAAGGCGATGTTAATTATAAGGTTTTAATAAATTAACCTTCTCGCTCTCCATGACAGGATAGAAGCGAGGGCCTTTATGACCACGAGGAGGAATCATGCGTCATTACGAAACAACGTATATTCTGCGCCCAAATCTGGGTGAAGACCAGTTTACCGAAATCATCGAGCGTACCAACGCCATAGTTACCGATGACAACGGCTCCATCATAAATGTTGACCGCTGGGGCATAAAAACCCTGGCCTACGAGATCAAAAAAGAAACGCAAGGGTACTATGTGTACATGAACTATGCTGCACATGGAACCACAGTATCTGAGATTGAACGTATCTTTCGCATTGACGATCGTCTGCTCCGTTACCTCACCATTAAACTGGCAGATTCCATTGATGAAGCAGGGATCAATACGGTGAAAGAGGAGATCGCGGCCCAGGCAGCTCAAGCAGAGTCTGCAGAAACAGAAGAGACTGAGGCTCCCGGGGAGACAGCTGCCGAAAAACCGAAAGCAGAGGCGGCAGTTTCTGAAGACACATCTTCCGAGACACCAGAAGAATCTGAAAAACAGTCCTGAACCGGACCTGAATATTAGAAAAGGAGTTTTATTATGCCTCCGCGCAAACGAGTTTTTTCCCGTCGTAAGGTATGCCGGTTCTGTGCTGACAAGGAACTGGTTATTGATTATAAGGATGTCAAAATTCTGAGAAATTTTGTAACCGAGCGTGGCAAGATTATTCCCAAGCGTATTTACGGAACCTGTGCAAGCCATCAGCGCCAGGTGACAGAGGCTATTAAACGTGCCCGTCATCTTGCCCTGCTACCCTACACCGGCCCGACCCAGTACTAATTTTAAGAACAACCGGCTGAGAATGAAATGGCCTGGCAGTGGGCAGCAGCGAAGAACTGTTTTTTTCTCACCTCAGGCTCTGCTGATTGCGGTTGCATTTTTCCTGCCGGTTGCGGTTCCATCCCTGTTTGGATGGATGAATGGACTGCTTGCAGTTCCTGTCTTTGTTCTCTTTACAACCACGAACGATGACAGGCTGACCATTGTCCAGATTCGTAACGGGTTGTTGATTGCAGCAACCGGTGCACTGCTCCTGCAGCAACTGGTACTCGTTGTTTTTGCCCTGGCCATGCTGCCTTTGGGCTACAGCCTGTACCGCAGTGGAAAGCGTGGAGAAAAACCGGCTGTAGCAGGCGCAAAGGGTGTACTCACCTTGGGATTGAGCTGGTTTGTTTTCTGGGCGGTCTATGGCATTATTGCAGGAATAAATCCATATGCAAGCCTGCTTGGCATGCTGGATGATTCCTTTGCCAGGATAATAGAGATCTACCGTAACAGTTCTGACCTGCCCCCGGATGTACTGTACAGTCTGGAGCAGGTAGTTACAGGCATTCGCGAGTTTCTGCCCAGTGTACTGCCGGGGTTTCTTGCAGGGCTGGTTATCATAACGGTCTGGCTGAACCAGGTTATCGGCAACAGCCTGCTTCTCAGGATCCGTCCTGCAGAGGCTGCCTGGCCCAGGTACAGTTGCTGGCAGCTGCCGGATAAACTGATCTGGCTGCTTATCGTCTCTGCAGCTCTGTCACTGCTTGGCAGCGGAGTGCTGAAAAATACAGGCTATAGCCTGGTAATTATTGCAGCGATACTCTATTTTTTTCAGGGACTGGCTGTTTTCGTCCATTTCCTTGATCGCTGGAAGGTACCACGCTTTTTACGATTTATAATATATGTTATTCTTGCAGTCCAGAGTTACGGACTGCTCCTGCTGACCATACTTGGAATTGCAGATATCTGGCTTAATTTCCGCAAGATATCGCGGGATGAGCAGGTAAACAACTGACCCTTGAAGCACGATTATTTATTTCACAGGCAAGGATGAGATAATGGAAGTCATACTGAAAAAAACAATTGATACCCTGGGCCATGAAGGCGAGATAGTAACCGTCAAGCCCGGTTATGCCCGCAACTACCTTATTCCCCAGCAACTGGCCGATACGGTAAGCAAGGCCAGTCTGGCACGGCTGGAGAAAGAAAAACAGGCCATTGCCAAACGTCTTGAGCAGGAAAGAAAAACTGCAGAAGCCCTTTCCTCCAAAATCGAGGGCAAGGTTGTAGCCATCTCCCGCCGGGTTGGAGAGGAAGACCGTCTGTTCGGCTCTGTCAACACCGCCGACATTGCTGAAAAACTTGCTGAAATGGGCGTACCCATTGACCGCAGAGCCATCCTGCTGCCTGAACCGATCAAATCCATCAGCGTATGCCAGGTACCTGTCAAGGTCGGCTTCCAGATGACCACGGAGATTACGGTTCAGGTTGTTCCGGAGATTACTTCTGAGGAAGAATAGCCCTTCAGCCTGTTTTCTCCTGCTGTTTTTTCTGCGGATCTGCTGCTGTCATGTGACGGGACAGATCCGCAGTTGTTTTGTCAACTCCTGCCTGCAGACCCCTTCATTTCAGGAGTTTTGCCAAGAGTGGCACCTGTAACCTGACCACTGAACCAATACCATATTATGCACAATCAACCTGCTCCTTCCCCCATGAAAACGAGTGGTACCATGGTGCCGCCGCAGAATGTGGAAGCGGAACAGGCTGTATTAGGCACTATCCTGATCCAGGACAGATCTCTGCTGAAAGTCGTTGAGATTCTCTCCCCGGAAGACTTTTACCGTGATGCCCATAAGGTCATCTTTGAGGTCATGGTCTCTCTGTTTGAAAAAAGGGAGCCTCATGATCTGATTACCGTGACCGGTCAGCTCATTGATCAGAACCGGCTTGACCAGGTCGGCGGTGCAGCCTACCTGGCATCGCTCACCGACGTGATTCCGTTTACCGGCACCCTGGTCCATCATGCTCAGATCATCCGTGAAAAGGCTATCCTGCGCAGGTTGATCCAGACCAGCACCGAGGTTGCGGCCCGCTGCTATACGGCCCAGGATGATATTGAAACCCTGGTGGATGACGCGGAAAAAACGATCTTCGAGATCGCCCAGGCCAGAAAAACCCAGGGTTTTGAATCCATGGCCAGGATTGTACCAAAGGCCTTTGACCGTATCACCAGGCTTGCCGACCGCAAGGAACATATCACCGGTGTTGCCACGGGATATGAAGAACTCGATCGTATGACCGCAGGACTGCAGCCCTCTGATCTCATCATCCTGGCCGGCCGTCCCTCCATGGGCAAGACAGCGCTGGCCATGAACATGGTTCAGCATGCAGCCCTGATCGACAAAATCCCGGTGGCGGTCTTCAGTCTTGAAATGTCCATGGAACAGCTTGCCCTGCGTATGCTCTGCTCAGTCGGCCGTATTGACTCTCAGCATATCCGTACCGGCCGCCTGCAGGATAATGACTGGCCCAAACTGACCCGGGCCACGGGTATGCTCACCGATGCCCCCATTTATATAGATGATTCAGCGGGAATAACAGTGCTGGAAATGCGGGCCAAGGCCAGGCGTCTAAAATCAGAACACGATCTCGGGCTGGTGGTTGTCGATTACCTGCAGCTCATGCAGGGCAAGACAGGTATAGAAAACCGGGCCCAGGAAATCAGTGACATTTCCCGCTCTCTCAAGGCCATGGCCAAGGAACTCGATGTGCCGGTCATAGCTCTGTCCCAGCTTAACCGTCTTCTTGAAAGCCGTACCGACAAACGGCCCCAGCTTTCCGATCTGCGCGAGTCAGGTGCTATTGAACAGGATGCCGATGTTATCATTTTTATTTACCGGGATGAGGTCTACAATAAAAATGAGGACAATCCCAACCGCGGCATTGCCGAGGTCATTGTCGGTAAGCAGCGGAACGGTCCCATCGGTACGGTCAAGCTGACATTCCTGGCCGAATACACAACCTTTGAAAGCTATACCAACCTGCAGCCGCCTGTTGGTGGTTAAGAGAGTTAAATTTCCTTTTTTTACTAACCATGGATAAGCAAAAACAAGCCAGATACGATTTCAAGGCCATTGAAAAAAAATGGCAGCAGTACTGGGAAAGCGAAAAGGCGTACAAGGTCTACGAAGACCCCCAACAAAAAAAGTATTACGTGCTGGAGATGTTTCCCTACCCTTCCGGCCGCATCCATATGGGCCATGTACGCAACTACTCCATTGGTGACGTGATTGCCCGCTACAAACGGATGCAGGGGTTCAACGTTCTCCATCCCATGGGCTGGGATGCCTTTGGTCTGCCTGCTGAAAATGCCGCCTTGAAACGCGGTATTCACCCGGCCAGCTGGACCTATGACAACATCACTTACATGCGCAAACAGCTCAAGGCCATGGGACTGAGCTATGACTGGGACCGTGAGATAGCCACCTGCAGACCTGAGTATTATCGCTGGGAACAGTTTATTTTCCTGCAACTGCTGAAAAAAGGACTTGTCTACCGCAAAGAGACCACTGTCAACTGGTGTGATGACTGTGCCACGGTGCTGGCCAGGGAACAGGTGATAGACGGCTGCTGCTGGCGCTGCGACCAGCAGGTCCAGCCCAAAACCATGGCCGGCTGGTTTTTTAAAATTACCGACTACGCAGACGAACTGCTGGACGATCTGGACAAGCTTACCGGCTGGCCGGAAAAAGTAGTAACCATGCAGCGCAACTGGATCGGCAGGAGTCATGGCCTTGCCTGTGACTTCCAGGTGGATGGAAGCGATGAAAAAATTACCATCTTCACCACCAGGCCTGATACGATCTTTGGTGTGACCTTCATGTCGCTTGCCGTGGAGCATCCGCTCATTGACAGCCTGATCAGTGGCACGGAATATGAAAACAAGGTCCGCTCGTTCATTAAGGATACCCTGTTGGAAAAGCAGCGAGCTTCCCTTGACGAAGAGCTGGAAAAACATGGGGCCTTTACCGGAAAGTACTGCATCAATCCCTTTAACGGGGAGCGGATACCTGTTTACGTGGCCAATTTTGTGCTCATGGAGTACGGCACCGGGGCAGTGATGGCCGTGCCTGCCCACGATCAGCGTGACTTTGAGTTTGCCCGCAAGTACAACCTGCCCATTCGTCCGGTGGTCCAGCCCCGTGATCAGCAGCTCTCCAGTGAGACCATGGAGGCGGCCTGGGAGGGGGAAGGTATCCTGGCAGATTCTGCAGACTTCAGCGGTCTTCATTCAAAAGATGCCGGAAAGGCTATTATTGACCATGCAGAGCAGAAAGGATTCGGCAGTCCTCAAATAACCTACCGTCTCCGGGACTGGGGTATCTCGCGGCAGCGTTACTGGGGAACACCAATTCCTATCATTCACTGTGACTCCTGCGGAGTTGTGCCGGTGCCTGAAGACCAGTTACCGGTAAAACTTCCGGGAACAGATGATCCCGAGGGCAGCCATGCTCCACTCCACCAGCAGGAAGATTTTTACACAACACGTTGTCCCAGATGTAAGTCTCCCGCCCGGCGGGAAACCGACACCATGGATACTTTTGTGGAATCCTCCTGGTATTTTGCACGCTACACCAGCCCACGCAACAATGACTCCCCCCTGGATCCGGATGCGGCCCGCTACTGGTTGTCTGTTGACCAGTATATCGGCGGTGTGGAGCATGCCATTCTCCATCTTTTGTACGCCCGCTTTTTCACCAAGCTGCTGCGAGATCTCGGCTATCTTGATGTTGATGAACCTTTCACCAATCTCCTTACCCAGGGAATGGTCATTAAAGACGGCGCCAAGATGTCAAAATCAAAGGGCAATGTGGTGGATCCCAGTGATCTGATCAAACGATATGGCGCTGATACGGTTCGCCTGTTTTCTCTTTTTGCAGCGCCGCCCCAGCGTGATCTGGAGTGGAATGCCCAGGGGGTTGAAGGTGCATCCCGTTTTCTGAACAGGGTTTTTCGTCTGATTCATGCCAATCTTGACTGCTTTACAGCTGCAGAAGCAGATTCTGTGCAAGTCGATAATCTGCGGAATGAGGACCGACAGCTGCACAGAAAAACCCACCAGACTATAAAGAGAGTCACCTCCAGTATTGAATCAGACTTTCATTTCAACACAGCCATTTCAGGCGTCATGGAACTGGTCAACCAGATCGCGGCTGCAACAGGAGATGAAAAAACAGTTGATCCCGCTGTGCTTCGGGAAGCCCTGCAGACCGTACTGTTGCTTCTCTTTCCCATGGTTCCCCATTTCTGTGAAGAACTATGGCAGATAACCGGGCATGAACAGACCATGGATCTGCAGCGCTGGCCGGTTTTTGACCCTGCTGCAGCTCAAGAGGATGAACTGACCATTGTTGTTCAGATAAACGGCAAGGTCCGCAGCCGTCTGCAGGTCAGCACGGATGTAACTGATACTGAACTCAAGGAAATGGCACTGGCAGACACACGGGTCATCAGGTTCATTGACGGCAGAGAGAGCAAAAAAATCATTGTGGTTAAAGGCAAACTTGTTAATATCGTCATTTAACTGTTTTCTACAGGGTACCTTGAAAAATTAGATATTTTGCAAGGTGGCCTATACGTACAAATCTAGAAAGGAGTGTACCCGTGACCAGAACAACCCCCGGACTGATGGTCATCTTCTGTCTCATCTTCCTGCTTGGTGGCTGTGGATATTACTTTCCGCATATCTATGACGGGCCTGAAAAAAGCGTCTATATGCCCAACTGGAAAAACCGAACCGATAAACTTGGTATTGATGCCGTCATGTACCAGTCTTTATCAATATGGTTTCAAAAATCTAAGGCCATCCGTATTACCAAGAACAAGGAAACAGCAGACCTGATCCTGGCCGGTGAAATCACCTATATCGACCTGCCCAGTGTTGCCTGGGATGGAACTGCCCGCACCACGGATGTCAAGGTGAGACTTGGACTTCGCTATGTGCTCAAGGATCTGAAAAGCGGTAAGATTCTCTGGGAAGTGCCCGATGATATGTGGACGCAGGATTTCAACACCCTGAACCAGTCGGCTGACAGCGAAGATGAAGCCCTGAAACAGATTATTGATGATGTCTCTGAAAAAATATATCTGGGGACCCTGAAAAAGCTTCGCGAGCAGAACAGATCTTCATAGTTTACGAAACCAATAGACTTTTCGTTCATAATATATACCTCTCAGGCCCTGTTCATCGACAGATGAACAGGGCCTTGTTGTTTCCCAGGTCCTGTAATTTCGTAGCTGTTTATCAACCCGCACCGATAACCACTCCATGGATACTGCATCATATATTCGACTGATAGATTGCGCTGCCGGCAGAATCCCGGCTGACCTTGTTTTTACAAATGGACGGATTGTTCAGGTGTTGACCGGTGAAATTACCAATGGTGATGTGGCAGTCATAGACGGTCATATTGCCGGAATCGGTAAGTATGACGGTAAAAAAACCGTTGACCTGGATTCACGCTATCTCTGTCCCGGATTCATAGAGGGGCATATCCACATTGAAAGCTCCATGCTGACGCCCGACCAGTTCGCTGCTGCAGTCATTCCCCACGGTACCACAACCGTGATCTGTGATCCCCACGAGATAGCCAATGTATGCGGAAAAACCGGCATAAACTACATGCTGGCTAACAGCTCTTCTCTTTCCATCTTTGCCATGGCCCCCTCCTGCGTACCGGCCACCCACATGGAAACAAGCGGAGCGGTTCTCACTGCCGGAGATATTGCTGAACTGCTGGATCATCCCGGGATAATCGGGCTGGCAGAAATGATGAATTTTCCCGGCACGGTTTCCGCTCTTCCCGAGGTTCTTGATAAAATTCTGCTTGCGCGAAATCAGGGATTCCTGATAGACGGCCATGCACCGGGACTCAGCGGCAGTGATCTGCAGGCCTATATTGCTGCAGGTATCAGCTCTGATCATGAATGCACCACCCTGGCTGAGGCCCTGGAAAAACTCCGGGCCGGAATGGCTGTTTTCATCCGCGAAGGTTCAACGGCACGTAATCTGGAAGCCCTGCTGCCTCTCTTTGACTCCCCTGCTCCTCATCGATGTTTACTGGTCACCGATGACCGTCATGCTGATGATCTGCTGAAGCAGGGTCATCTGGATCATATTCTCCGACGTGCTGTACAGCTTGGCGCTGATGCTGTCACAGGACTGCAGATGGTCACCATTAATCCGGCGCGTCATTTCGGTCTGCAGCGACGCGGTGGTATTGCTCCGGGTTACAGGGCTGATCTTGTCGTCATTGATGACCTGGAACAGTTCAAGGTCTGCCAGGTGTACAGCCGTGGTCAGTGTGTTGCAGAAAACGGGACCATGCTGACCCAGATTCCGGAACAGTCACTGGACACGATAGATCCTGTTATCCGGTCATCAGTCAGGATCAAACCGGAAGCAATTGATCTTGCAATCCCTGCTGAACCGGGGTTGATCAGGGTTATCTGCTGCCGCGACGGTCAGATTGTTACCAGCCAGCGTTTGCTGGAACCAAAAATCCGGGATGGGTTACTGGTTTCCGATGTTGACCGTGATATTGTCAAAATTGCCGTTCTTGAACGGCATCACGGCAGCCGGGCCATGGGTCTTGGTTTTGTCCAAGGACTGGGTCTCAAAAACGGAGCCATTGCATCAACTGTTGCCCATGACTCTCATAACCTGGTGGTTGCCGGAACCAGCGATACCGCCATGATGCGGGCGATAACGGAGATAACAGGGATGCAGGGCGGCCTGGCAGTGACCGGAGATGACAGGGTATATGGTTCCCTGCCCCTGCCGGTAGCGGGGCTCATGTCAACTGACACTGCTGAAAAGGTAGGTTTACGTCTGCAGGGATTTCGTCAAGCTCTTGACCGGGTGGGCAGTGCAGTGGAAAATCCTCTCATGCTCCTCAGTTTTCTGGCCTTACCGGTTATTCCCGAGTTAAAAATCACAGATCAAGGGCTTGTGGATGTATTAAAATTTTCCATTGTTCCACTGCATGTGGAGAAAAAAAGAATAAAAAATGAGTAAAATCATTAAAAACAGCTTCATATATATTTTTTTCTGACGTATACTTTATTGTAATTGGAAACATACCGGTTGGCATGGGCAAACCGGTTAACTATTGCAACGCTTACGAGGTAACCTGATGAATTACGGTGTAGTCAGCCAAGAACAGCTTGAAAAAATTGATGAAATCTTGACCGAACAACTCATCAAGATTGGGGTGGACTGTGTCATTATTATTGACATGGCGGGAAATATCATAACCGCCAAAGATAATGGCACCTCAAAGTATGATGTCTATTCTTTTGCAGCTCTGGCTGCCGGCAACTTTGCCACAGTGGATGCCATGGCTAAACTGGTTGGTGAACAGGAGTTTTCCCTGCTCTTTCACAAGGGTACGGATTGCAATATCCACTTTTCAAAAATCGATGAGGAACTTCTCCTGATCACCATGTTCGGCAAACACATCTCTCTTGGTTTCCTCAGGCTTAACGTTGTCGAAACCATAGAGCAGATCAGGAAACTCTGGTCAAATAAATAGTTGACGCTCTCTCATGATCAGTTTGTCTTATCCCCTCGTTAAAGTATTGATCGCTGCAGCAGGAGTGTGTCTTGAGCTTTATTAATCTACGCGAAAAAATTGTTCAGGTTAAGATTGTTTACTACGGTCCCGGTCGGGGCGGTAAGACAACAAATCTTGAATATATCAACCGGCGGTACAGTAAACAGATTCAGTCTGAAATGGTCAGCCTCAAGACCCATGGCGACCGCACCCTATTCTTTGATTTTCTTCCCTTTGACATGGGAAAAATCAAGGGATATGAATTAAAAATCCAGCTTTACACCGTGCCTGGACAGGTCAAATACAATGCCACCCGTAAACTGGTCCTCAAGGGAGTGGATGGTATTGTCTTTGTCGCCGATGCCCAGGAGGCCATGCGCGAAAAAAATATCAGGTCCTTGAATCAGTTGCATGAAAACCTTAAAACATACAAAGAATCCATTTTCCGCATTCCCCTGGTCATGCAGTACAATAAAATAGACCTTCGCGACCAGGGAATCCCTATTCTTCCCCGCAGTGTCCTGGAAAAAGACCTGAACAGCAAGTTGAAAGTACCCTCTTTTGAGGGTAGCGCATTGACAGGATATAATGTTCCGGAAACACTTAAAAAAATAATTTCATCTACTGTAGTGTCTATCCAGAAGAAGCTCCTGTAAAGGGCAAAACCGACGGTTACTTGATACCGACTATCCCATGACGACCCCAGATAAGAATATGGTCCCATCATTAGACGAAATTGAAGATCTCACTCGGTTTGCCGACGAATCGTTTGATACCGATGAAGTCGATCTGTTTGAATTTACGGGTGACGATGAATCACCGCTGACCCGTCTCAAGTCTGTTATTCTCTCTCTGGACTGGGAAATCAGTGATGAAATTCTTGATGAACTTGTCCAGGAGGTAGCCAGCCTGCGCTCCCTCTGGGAAGGAGACAAGGTTGCTCAGGTTTACCTGCAGGGACTGGAAAAAGTGGGCAACTACCTGCGCAGAGAAGGGGCATATGCTCACCAAAATGCAATCAAACTGCTCCTTACATTATTCTACAACTTTGAAAAAATTATCTCCTCTCCTGATATCAGTGGTGAAACAATAACCTCGCTGCTTAAATCCGATATTCGAAAATTTAAAGTCCTTCAATACCAGATCAGCAGATTGAAACCTGTTGCTGCTGTTGATAAACCTGTCCAGGTAGAAGAAAAAGAAATATCCACAGCTGGAGACGATCCTCTTGCCAACATTGAAGCAACGATTCTCGGTCTGGAATGGGAAGTTACTGATGAAGGTCTTGAGCAATTCAACCGGCAGGCCGATGAACTGCATAAACATCTTGCAGACAACAAACCCGCAGAGGTATTGCTGCAGGGGTTACAGGCCCTGGGGGCATATATCAGTGAAGAGAAGATCAATGCCCATCCCGATTCCTTTATCCTTCTCCATTCTTTTTATGACGGCCTGAAAACCCTGGTTACTGACAAGGATATTGATCCTGAAAAACGCCAGGAAATCCTTATAGACAGGGTCAGCAGCCTCAATAATCTCAAGGAAATCATTGCCGGTGTTGTTCATGAAGCACCGGTCGACAGGGCTGTTGATAAAGTTGACCAGATTCTTGATTTTGGAGCTGCTGACGAGGTTGTTGAAGATCAGCCACCAGCAGAACTGCAGAAACCTGAGAAAGAAAAAGACGCTATAGCATCTGTTTCCGATGATGAGGCCGGTGAGGAAAAAGCCACTGATACTATCTTTGCCGCCATGGAAACCGATGATGAACAGTATCCGGACGACATCCTGGATCCGGACGCCATTCAGCCGCTTTCAGATGAAATTGCCGATGGATTTATCGGAGAAGAGCTTGGCCTCAGTCACGATGTCACGCCTGCTCTTGATCAGGAAACTGAAGAAAAAGAAGAACTTTCCATGGAAGATGTAGGTCTGAGCAAGGAAGACCTTGAACAGGAGCTTGAGCTTCTTTTTGATGAGGATAAAGCCGGGGAAGGAGAATCTGATGATCTTGCACTCAGCCTTGATGATGAAGAACCCGGAGATGTGACACAGGATCTTGAAGTGGCGCTTGCAGATGTGGATGAGGAGGTTGACGACGCCCTTGATTTTGGTGAAGATTTATTTCTGGCCGATGATGAAGATAAAGGTGCGGCAGACGAGTTGGACAGTGTGACACCGGCCCTTGCAGAAGCTGACGAGGAAGGCGGATTCCGGGAGGAGATTGAATCAGCAGAACTTGCAGACGAACCTACTGCCGAGCTGGAAGATAAACTTGACTCCTTTTTCGGGATTTCCGAGGAGGATGAGGATCGTGAATCTGCAGCAGCTGTTTCCTCTCCTGAACCATCTCAGGATGAGAAAGAGGATTCTGTGGTGTCGGCACTTGCAGATGTGGATGAGGAATATGAAACCGGTTTCCGTGAGGAGGACATGGCGGCCGAGCTGGTTGACGATTCCGGTTCTGCGATCCAGGATAAGCTCGACTCCTTTTTCGGCAGTGATGAACATCTTGAGACTGAAGCCTCCACAGCCCAGGAGAGCAAAGACGTTGCTGAAGAACCCCTGGAAGAAGAGCTCGACTCCTTCTTTACCGAAGAGGAAACTTCTGAAACAGGTCAGGAGATTGCTGAAACTGAACCGGCTCTTGCAGATGCAGATGAAACTTCCGGCTTTGATGAACAGGAGGAGGTTACAGGTCTTGCCGGTTCTGCTATGGAAGAGATCGGTGACAAGCTAGACTCTTTCTTTGGAAAGGACAAGGAGGAAAGCGGGGCAGAGGCTCCAACGGCTGATACAGCTCTGGCATCTCTGACGGCTGTGTCTGCATCGCTTACATCTTCCCCTGGAGCAGATGACCTCAAGCAGGTTGCAGATCTGGCTGCAGAGGTTAAAGATGAGAATATCGGTGCCAATCAGACCGTTCTGCTCACCCTGATTGACTCGGCTGTGGCTCTGCTTACGAAAAATCCGGAGGCTGCCGCAGAGAACAATACAATCGTGCAGGAACTTGTTGCCGGACTCGAGCATGCTGATGATCCAGCCACCCTGACTGACACTGTCAAGCGGTACACCTCCTGGCAGCAGAACTTCTTTGATACAATCATCAGCAACCAGAAGGCAGCAGTAACAGCACCTCCTTCCGGTGCTCTTGAGGATATCGATGATGAAATTGCCAGCAAGGTACAGGCCGGATTTTCACAGCTGCGTGAAACCATGATGAAAGAATTTGATACTATCAGAAAAGAACTGAAACAGTAATATCTGCGTTACCAGGCAAAGGGAACTGACATGCACTGTCAGTTCCCTTTTTTTGTTGCAGGCATATCCTGTTGAAATGAGTTCCGGGTTATTGCATAACTACTGCCTGCGGGGGTCAAAGGCTTCCCGCAGGGCCTCGCCGATAAAGATCAGCAGGATAAGAGTTCCCACCAGAACAACAAAGGTGGACAGGGACAGCCACCAGGCATCGATATTGGCCTTGCCCTGAGCCAGCAGTTCACCCAGGCTCGGCGTTGAAGGCGGTACACCGAGTCCCAGAAAGTCAAGGCTTGTCAGGGCCAGGATCGCCCCGGACATCCTGAAGGGAAGAAAGGTGATCACCGGGGTCATACCGTTTGGCAGCAGATGCCGGTACATGATGGTAAGATTGCCCACACCCAGGGCCTTGGCCGCCTTTACATACTCCATGTTGCGTCCCTTCAGGAACTCGGCCCGTACGTAATCAGACAGTCCCATCCAGCCGAACATGGAGAGCAGGATCAGCAGCAGAAGCACGCTGGGTTTAAAGATGGAGGCAAAGATGATGAGCAGGTACAGTTCAGGCATGGCTCCCCAGATTTCAATAATACGCTGAAAAACAAGGTCTGTCCTGCCCCCGAAATACCCCTGCACCGCCCCTGCGATAATACCAAGAACTGTCCCGATCAGGGTCAGGGCAAAACCGAAAAGCACGGACAGGCGAAAGCCGTAAATAAGTCTGGCCAGGACATCCCTGCCCCGGTCATCAGTACCCAGCAGGTTGGTGTCTGAGGGTGGGGATGGAACCGGCTGGTTCAATTCAAGATTAATTGAATTATAACTGTGCGGATTGAATGGAAAATAAATCCTGTTGCCGTTACTGGTCAACTTCTCCAGAATGTATGGATCCCGGTAATCGGTTTCTGTTTCAAAGTCACCGCCAAACACGGTCTCAGGATATTTTTTCAACAGAGGAAAATAATAGCTGCCCTGATACTGGACCAGAAACGGCTTGTCATTACTGATGACCTCTGCCATGAGAGAGAGAATAAACAGTATGGTAAACAGGATCAGGCTGTAAAAACCACGCCGGTTTTTTTTGAAATTACGCCACCTCCGCCTGGCCAGAGAATTCTTCGGCTGTTTTGCTGCCATGACCTTCTTACTGCAGTCGCTCAAAACTGATTCTCGGATCGACCCAAACATAGCTCAAGTCGGAGAGCAGTCGTGAGATGAGTCCGATAATGGTAAAGAAATACAGGGTTCCCAGTACCACGGGATAATCACGGTTCATGACGGATTCATAGGCCAGAAGTCCCATCCCGTCCAGGGAAAAAATCGTTTCAATCAGCAGGCTGCCCGTGAAAAACGCGGCAATAAAGGAACCTGGAAAACCGGTAATGATCGGAATAATGGCGTTGCGAAACACATGCTTATATAGAACCTGTCCATCGGAAAGCCCCTTGGCCCTGGCAGTCATCACGTACTGCTTGCGGATCTCTTCCAGAAAGGAGTTCTTGGTGAGCAGGGTCATGACGGCAAGACTGCCCACAGTTGAGGCTGTTATGGGCAGTACCATGTGCCAGAGATAATCAAGCACTTTGGCAACCAGGCTCATCTGGTGCCAGTTGTCTGAGACAAGGCCGCGCAGGGGAAAAATATTCCAGAAACTGCCTCCTCCAAACAGCACTATAAGAACAATGCCCAGTACAAAACCGGGAATAGCATAACCGATCAGAATAACTGTGCTTGTAAAAACATCAAAACGGGATCCATCCCGAATGGCCTTGCTGATTCCCAAGGGTATGCAGACCGAATAAACGATCAGAAACGACCAGAGGCCAAGGGACATGGAAACCGGCAGCTTGGAAATCACCAGACTGGCAACCTTGCGGTGGTGGTAATAGGATTCCCCGAAATCAAAGACCAGGTAGGAACCCATCATGGAGATAAAACGCTGCATGGGTGGCTTGTCAAAGCCATACAGTTTTTTGAGCTGCTCAACCCGCTGCTGATCAAGCCCCTGTTTTCCCTGGTACAGACCGGCTCCCCCGCCGGCTGCCTCACCGGCAGCCCCATGGCCCTCGATCTGGGCCATCATCTTTTCCACCGGTCCCCCGGGAACAAACTGGGTAATGACAAAGGTGATGAACATGACCCCGAACAGGGTCGGGACCATGAGCAGAAAACGTTTAAGGATGTAGAGACTCACACGTCCACCACTGACACGGAGCCACCGCGCCTGGGATCACCGGCTCCGACGCCCCCTGGTATAACGGAATGAACCCCGCCGAAATAGACACTGATATCATCCCATACGTTTACCTCCACACGTTCTGCCAGCGCTGCCACGGCCCGGTCGTCAAAACCGGGTTCCATCTGCAGCACTTCGCCGTCCCAATGCATTCGCGGCGCATGGACTGCTTCAGTCAGATCACGTTTAAAGTCGACCAGCTGGGTAAGTACCTGGGTCAGTGCGGGCCGGATGCGCTTGGAACCACCACTGCCGAAAACCAGCTTGACCTCATTGTCACGTACCAGGGCCGAGGGTGACATCATGGAACCGATCCGTTCTCCCGGCGGTGAAGAATGAAATCCGTCCGGGTGCAGATCATCCTCACCCATCATGTTGTTGAGCATGATATTTGTTCCGGGGACAAAATAACCGGAACCTTCTCCGTTGGAACAGGTCATGGATGCAATGTTTCCTTCACTGTCGGCAATGGACACATGGGTCGTACCCCGGCTGAACATGCGAATGGTATGTACGCTGCTGGTGATGGCATCACCATTCACAAAATCCTCCAGAGCCTCCGGCGTGGAAATTCCCCTGTCGCGCAACCGTTCAACTTCCTGCATCATGCCCAGGGTACGCAGCAGATGTTCAGGACTGCCCCACTGATCGAGGGGTTCCATTTTCTCAAGCAGAGCAAGGGACAGGGCGATCAAGGAACCGCCAAGAGAAGGAGGTGGGCCGGTAAGCATGGTATAATCACGATACTTTGCCCGCAGAGGTTTGCGCTCAATGACCTGATAAGATGAAAGATCCTCAAAGGTAAGCAGGCCACCACCTTCCCGCATCTCACGGTCAATAATTCCGGCAATATCACCGCTGTAAAAGCTCTCCCCCTTATCCTCCACCAGTTGATGCAGGAATTCAACAAACTCGGGAAAAACCAGCGTATCTCCCTCATTCAGGGCAAAACCATCGGGCTCGTACAGATGTCGCCCTGTCCGGGTCATGGTCATGATCGGATGCAGCATGTGAATGAATCCGGCCTGAAATGCATTGAGCTTATGTCCCCGGGCAAGCTCAACAGCCGGTTCCAGGACTTGGGACAGGTTCATTCTGCCCAGACGGTCATGAACGTGAAGAAATCCTTTGAGGGTGCCGGGTACCGCAACAGATCCCAGGCCGATATTGAACTCCTGAACTGAGCCGCCGAAATCAATGCCTACCGGAAAAAAATGGGGTTCTGCCTGCTGGTCTTCAAGGCCCAGCCCCGGCGTATCTACAAAAAAATCAAAAAATATTTCATGCGCCTCTGCAGTTCTGGCCAGTAAAAAACCGCCGCCGCCCAGGCTGGTCAGGGTCTGCTCAGCTACTGCTCCGGCAAATCCGGACGCTACAACCGCGTCAAAGGCATTTCCGCCTTCCTTAAGAATTATCTCCGCTGCTCCTGACACGGCTTCATGCCCGGTGGCAACAACTGATCGTTTATATGTTTTCTTCATGTATCCAATAATCATCCCGCAGACGGGAAATCATGTCCTTGTAAGTTTTACCTTCAGCAATCAGGGCCCGCTGATGGTCGGTACTGGTACCATACTTCAGTACATCTCTCATGATCTGTACATTCTCCATGGTTTGAAAACGTTCCACAAAAGGAGATATCAGGTCAAAGAGTTCGCCGGCTGCCTGACGCAGGGACTGATCAGAGTGTGCAAGAAGTCCGTAGGGATCATGGAATCTGCCCGCAAGTCCATGCCGGGCAGCCTGCCACTTGTTGCTGCGCAGCAACTGCAGACTGACTGGAAAAGGTGTTATCTTACTTTCTACAATATAGGCAACCAGTGCCTGAATAACGGCCGTCAGGCCAAGAATTTCAGAAAATCTGGACGGCAGGTCACAGATACGCACTTCTACAGTTCCAAATTTGGGACTCGGCCGCACATCCCACCAGAGATCTTTTAACTGCTTGATTACCCGGCTTTCATGGAGAAATGTAACCTCATCGACAAAACCCTGCCAGCTGCCCAGAAAACCGGCAATCCCGGCAAGAGGCAAAGATTCAAACAGCTTGGTTCTGTACGAATGGAAGCCTGTATCTTCACCCCTGAAATATGGCGAGGAAGTGCTCAAGGCAAGCAGTATGGGCAGATAGGCCTGCATTACATCACAGACACGGATAGCAGCATCCCCCTCCCCCACTCCGACGTGTACATGCAGTCCCTGGGAAATGAACTGCCGGCCGACATACTGGAGTTCATCCATGATTCGCCTGTACCGTTCCCCATCGCTGACTTCCTGTGCAGCCGGCTCGGCAAAGGGATGCAGGCTGGCCGAGTAGAGTATACAGTCTTTTGTATCCGCTACATCTTCAACAACCTGTATCGTCCTGCCAAGATCTGCAGCAACTTCGGTGACACAGTCACAGACACCGGTCTGAATCTCGATAATTGACTGCAGAAACTCCGGTACAATCCGGTTGCTGCCGCCGGGAACAAGACTGTCAAGAATGCACCTGACCCGTGGTACCAGATTCAAGGTGTTGCGGTCAACGAGTTGAAACTCAAGTTCTACTCCAAGCGTATACGCTTTGCTCCTGCTAAATACAAGTTCCTGCATTGATCCTTATCACTGTTGCTGTAAATGGGACAACCCGCGTTGAGCAACTGCTGCCAGCCATCCGGCACCATAAGACAGCACCTGTTCATTGAAATCAAACCTGCCGGAATGGGCAGGACCGGCTTTCTGCTCAGCTGCCGCACCATACCTGATCATGCAGCCCGGTATCTGCTGCTGGTAAAAGGCGAAATCCTCACCACCGAGGCTGGGATATCCCTGGGAAAAAACATTTTCTTTACCAACCACGGCAACTGCAGCCTCCCTGGCAATCCCATAGGAAATATCATCATTGACGACTGCGGGCAGGCCGTCATGCAGGGTGAGACAGATTTCAGCATTACACATTTCAGCTGCACCACGGATGAGGCGCTTCAGACCGCTTATAATCCGCTTCCTGGTTTCAGGATGAGCACTGCGGACAGTCCCTTCAAGGGTTGCCTTTTCCGCAATCACGTTGTGTACGGAGCCTGCGGTAAAATGGCCGACAGTGACCACAGCCGCATGTGCCGGGTTGATCTGGCGGGACACAAGGGTCTGCAGGTTCACAACCAGACCTGAAGCTACAACGATTGCATCCACTGCCTCGTGCGGCTTGGCAGCATGTCCTCCCTGACCGAGTATGCGAATGGTAAAGGGGTTGGTATAGGAACAGATCAACCCTTTGTCCACAGTCAGCCGTCCCACCGGATAATGGGTGTCGATATGACCGCTGAAAATCATGTCAACATCCCTGAGACAGTGGTCAGTGATCATGGCGGCAGCCCCGTTTCCTGACTCCTCGGCAGGCTGAAAGAGCAGGACTACCTTACCGGCAAGTTTTTGCTTCAGCAGCAGTTCGGCAGCCCCAAGAAGCATGGCCATATGACCGTCATGACCGCAGGCATGCATCACACCCGGATTTGACGAGGAAAATTCAAGTCCGGTTTCCTCGTCAATGGGCAGGGCATCCATGTCGGCACGCAGTGCAACACAGGGGCCGGACTCAGTTCCGATTTCGGCCCGGACACCGGTTGTGGCCAGACCTGAAGTAAAATCAATGCCCAGCCGTTCGAGGTGCTGGCGGATCAGGGCCGATGTCTGCTCTTCCTGATAGGCAAGCTCAGGATAGCGGTGCAGGGTTCGCCTTATCTCCACCATTTTGCTCTGGAGGGTCTGATCTACAGACAACGGCTTTAAAATAATGCTCATGAAATTTTTATTTCTCCCACCGTATCCTTTTCAAGAGCAGACATGGCTTCACGGCGTTTTTCCTCAAGGCGCTGGATATGTTCGCGTTCCTGTTGCTGCAGTGCTTCTGCACTGACCGGTTCCTGAGAATGAGACATAGTTTCTTCTGCTGCTGCAACTGGTGGCCGGATACTGCTCCGTTGTTCCTCAGTCCGACCACTGCTCACCCCACGTTTACAAAAGGCAAGCAGCCCCTCCTGAATCATGGCCACATTCACCAGTTCCCAGCCCCTGGCACCCTGCTCATTGAGAAGTGACTCCACCTCCTCATCATCAATGTATTTATCTCCAAGCAGTCCATCTTTCTGAAACTCAAAAAGAATTGTTCTGTATTGCCACTGCATGCTCTGTTCCTCAAGGGTTGAAATATTTGTCACTTATTCATGAACAAGCACATCGTCCTTGAAAACACCTTGAACCACTCTGCCATCTGGATATTTCAACGTTCCCTTGCCGTTCCTGCGACCGGATTTAAAGGTCCCCTCATAAACGGTTCCATCAGCGGAAACAAGAGTCCCCTTACCATGAGGAAGATCGTTTTTAAAGCCGCCGGAGTATTTTTTTCCATCCTTATAAAGCAGAGTTCCCTGACCGGAAAAGATTCCATCTGCAAACTCACCTTCATACCTGCTGCCGTCCGGAAAAATATAGATTCCCTGACCATCAAAGACACCTTTGGAGAATTCACCTTCATAGGAAGATCCATCAGGGTAGCTGAAATGCCCCTGTCCCTGCCTTTCTCCCTGGACAAAGGTACCGGTGTACTTCCGTCCGTCAGCAAAAGTATATGTACCGTAGCCGTCAAATCTGCCTTCTGAAAACTCACCTTCATACCTGTCACCGGAAGCAAGCTCAAGCTGACCCCTGCCATCCATTTTACCGTTTTTGAATCTCCCCTGGTAGCGGGAAGAATCCGGCAGAGTAATGGTTGCCTCCCCGCTGAAGGGCCGACTCATATCCTTACCGGTATAGAGAATACTGTTGTCAAAAAAAAGTGATTCAGCTGCAGGTTCACGCTCAACAATCAGGATTTCTCCGCTTGTTTCCCCGGCTGCTGCTGAAGAGGCAACAGCTTGCGTACCCGTTGAAGCAACCGGAGCAACAGTGGATTCCGGATTGGTTTCAGCGGCTGCTTTACTTTCTTCGGTGGACAGGGAATCATCCAGTTCCGCCACCAGGTCTTTCGTACTCTTTTCCGTTTCCTCTGCAGCTTCAGTCACCATTGCCTCAGGTTCCATGGGGATCTCGGGTGGCGGGATAACCGGTTCGCCCTCAACAAAAGTGCCTTCAAAATAACTGCCGTCAGGGTGCTCAATCCGTCCCTGGCCATGGGGCATGCCGTTTTTGAATTCTCCCTCATAGACCCTGCCGTCAGCATAGACCATTTTACCGGTATCAGCTCGAACACCCGATTCCCATAGTCCCTCGAAGCGGGAGCCATCACTGTACATCATAATTCCCTGACCATCCGGCTGGCCATTGACAAACTCACCCGTGTATTCACGTCCTTCATCGGGCCAGATCATGGTACCACTTCCGGTAATGGTGCCGGCTGCAAATTCACCAGTGTATTTACGACCGTTTTTATATACAAGTTCACCATGACCGTCATAGAGATCATTATGAAAATCGCCCTTATAGCGGCTGCCGTCGGGCATTTCAAGAACACCTTCTCCCTCCCGGACATTCCCCACAAATCCTCCGGTATAAACAGTGCCGTCAAGATAACGACGAACACCTTCACCATCAGGCCGTCCATCACGAAAAGTACCTTCAAAAGTGCTGCCGTCAGCCATGCGCATCTTTCCCTGGCCGTGCAGAACGTTATTGCGAAAATCTCCTGTGTATTCACGACCATCCGGGTAGACAAGAGAACCTTCTCCGTGAAAACGTCCCTGACTGAACTCTCCGACATACTGCATGCCGTCTGCCCTGGTCAGGGTTCCCTTGCCGTCTATAACTCCATTTTTAAACGAACCTGTGTATTTCCTCCCGTCAGGACTGGTCAGTGTTCCTGTACCGCTGAAACGGCCTTTCACAAAATCTCCGGTATAGCGAAGGCCATCAGGTGCAACAAGTGTTCCCTTGCCCCAGAGAAAACCGTTTTTAAATTCACCTTCATAAATCCGGCCATCCGGGCTTTCCAGCCTGCCGGTTCCGTTTTTACAGTCTCCCCGCAGACAGGCGCCATTACCTGTCAACGGCAGAAAAGCAACAAAGGCGACAACTGCTACTATCATCTTTCGCATTACGTATTCCCTGTCTATAAAATTAATTCTGTGAATTCTCTCTATAGGCAATCTTGCAAAATATCTAATTTTTCAAGATTGCCTATATACTATGCGAAGCTCTTCACCCATTATTTCCAGACCCTGCCGGACATCCGAATCGTCCTGAGAGTAGGTTACCCGGATACATTCACTGGTATGTTGCCACTCTTCAGCCAGTCCTGGGAAAAAATAATCACCGGAAACAACCAGCACTCCCCTTTTTTTCAGCCGTTCATACAGCTCACGGCTTGTTATCGGCAGGTCGGGAAACCAGATCCAGAGAAACATGGCCCCCTCGGGAACGTGAATGCAATACTTGATTCCGGAAAAAAACTCCCTGACGCAGGCAACAGCCTTTTCCATTTTCTGACGATAAAAGGGTTGAATTACATCACGGCTTAAGCGGATGATCTCCCGGCTGCGGACGATTTCTGTCGTCAACATTGCTCCAAAGCTTCCCGGAGCAAGGTTCAGGGTGGAATTGACACCTGAAATTGCCGCTATGATCTCTTCAGACCCGATCATAATGCCTGTACGGACAGCCGGCAGTCCGAACTTGGAAAGGCTCATGCAGAGAATGATTTTTTCATTCCAGAACGGTGTTGCCCTGGTATAAATAATACCGGGAAAAGGAACGCCATAGGCACTGTCCACGATAAGTGGAATGGAATGTTCTGCGGCAAGTCCGGCCAACCCCTGTATTTCATCATCGGTCAGCACATTACCGGTGGGGTTGGTCGGTCGGGAAACACAGATGGCACCAATATCATCTGTTACCGTGAGGGCATCAAAATCAACATGGTATTTAAAAAGATCATCACCAATATATTCAATCCTGGGCCGCACCGCCTCGAAAAAATCATCACACAGGCCAAGGTCAGCATAGCCGATATACTCAGGAGCTACAGGCAGCAGAATCTTTTTTTTTCTTCCCCCTGCAAAGAGACCTGCAAGCATATTAAAGAGCAGAAAGAAACCACCCTGGCTGCCATTGGTAAGGCAGATGTTTTCAGGCCCTATGGACCAGCCGTATTCTTCACGGAGCATGTCTGCCAGGGTCTGGAGAAATTCGTTCTTTCCCCTGGGAGGATCATAAATTCCGATCAGTTGTTGAAAGCGGGTTGGATTATCTGCAATTGCCTGCAGCTCGCTGCGCAGCACTTCCTGAACTTCCGGCACATGACCGGGATTTCCCCCGCCCATCATGATCATATCACCTTCGGCAAGGGCATTGCCAAGATCATCCATCAAGGACAGAATTCCAGCACCTGAAGAAAAACGTTTTCCAAATAAAGATAAATCAATCATGATCTAACAGCTGTTAATTAATAATTAATCTTATCATATGATAATTAAACGATTTCAGCCATTGACGCAACAAACATCACCCTTATACCATTCTTTTCACACGTTGTGCATCCGGCTGAAGATCAAACTGCAGACTGCAGATATTTTCCAGAAGAAAAGATCGCTTTTTCTTGATTTATTATCGTCAATTATGATTGAATTAATTAAACGACAAATAAAACAATATTAACCTCTTAATTAATCCAGTAACCGGAGAGCACTACAATGAGTATTCGAACACGCTTTTTACTGCTGATAGGCATACTCAGCCTGTTGGCCACCCTCGGCATTGCCTATGCCAGTTACCAGTTCAGTGTAAACAGTGCCGTAGAAGAGGCTAAGGCCAAAGGACAGATCGTTTTTGACTATATAGAATCTTCCCGTCAGTATTATAAGCAGCATCAGCGAAAATTAATCATGGAGCTAATCCCTAAAAATGAGTTCATTCCTGAACTTCAATCCGGTTTTACCCTGACCCGTGGAGTCGCAGAAACATTTCTGAAAAAAAATCCTGATTATGTCTTTAAGCAGGCATCGCTTGATCCCCTGCATCTTCCCAACAAGGCGGATAAAGATGACCTGGAGATCATCAACACCTTTAAGAAACAGCCGAATAAAAAATACGATGATGGGCGTATCACAAAAAACGGAAAATCCTATTACTTTTTTGCCAAACCCATCAAAGTTGAAGAAGAGAAATGTCTCCGCTGCCACGGTGATCCGGTCAATGCACCCGAGGAACAGAAAAGAATTTATGGGACAGAGCATGGCTATAACTGGAAACTCGGTGACATCGCCTCTGCCTACATTGTCTATGTTCCCCTGCAGAAGGCCTTTGACCTGGCCAAAAAAGAATCCTTTAACCTGGTGTTTATCGGAGCGGTTATTGTTGCGGTCATGATGGCGGTTCTCTGGTTTTTCTTCAACCTGTATATCATCAGTCCGATCAGCATGCTTGAAAAACGAGCCACAGAGATAAGCCTGGGGAAAAATCTGTCTGAAACAATTGCAACATCAACAAATGACGAAATCGGTTCCCTGGCCCGCTCCATCGACCGGCTGCGCATCAGTGTGGAAAAAATGCTGCAGCGTTTTAAAAAATAAAACAGGTAACTCTCACTGACAGCTGTCTGCCGGCCAATTCCTCCTGACCGGCAGACATTCAAAACAAAAGGGCCGAGACGGAAAAAAACCGCCTCGGCCCTTTTTGTTTTCTATATTCGTAACTGTTACATAATTTCCGTAACCCTGGCGTTAAACTCTTTTTCCAGAGCCGGATCACCAATTTCTTTGGCCAGCATGGCGGCAAGTTCAGAAAGACGGGCCGGTACTTCAGGACCGGATTCCTTCCACTTCTGAATGTAATCCTGTATTATCATACCGGCAACAGGGCCGATGGCCCCGGCCAGGGCCTGCTCAATCTTATCAAAAAGAGGCTGCAGTTCCGTGCTCTCTGTTTCAGCAAATGCAACTTCTTCCAGATCCTGCACAACCTCCCCGACTTCGGGTGCTTCTACACCTCGCTCCAGTTCATCGCGCATGTCTGCAGCAAGCATGGCCGCAGTAGTGGCAACAAGAGAACAGTTGGCATTGGCTTCGCAGATGGTCAGCAGGACCGAGCCTGTTTCAAGCGGCATGCCGACAACCGTGTATTTGTCATAACGAAAATGGACTGATTTTACACTCAGGCCACTCATCTTTCCCATCTGAATCAACCGGACCAGATGAATACCAACAGTCTCCAGAAGATCTTCAGACAGGTCTGGATGAAGATCCTTGCACAGCGGTCCATCTTTTTTATCAAAAATGCAAGACCCTGTAACACCTGGAATAACGGAAATTTCCTGAAGCAATTTTCTCATGGCAGCGTTATTGCTCTATTTGTTGATCAAGGCCGGACGAAGCCTTGCTGTTATGTCCTGAATTGAAGCATACTCATCCAGCAGCAAACCTATAATCATACCGGCACCCGGCAGAATCAGCAGAATTTCGTTATTCTCCATCTCCAGCCGAATCCGGTGTGGTCCCCTGGCGTCAAGACTTTTACGTATTTGAATACCACTCACGATACAGTAGGTAATGAAGTCTCCAATCTTCTGATTTCTGGAAGATTGGGTGACCATTTTTCCCTGCCGGTTAAGCAGGTAATAGTGTTTGACTCCGGAAATATCCATAATGGTATCAACCACTCGTTTTACAGCCGGATTTGCCTGGACATTAGCCGCCCCTGCCGGACCAGTTGCCATTTCCTTAGCTCCATCTTCATGTTTTTTTTCATCTATCCTGGCAGCTGCATTTAACAACAGATGCGCCAGGGGCTGGGTAATGCGATGCAGTCGGTCTTCAGCATCGGTAACCTTGAACGTAGGGTTTTCCATGGACAGAAGGACGTAAACAGCTTCCTGTCCGACAACATCCTCACACTCAGCATCAATGAGATCGCCTTCCTCGAAAAAAAAACTGCCGTGCACGTCCCCGGACACTACCTTTAAGGTACAGCTTTTTCGTTCCTGCTCAAGCATTTGCAGAAAAGATGCCAGGGACACACCTCCAATGTGCCCGTCAGCCGGTGTATTATCAGTCTGTGCCATAATTCTTTATATAATTTACAGGAAGGAAGAAACCCTCATAAAAGGGTACAGTATTTTTTCGATTATTTTAATAATATCACGCAAACTTTGGTTTTAAAAATAAAATTTCCTAAATCTTACTTTTCCGGTCGTTTATCGAAAAAAAATGACAGATTAAAGGTAAATCGGCAAAACCGATAGATGCTGCCTGTCATTCATCCATTCTCATGACAGGATGGTGTCACCTGTCGGCGATGGAACTCCGGCACACAATCGTACAAGTCTTCAGGCTGCCCTGGACAATGCCTGCCCCTGTCAGCTCTTCTTATCAGAACCGTTTTCAGGCAGAATGAAATTCTGTTTCGTCCCTTCAAGATCATTTTTACTGCCAAACAAAGTGACAATATCCCCTACCTCAAACCTGGTATTGGCTCTTGGTATCAGGATCGCGCCTTCCCGTTCCACGGAAACCACATTAACTGAAGTTGGAAACTTCATCTCACGCAGTTCTCTGCCGACAGCATAGTATCCGGGCCGCAGGCGAAACTCGATAAAACCATTGTATTCCTCACGACGGAGACTGGTCTGCTGTTCCAGCAACTGACCGCGCTGCTTGCGGACAATCGCCACGTCATAGGCACGCAGAATATCGCTGCGGCTGATCAACCCCAGCAGCTTTTTTCTGTCATCCCTGCTGACCACAGGCAAGCGGGCCAGATCACGAGGTGACATCTTCTGGATTGCAGCCCAGATCGGTTCATCGGCATAGACGGTTATCGGATCCATGACCGCAACATCAGCAACATGAAGACCGCGCAGGTTGACGGCAGACTGGGAAAGTGCATTCTCCATGTCCTGAAGGGTAACGATCCCCCACAATTTTCCCTGCTCGTCAACAACGGGAAAACCGAGAAAATTTGTTTCCTGAAACTGCTGATACAACTCCGCCAGTGTCTGATCTTTATTCACGGTTATCGGGTGTTCGTTCATTACTTCACTGACATGTACACTCTGCATGACATCCATATCCCGTCCTTCGGAGAAGCGGATACCGCGGCGGGTCAGCTTCACTGTATAGATGGACTCCGGATACAGGGCCTGGGCAAGATAGGAAGCAGTCACCGCGGCAACCATCAACGGCAGAATCAGAGAATAGTCATTACTCATTTCAAAAACAATGAGCATTGCCGTCAGGGGGGCACGGGCGCAGGCAGCAAAAACCGCTGCCATGCCTACCAGGGCATAGGCACCGGATGGACCGGCTATTTCGGGCTTCCAGGCAGTAAACAGGGATCCCATGGCTCCACCCAGCATGGCACCGGTAAAAAGAGAGGGGGCGAAGACACCACCGGAATTGCCCGATCCCAGGGTAAAAGAAGTGGCCAGGGGTTTGAGAATAATCAGCAGGGCAAGGAGCCAGAAGGTGTAGGAGCCGTGCAGGGCATGCTCGATAAAGGTAAAGCCTGAGCCATACATATGTGGGATGTTTTCAATCAGAGGCATGCCAAGCTGAAATTCTGTCAGATCGGAAAAACCGATTCCCGGCAGCTGCAGATAAAAAAAGCCGAGCAAACCCAGCAGAAGTGCTCCCACGGCAGGTTTCAGGGCCAGGGGAAATTTCCAGCTGTCAAAAATATCCTCAAACCAGGCCAGCATCCGAATAAACATAACACCCACTACAGCCGCCGACAGCCCGAGCAGCAGGTAAAACAACAGGGTAAGCGGTGAATGCATGGTATAGGCCGGCACGGTAAAGGCGGGTCTGGCGCCTAAAAACGCCTGGCTGACAATGGAGGCGGAAACTGCGGCAATAACCACATTACCGAACATCCGTACCTGCAGACCGCTCATCAGTACTTCTATGGCAAAAGCGACACCGGCAATGGGGGCATTAAAGGTGGCTGCAATCCCGGCGGCAGCACCGCAGGAGACAAGATTCTTTATCCGTTCATCGGAAAGGTGCAAAACCTGGCCCATTGCGGACCCGAGTGAGGAACCCACCTGAACGATCGGCCCTTCACGGCCTGCCGAACCACCTGTACCGATGCACAGGGCCGAGGCAACGATCTTGGCAACGGCAACCCTGGGTCGGATGCGACCACCCCTGAGAACCATTGCCTGCATGACCTCGGGCACACCATGTCCCTTTGCTTCCCGTGCAAACCAGGCAATAAGCGGTCCAACCAGCAGGGCTCCTCCAACAGGCACGATCACAAAACTCCAGAGACCGAGATGGGGAAAAAGGAACTGAACCGTACTGTACGACCGGTTCTGAATCAGGACAATGAGATGAATAAAAAAAACAGCAGCAAGGCCGGTTGCTGCACCGATAAGCATTGCCAGGGTAAGCAGCAGGAGACCTTCAGGCGGCGCGATCTTATCAAGCAGCACACCGTATGATTTTTCCTCTTTTTTCATGAATGGTCACGGTGCTGTTTTTTTGGATAATCAAAAAAAAGTAGCTCTGCCAGTGGCTGTCGTACATCCTGCCAGCGATCAACTCCAAAGCATACGGCCACAATACCGCAGGTGGGTACATTGTAAATCTCGATCCCGGCCAGTTCATCGGCCAGCTGGGTGAATTCAGGATTGTGACCAATCAGCATGAGGCGGGAGAAACGATCATCAGCACTGCGGATGATGGAGAGCAAGCCGGTGCTGTCCGTATCATACAGTGAATCATGTACGCAAATCAGCTCTCTGGAAATCTTCATCCCCCTGCACAGGCGGGCAGCTGTTTTCCTGGCCCTCTTTGCCGGACTGGTCAGGATACAGTCAGGAATCATTGCCCGGGCAGCTAGTCGCTCACCCATGAGCAGTGCATTTTTTTTCCCTCTCCTGTTCAGTGGACGGTCGATATCAGCCAGTTCCAGGTTCTTCCAGCTTGATTTGGCATGTCGGCAGAGAAGAAGCTCTTTCATACAGTTATATTCAGTAGATCGGCGGTCTCATTTTCAGCAGTAAAGAGCAGGGTTCCTGCAAAAAAATATTTTTCATTCTATTGCATGCAGGAAAAACAGTTAAACGTCGAGTTGCAGATAGTTCATTATTCCCCTGCAACTTCTAAGGAATCAGCTCCTGTAATCCGCATTGATTTTAACATAATCAGCGGTTAAATCGCAGGTAAGAACTTCCGCTGTTTCCATGCCGTCACGCAGATCAACCGTAACGGTAAACTGCTTTTTTTTCAGGACTTCCGATGCCCTGGCTTCCGCTTCCCTGCCGAGACCGATACCGTTTTCCACCATGACCACATCGTCAAAGGCAATGGAAACCCTGTCGGGCCGGAAATAGCATCCCGACCGTCCAAGAGCGGCAATAATACGACCCCAGTTTGCATCTTCACCGTAAAAAGCAGTTTTTACCAGTGCGGAGTTGGCTATGGTCTGGGCAGCACTCATGGCCCCTTCACGGTTGCGGGCGCCGACAACACGGATCGTCACCAGTTTTGTAGCCCCTTCACCATCCTCTACAATCTGCAAGGCGAGGTCCTTGAAAACTGTCTGGAGTGCACCTGCAAAATCTGCCTGGGCCCCTGGATTATCTTCATCTATCCACTGATTTCCGGCTGCTCCGTTTGCCATCACCAGCACCATGTCATTGGTAGAGGTATCACCGTCCACAGTGATCTGATTGAACGACTGCTCTACTCCTGTTTTAACGGCATCCTTCAGAACCGGAAATACAATTTGAGCATCCGTCACCACAAAACAGAGCATGGTTGCCATGTCCGGCATGATCATGCCGGATCCTTTGGCCACACCAAGCAGATTAACTTCTATACCATCAATATAAATGGAGGCAGACGAAGTTTTGGCAACAGTGTCCGTAGTCATGATTGCCCGGGCTAGATCATCAAAACCCTCAGCTGACATTTTTGCTGCCAGCCGGGGAACAGCCCGGGCAAAAGGTTCCACATCAAGCTGTTCCCCTATCACGCCGGTGGATGCCACCAGGACCAGTTCTTCGTCAACATCCAGGGCATGAGCTGCCATTGCCCCGGTTGCCCGGGCGATTTCCATGCCCTGATCACCTGTGCAGGCATTAGCATTACCGCTGTTGACCAGTATGGCCTGTGCCCTGCCCTGACGCAGTCGTTCCATGTCCAGAATGACCGGTGCGGCTTTAACCAGATTTGTGGTGAAAACGCCGGCGGTCACGGCAGGAATCTCAGAATAAATCAAGCCTACGTCCAAACGTTCCTGATAACGAATACCCGCCTCAACAGCTGCTGCGGAGAAACCTTTAACCTTCATCAAATTCTCTATATTATGGAAATCCTGAATAAACCCTGAGTGTAATCATTATACAGTATACATCATTGAATGAAACTTGTGTATAACCGATATCACCATCAACTTTTTTCATACTATTTTTCTTGACCACCCCACATGAGTGTGCAACACTCCCGGAATGTAATGACAGCTTATCCTGTCCACATCCTTCACTTTTGTTACCGGAAACAAACCCGATGGGACATATTGAACATTTTTACTGGGCATATACCTCATTCATTTTCATTGCCGACCTGGCCATTCGGATAGGTCTTTCCCTGCGGGTAATAATGCGCAAACGCGCAGCAAGCGTCTCCCTTGCCTGGCTGGTGGTTATCCTGCTCCTTCCCTTTGCCGGTGCTGTCATCTATCTGATGTTTGGAGAAAACCGCCTTGGGGAAAACAGGGCGAAACGGGCTGCGGTCAATCTTGATTTCCTGGACAGATGGGCTGCTGCACTCAAAAAGAAATCCAAGGTCAACTGGCAGGAAATCAATCCTGAATGTGAACCCATACACCGTCAGATAGAATCGGAATTTGCCATTCCCGCCATGCAGGGCAATGATCTGCAGCTGATTGACAGCTCAGATGTTTTTTTTGAAACTCTTCTGGAAGATATCAATGCAGCCACAACATTCTGTTACCTGCAGTTTTATATCATGCACCGGGGAGGATATGCAGACAAAGTTGTTGACGCCCTGATCAATGCCGCCACCAGAGGAGTTTCCTGCCGGGTGATGCTTGATTCCATCGGCAGCAAGGAATTTCTGAAAAGCCGGGTTCCTGACACAATGCGAAAAGCCGGGGTCGAAGTCGTTGAAGTCATGCCTGCCGGCATCTTCCGCACCCTGTTTGTGCGGGTTGACTTGAGAAATCACCGGAAAATGATCATCATAGATTCGGAAATCGCGTACACCGGAAGTCACAATCTTGTTGATCCCAGATTTTTCAAACAGGACAGCGGTGTCGGCCAGTGGAAGGACTCCATGGCACGCATCAGAGGACCGTTGATCGAGGTGATGATTGCAGCCTTTCTCTACGACTGGACCCTTGAAACCGGGATATCCATTGATTCACTTGTGGAAAAGGAAATGCTGTTTTCTCCTGATTCAGTTGGCGAGGCAGTGGTACATCTGGTTCCATCAGGTCCGGGATTCAGAGAAAATGCAATTCATGATCTGCTGCTGACAACCATTTATGCCGCCCGCAAGGAACTTATCCTGACCACACCATACTTTGTCCCGGACAATGCCATTCTTTCAGCACTCAAGTCTGCTGCCAGGCGCGGGGTCTCGGTGATCATTATTGTGCCGGAAAAAAATGACTCAAAGCTTGTTCATTATGCCAGCCTGGCCATGTTCGAAGAACTTGTCCGGGCCGGCGTAAAGATACTCCTTTTCAGCGAAGGGTTGCTCCACTCCAAAACCATTACGGTTGACAATGATTTCTGTCTGTTCGGCTCGGTAAACCTTGATATGCGCTCTTTCTGGCTCAATTTCGAGCTGACCCTGTTTATTTACGACCAAGAATTTACAGACCGGTTGCGTGAACTGCAGCAGAAGTATATCGCTGGTTCCTGTCCGGTTGACCATGACATGCTGCAGAACCGGTCCTTTGTCCAGCGACTCAAGGAAAATACCGCCCTGCTGGTCGGACCGCTTTTGTAAGAGTCATGATCAGAATACTTGTCATCAGCGACATTCACGGCAATTACCCGGCACTGCAGGCAGTTGCAGCCCAGGCGGATATTGCGCGTTGCAATTATATATTTAACTGTGGTGACTCAACAGTATATGCACCCTTTGCTAACCAGGTACTGAACTGGCTGAAGGAACACGAGGTCGTATCCATTCTCGGTAATACTGATGTCAAGGTCATCAAACTGTTGAAAGGAAAGTTTTTTAAAAAACCGGGTAAACCTGAAAAAAGGATCATGTACCTTCATACGGCTCAAACCCTGTCTCGAGAAAACCGGGCACTCCTGAAAGGGTTTCCCAAGAAAAAAAAACTGAAAACAGAAAGCAGGGTTATCAGGCTGTTTCACGGCAGTCCGGCAAAACACACTGAATTCCTGTTTGCCGACACACCGGATGAACGTTTCAGGCAACTTGCCCGGGAATGCAGTGGAGATATTATTATCACCGGCCATTCACACACCCCCTATCACAAAATCATAGACTCTACCCATTTCATCAATCCCGGCTCAGTTGGACGAATGTTCGATGGTATCCCCAGGGCATCTTACGCAATTATCGAGCTGGATAAGACAACAGTGCGGGTTAACAGCTTCAGATGTGATTACGATATAGAACGTGTTGTCCAGGGGCTCAAGGAAGCGGAATTACCGGACATCTACGCCGACATGTATCGTATGGCCAGAAAATTAAACTGATCTGCAGCCGATGGGTTATTCAATATGCTTCATTTTGTAACCGCCTGAAAAAACTATTCCGGCAAACAGTAGTAATTTCCATTTTTAAAGAGATGTGGTATACAGAAATATTTGATCATTATTCGCGCGTACCCCAGCAAGTCAGGAGCATGTATGGCAGAAAAACAACTTTCCGGTAAGAAAAAGAAGACCTCCCCTGAAAAAATATTCCTTTCAACACCGCGACTGTCGTCGGTTATTGAAGAAGCCTTGAACCGGATCGGCAAGAATATCGATCAACTTGATCACCCGGGTGACGACTGGAAGAAAATTCGTAAGATTCTCAAGAAAAAAGATAAGGACAAAATCCTGCGTTTGGCCCTGGAAAAATACTACAACTCTGAAGAACTTAAACCCTACCAGGCCGAGCTTATCAAACTGCAACGCCATCTTGAGCGTACCGGCAGGAAAATGATCATTCTTTTTGACGGCAGGGATGCCTCCGGCAAGGGGGGAACGATCAGGCGAGTCACCCGCTACATGAACGAAAAACACTACCGGGTGGTTGCCCTTGGTAAACCAAACCAGGACCAGCGTACCGAACTGCACATGAAACGCTATATTGAACAGTTTCCCCGTTCCGGTGAAATCGTTCTCTTTGACCGATCCTGGTATAATCGGGCCATGGTGGAACCGGTTATGGGATTCTGTACCAAAACACAGTACAAACGTTTCATGAAAAAGGTCCTCAGCTATGAACATAATTTCATAGACGACGGCAAGACCACTTTATTGAAACTCTATTTTTCCGTCTCCAAAGAGGAGCAGTCAAATCGTTTTGAACGAAGGAAAAATGACCCGCTTCGTCAATGGAAACTCAGTGAAGTCGATCTGCAGGCCCAGGAGTTATGGGACGAATTTACTGAGATGAAATACCGGCTGTTGAAAAAAACCCATTCTTCCTATTCCAAGTGGTTTATTGTCAAATCAGATGATAAACACCAGGCCAGACTGAATACCATGAAGTTGATCCTCAGCTCGACAAAGTACATCGGGCGCTGCCGGTCTCTTAACTTTACCCCTGACCCGGAGATTATTATTCCAGGTAACCGGGAATTGAAAAACATGGAAAAACAGCGCAAGAAGTTTGGTAAATTTTTATCGTGATACCATGCTGTAACTTCGTGAAAATACATTACAATAGAACAGAACAAGGAGACTTGCCATGGCTGACAAAAAGAATAAAAAAGGGAAAAAAAACAAAGAGTATGATTCCTGTCCGATCAAGGTCAAGCTTCTTGAGGGAACGGCAATGAAAAATATGAATAAAAAAGAAAAAAAAGACCGCTGTGCCGTCTGGGTGAAGTCATCAACCCTCAAGTATGAGATCGAACTGAAAAACATGCAGATCGAACTCATGAAGCTGCAAAAGCACATGAAGGCCACCGGCATGCGTATCCTGGCTATTTTCGAAGGACGTGATGCGGCCGGCAAGGGCGGCACCATCAAACGGATCACCGCCTTTCTCAACCCCCGGAACACACGGGTCGTGGCCCTGTCCAAACCCAGTGACACGGAAGTAACCCAGTGGTATTTCCAGCGCTATACTCCCCATCTGCCGGCGGCCGCTGAACTGGTCCTGTTTGACCGTTCCTGGTACAACCGGGCCATGGTGGAACCGGTCATGGGTTTCTGCACTGATGAACAGCATAAACGGTTTTTAAAAGATGTGCCGCTGTTCGAGCAGATGCTGGTCAAGGACGGCATCAAGCTCTTTAAATTCTACTTTTCAGTGTCCAAGCAGGAACAGGCCCGCCGCTTTGAATCCCGTAAACTTGACCCTCTCAAACAGTACAAGCTCTCACCGGTGGACAACCTGGCCCAGCAGCTCTGGGACAAGTACAGCGTTAAAAAATTCCAGATGCTCAATGAAACCAACCGCACTCTTACGCCCTGGACCATTATCCGCTCGGACAACAAAAAAAGGGCCCGGATCAACTGCATGAAGCATATCCTCTCCAGCGTGGAATATGAAGGGAAGCTGAAAGCGAACAAGCTGGTCCCGGATCCTGAAATTGTCATCTCCGGTATTAACGAGATCAAGCACATGGAGACTCATCTGTTCAAACCAAAACTGCTCCGGGGATAAACCGCAGGGCACCTTGAAAAATTAGATATTTTGTTCGAGTTCAAGGAACAGTGAAAAATAAAAGCGCAGCATATTGGGCATATGTGAGCATTTTATTTTTCGCTGTGACACGGAAATCGGGCAAAAGAGCAATTTTGCAAGGTGGCCCGCAATTGTTACGGACAGGCCACCATGACATTTTTTCATGGTGGCCTGTATCGT
>CAZKBZ010000017.1:0-38040 GCA_964551175.1 uncultured Desulfobulbus sp.
ATCCCTGGTGGGCCGTGAAGGATTCGAACCTTCGACCAATTGATTAAGAGTCAACCTGTATTATATCTCCACTGATTGATTTTACCCCATAAATTGCTTTATAGCCTTGACATATTCTAAGATTATCGGTATTATTAAGTATTAGTAAAGGTTAATGGCAATGAGCTGAATTGAGCACAAAAAGTGGGGTAATAGTGGGGTAAATTATGGCTAAGGCTCAGGCAACCAAATACAAGGGTATCAGGTACCGTGAACATAAAACCAGGAAGCATGGGGTAAGAGCTGATAGGTACTATTACATCAGGTACCGTCTTGGAGGTAAGCTGAAAGAAGAAGGTTGGGGCTGGGAAAGTGAAGGCTTCACTGCCAAGAGAGCCTTTATTGAACGTGAAGCAATAATGCACGCTATCAAGATAGGTGCCGAAGTTGTTACCCTGAAAGAAAGGAGGGAGCAAGCCGACCGTTTAAGGGCTGAAAAAGTTGTAGCTGCCGAGGCCGAGGCAAAGCGTAATATCACTTTTGGCCAGTTTTTTATCGAAACCTATATGCCCAACAGTAACCCGAAAAAATTGAGACCAGAATTGTCATTGTTTAAACATTGGATAGAACCAGTGCTTGGCAAGAAAACCTTTGCCAGTATCAGCCAGCTTGATATGACAAAGATTAAGAAACGGGTGCTCAATGCTGGCAGGTCAAAACGAACTGTACAGTACAGTTGGGCTGTGATTAGCAAGGTTTTTAAGGCAGCCAATGTGCATAAAGTTTTCAGTGGGGAATACCCGTTGACTAAGGAAATGAGAAAAGGGCTTAAACTTAATAATCAAAAAATCAGATATTTGGAATTTGAAGAGAGTAAAAAATTGTTGGCAGCTTTAAAGATCAGGTCAGGGCAACTACATGATATGGCACTTGTTAGTTTGTATTGTGGTTTGAGGGCAAAGGAAGTGTTCGGTCTTCATTACAGCGACTTAAATATGCAAGCCAGAAAAATATGTGTGCGTGATACAAAGAATAAAGGGGAAACCCGTTTTGTGCCTATGACTAAACAGGTATTTGAAATGTTTAGGAGTTTTGAAGGAACGGGAAATCAATTAGTATTTACAAGCACAAAAGGGGAGAGGATCGCACAAGTGAGTAAAACCTTTATGAACTGTGTGGAGGCATTAGGATTAAATGAGAATGTAACTGACCGCAGGTATAAAGTAACATTTCACACCCTTAGGCATACCTGTGCGTCTTGGTTGGTAATCAATGGAGTGCCGTTGTATACGGTTCAAAAATTGCTTGGACATAGCAGTATCAAGGTTACAGAACGTTATGCACATCTGGCAGATGAGAGTCTTGATCAAGCTGCGAATGTACTGTCAAATATGGGTAGAACAGATCCAGCAGAAGAAAAAGTTATCAGTTTCAACGGCAACTAACCTTGCCCCTTTATACCAGTCCCTATAGATCGTGGAATTTTTTATACCCTTGCCTTGATCGGCAGGGGTATTTTTTTTGTTAAAAAATAAAGCATACAAAATCAAATTGTTAAAAAAGCACATAAAATATTAATAGTATATATACTATAAAGATCGATATATCAAATAGTTATGTTATTTTTGTGCTTGACTATTGTTTGGCATGAGTTAAAATTAATTAGTGACAATTTAATATTAACTCAACCAAAAGGTATTGAAATGGATAAGAAAATCGATCTCAGTGAACTTGGGGAAGCATGGGGTGCCCCCTTTGTTGCCAGGAATCAGGTGAAAAAATTTAGTGGTGGGATGGTCACTCAGGGAAGTATGGCAGTTTTTGACAGTAAAGGTACAGGGCCGGAAGGAAGGTTTATTGTCAACCGTAAAACCTGCTATCCCGTACCGGAACTGATAGCATGGCTGGAATCAAAGGCGGAAATGCAATGAAATTATTAGATTTATTTTATTTTTTCTTGGGCGGTGATAAAAGCAGTCGTCAAATCATTGAAGAAAAACAACACACAAAACCAGTACAACACAAAACCGTAGAAGCCTCTGACAACGGGGTGGAGGATTTTGATGATTTTGAAAACGAAATGTTCGAAGAGTTAGACTGATAAACGGGGCAATGATGAAGGATATCCAAAGGAAACTGCTCAAGGAGGGTGTTAAGCAGCAACAGGAACATCTGCGAAGGCTGCATGAACTGAAAATTGATGAGCAGTTCCTTGAAACACCTGAGTTCTGGCAATGTCATAGGTGCCGCAAAATTAGCTATGATTTGCTAAATGGTACCTATACCTTTGACAACAACTTTAATATTGATACACACCTCCAGCAGCTCCTCTTAAAGGGCTTCTACAGCCTATTTGCTAAATACCAGCCAAGCAATAAAAGCTTGACCAGGGCACAGGTAAAGAAAAAGGAAAGGCTGCAAAATTGTTGGCGATTTCTTTTCTTGAATACCTGTCATGCAATTCGTGATCATCAAGAAGCAATCAGCCTGTCATTAGATAACACTCAATACAAGAGAGAGGCTTGTTACCATAGCAGATACTGGAATTATGGTGATTTGAAACAAGTTGTTCGTGCTGCTGTCTCAGTTGGCTACTACAAGAAATATAAAGGTCAACAGAGTGACGTTTCCTTTATTACAAGGTTGAAGATTACTGATAAGTTTCGACAGTTGATAAGTAGCTATGTACTTGAGAATCGAACTACCTTACCTGCGGACTTTACCGATTACGATATGATACTGGCTGCACCACTACCAAGGCCGAAAAGAGAACCCGTCATTATCAAGATTACAGATTATGTATACAAGATACCAAAGAAATCAAATAATGATGTAGATGCAATATGTAAACGAGTTGAGAAGTATAATGAGTTTATGGGGAAACAGGAGATAATTATTAATCTTGATCTAAGTAAACAGAAAGAATTTAAATACTTAAAAGATTTAGTATACAGTCAGTATGGAGAAGAAGTTACATTAATAAAATACAATTATTCTAATAATTCTAATAAATCACAAACATCACAATACAACTATACACACACACCCACTAATAACCCAGTCATAAACCTACATTTATCTAATGATTACAATGAGAAATATTACCCAAATATTGCTTTTCGTTTTATTGGATATTTCTGTCAGAGAATTTTTACAAAGAACATGCAATTAGGCGGTAGGTTCTATAGGATTGTTGTTCAGAAGTTATCTGAGGAATTGAGAAAGAGAATAACTATCAACGGTGAACCTGTAGTCGAACTTGACTTTGCAGCACTACACCCTTCGCTTTTGTATTCACAGATAGGAATACAGCCACCAAATGATATTTACGTTTACGACAAAGGAGAGGATACAAAAGCAAGGACATTGATTAAAATTATTGCCTTGGTAGGCTTCAATGCAGGCAGTGAAAAGGAAGCGATCAATGCTGTCAGGCAGAAATACCATGAAAAATACGATGTGATGTTGCGTAATGCCGATATCAAACCAGCCTTTGAGATATTCTTTGACCATAACCCGGAATTAAAACAGTTTTTAGGGAAAGGGGTGGGTACAAAGCTACAATATATTGATAGTCAGATCATGGATACTATTTTAACCAAGTTGAGAAAAGAAAATATACCGGCGATACCAATACATGACTCCTGTGTGGTGCCTGCCAGTGCCGGAAGTGTTGTTCACGATGTTATGGTGTCAGCATATCAAAAAATTACAAAAACAGATCATATCCCATTTATCACACAATGAGCCCGTATTTGCTCTGTAATCAATTTTGCAGGTTAAAGGCACTCAGGTGCAGGCCGTTGCCCAAAACGCCAGCTACGATGCCATTACATGCGTTTTCCGCCACTTGCCCCTCCCCATATACGGCCCCGCCTACACACAAACATTTTTCATCTGCAGCAACCCTTTCAAGGGAATGTTCAATCAGTGCTGGACTTTGATTTTTTGAAGTTATATCATGATACTTGAATAATAATTTCACAAAAAAGGACATGCCATGACGAATACATTTTATGGAGTTGTGCAGGACAAAGAAACTGGAAAATGGAAATATAGATATAAAAAGGATGGAAACAAATATCCATCTTATCATAAAAAAAAGTATGTAACAGAGATACTGGCTGCTTTTGCACGTGATAAGGAAATTCAGCTCCGTGTTATGCGTGAAAAGGATGACAAAGCTAATCAACGAAATTTTACTGATTCTGAATTAGCAAAACTTCAGAAAATTAAGAGTAAGAACAGGCAAGGAAAAGCTATACCAGTTGAAAAATTGTTTACATTTGAAAATAAAGAAGTTGCAAAAATTATAGAAAGATCTGCTTTAGTCAAGGTCAAAAAACTCGAACCAACAGAAGAAGATATAAAACTCGCTGAAAAAGCATTTGTTGATATAAAATCTATTTACATTAAACACCACCAAGAAGCTTACCTTGCTGTTGCAAACTATATCGCTGAGACATTCTTTGACAATGACCCTGATTTAATAAAGACTGGGAAACCTGCTGCTGGTAAGAACATGTCATTTAGGCAACTTGGTATAAAATTAAGGGGAGAAGACTCTGGTGGGCCATCAGAGTCATGGATGTACAATGCATTGTGGTTGCTTAGGGACAATTTCCTTATAAAACAAGAAGGCAAAGAACTTTTCCACACGTATGGAAACTTGCCTGTTAGTCACATGGTCAGGCTTACTACGGTTAAAGATATGAGTAAGAAGAAAAAACTCATCAAGGGAACCGAAAAAAAGATACCACCAGTTAGGGAATTTCAAAAGCGGATAAATACGGCATTAGGAAAAAGCGAGCCACAAAAAACGTACCGCAAAGAGTTGCAAGGTATCAAGAATGATCTAAAAAAAAGGTTGCAGACTGTAAAGGAATTGCCCAAGAGTGAGAAGAAAAAAATAGATGTTTATACCCAAGTGGAAGAGTTCTTAACTGAATCAATAGAGCGTGTGAAGCAATTTCTAGAGCTAGATATGTTTGACTGAACTTGATGTTGAAAAAATAGTATTAACTAGCTTGTAAGGATATGAATTAGTATGTGTGAACGATATTTTTTATGTATTAGAGGTCAAAAATGCGTTGTTATGTGTTGTTTTCGATAGCCTTAATTTTTTCAGCTTACAGCAACGCATTTGCTACCGTAGGTGCAAACGAAAGAGTATTGAGAAGATTTTTTGTTTATGCAAAACTCGCTTATGAAGATAGTAGAAAATGCATGTCTGTCCGCGTAAATGTTGATTCGGATGAGAGGTGCGAAATGCTTTTTTTTTATGTTGAAAAAATACAAAAAGAACGTCTTCTTGATAAGCTCAATCCCCCTTTAAGTAATTCAGAGAGAAGTTTGTTAAATAGAGGAAGTAGTTATCTCGAAAAGTATAATCGTAATATGAAAATAATTAATAAACGTTTGCGTAAAATATATAATGAAATGGAAAAAGAAAATAATAAACAATATAAGAAGAAACAGCATTATTCATTTAATCCACAAAAGAAAAAAACAGAGATTTCGCCTGGAATTAGATATACAGCTCATAATTTTTCAGTTATAAGCGGCGGTTTAATTAAGCTAACTATAGACAATATAGACATAAAAACGAAACTCTATGGTATTGAGTGCCCTCAAGAAGGGCATCCTTATTACGATATGGTAACACAAGCAACAAAGAGAATACTTACTGGAAGGATAGTGGAATTTATCCCCATTAAGAAAGATCAACATGGTAGGCTTGTTGCTAATGTATATGTAGATAATGCAAATTTAAGTGAGTTGTTAGTAAGGAATGGTTACTGTTGTGTTTCTCATGAATTATGTCGTACCGAGATCTGCAGAAAGTGGATGCATTTAGAAAATAAAGTGAGAGCTGCCAACAAAGGAATACATCAATAATTAATTAGTATGAGGTAATCAAACATTTTATTGAGAATAATAGGAGGAAAAAATGAGTAGAAGCAAAAAATATATTCTAATAACAAGCATCATTTTTTTAATGATCGCATTGGCCATGCCTGCATTATGTGGATCACGTTATAGGCGTGGTACTACCTACAGATACAAAAGAATAGACATATACAATATTGAATCTGTAAGACATGAATCTGTAAAGTCTGGTTTATTATGGTATTCATTTAAAGCAAATGTTAGAAATAAAACGAACAGAACAATCTATGTGACTGTTTGCTTTCAAGCTGTTGATCGTCAAGGATTTGAATTAACAGATGTATGTTTTTACAAAAAATTAATCAAAGGGTATAATACGATATTACTTACAGAAAGAACTGTTATGGATGCTCGAGATTATAAAAAAATTTGGGAATGGCAAATTGAAACAGCAAAAATAAAATGATATTTTTCTATATATAAATAAAATAGTTACCCAAATATTTTTTAGGCTCATAGATACCTAATGTCGGTGGCAAAAGCACTAACAGTTAAAGAGGCTTTTTATCATCGTAAGAGCTATTTGTCGTGTTTGGCCTGCCATTCATGAAGGTTTTTGAAGGGACACGGAACAACAAGTACCCCTGAGCTGTTTGGATTTTCAGGCCAGTCAATAGAACCATCATCTTTCATAAAAACAACCGACTGCTGTTTACCTTTGATTTTGGAAACAGTTATATTGCTCATGGTGTGTAATTTTGAAGAGATTGCTGAAATGCCGAGTCCCATGATAAGTCTCAGTAGTATTCTTGCAGGTAGGTACTGTTTGTGCTGCCATAACCAGCGGATACTTGTACGCATATCAGATCAATAATTTGAATCATCGGAATTTTGCTGACCGCCACAGTCACTCGAACAGCCCCCACCCCGCCTGTATATAAGAAAAAGGGTTCAAGCCCTTCTCCATGCCAGTAACATCACCACAGCTTAACCCCTGCACGCTGCAAGGTTAGACCGAATCACCTTTCCCTATAAATTGTTGTTCAAGTTCTACTAAACGGATTTCTAAATCAGTTACCTGCAAAGCCCGAAGGTGCCGCTCAGCACTACGACTAATAATTTCACCATCAACAGGCGAAAGCCTACCATCAGCGACAGCCTGCAAAACATAACCTGTTAAACTGCTTGCATCAGATACCGATGATATTTTTGGCATATCAGGCAGGTGTATAGGCACGGACTTTTTCACAGGCACGCAACGTTCAAGAACCAGCTTTATCATTTGACGGTCACCATCAAGAGCCATATCAACGCAACGGCGAGCAATGGCACCACTTTCAGAGGTCAAGACGTGTTCGGCAGCACGTGTAACACGGTTGCGACTGCCTGTTTTGCATCCAGCAGGATTACCAGATTGTCCAGGACGCCACTTGCCTGTATTGTCAGATGACTTTGAATTGTGGCCATGAATATAGCGGTTAAATTTTCCTGAACGATTCTTTATGACAGATTGACCGCAACCACAGGCACAAAGTGGAGCTTTGTTATTGGTATTGCTCATGAGAACTTGCGACGATGCTGCATAATGGTTTGTGCAGAAGGGCCAACGGGCCGACCACTTTTGGCAGTAGTAACGACACGGTTTCGTTGAACTTTAGTGTTACGGCAGAATGGAGTCATGCAGCCCTTGGGATTATTAATTTGTTTCTGTTTAGATTTCATTTGTATTACCTCATCATAAAAGGCAATCAAGGCAGGAGCGGGAACACCCTTTGAAGCTGGCTACTGCCTGCCCATCATGCCAAGCTGATTAAAGTTCGGCATAAGCTGCACGTGCTGTTCTGTATCCCTTCATATCACCGATTTTACTGTAATATGCCAACTGATCAAATAATTCTTGTTTCTTCATTTCGCGTTCATCTGCAATTTCCAAAGCACTTTTAACAGTTGAAGGAGCTGCATCCTTGTGGTGCTGTACATACTGATTGACGTCTTTCCATGGAGAAATAGATTTAACATTATTTTCTTTGTCAATAACAAAGCGAAGTATACCATTTTCAACTATCTCATTACGAATACCATCAGGAACACCTGCATCCTCACAGGCATCTATAAGAACAGTTCTCAGACGATTATCATGTTCGGCAATAACTGATTTCTCATATTGCTGGTTGTTGTACAATGCACCACGTGAAGATTTATTATGATTTGCATTACGTTCGTTTATTGATTTAGTAAGTGTTTGTTCATTAGATGTAAATGTTTCCATTTGATCACCTCACAGGAAATATTTTTTTAATTGTACTGAGTGGTGCAGTTAATGTATTAGTTTTCTTATCAACCTTTAAGCCATATCCTCGAACTACTTGGCTTACATACGCTTTTGAGCAACCATGCAATTTGGCTATTTGAGAAATAGGAAGTGAAACAGTAATATTTGCAAATGTATCTTTTATTATCTCATCTTTATCAATCATCTTGATTTCATTCTGTAGTATTTTAGTTTGTTATTGTAATTATTTGAGTTACTTTTATAATGATAATAAGTTTATTAGGAATGGTTGTCAAGTAAATAAGTATTACGAAAAATAAAAACGTAACACTCGCGAAGTTAATTATGAAACGGCGTGGGATCGGTTCAGGCGGTAGGTGTTCAGGTAAAGTACAGGAAGGTGATTATAAAATAAAAAAGTGGGGCAATGGTGGGGTAAATATGCTGGCAATAAGAAAAACACTTACTGAGTTAACGATAAGTGCTTGATTTTACTGGTGGGCCGTGAAGGATTCGAACCTTCGACCAATTGATTAAGAGTCAACTGCTCTACCAGACTGAGCTAACGGCCCCTGTTTGTTGAACGCGGTTTCTATGTAGCACAGGTTGTGTGCAGCGTCAAGAGAAGCATGGGCTATTTATCCCATAAAAAAAGTTAGCGATAATAGAGCCCGGGACTGCCCATGGTCTGCATGACCAGGTACAGGTTGCGCCGGAAATCCCTTCGGTCCCAGATTCCCTGGATATGTCCACGTTTAAGAGCATTTCTGGCCTTGTGGTAATCGGGCGGGATGTCAATGCCCGTGGTTTCCCTGATAACCCGGGGACCGGCAAAGCCGATGCGGCAGGAACGGATGGCGAACTGGTAAGGGGAACAACCAAGGAACGATGCCACTGGTCCGGCATAGGAGTTGTTGTCGTAAATTACAATATACAATCCTCCTGCGTCGATATATTCACGGACCGCCATGGTGCACTTGGGCATCTGGATAACTCCCAGTGTTCCCTCCTGGATTCGGATACCTCCAGTAGTGTGGACATAGGCAAGCAGGGGCCGTTTTTTGCGCTTGGCGATTTCGCAGGCCTGAACGAACTTTTCCCCCTCAGCCGAGCCCACTGTTCCGTTACGGAAATCGGAATAGAGCATGGTTACGACCAGGTTGATATCCTGCACTTTGGCGTGAAAGGTAAGGTTGGCACTGCCCATGCCTGTTTTGGAACGGGCAAGTCGCAGTCGTTCATCAAACCCCTCATAGTTGAGAGGATTACGTGAAAATATCTCGTTGTTAAAGATCCTGACTGAGTCCGGGTCAAAGATATTTTTTAAATACCACTGGTACTCAAGGGGAAAATGATGGCCGCAGGTCTCGCAGACTCCGCAGAATTCACCGTACAGGTCCGGTATCCACAGATCCTGGCAGCCGTATTTTTCAGTATTGGGGCACGTGACCGTCCTGTCTTCGTTGGCCAGTGGACTGGTATAGGTGTCGGTCAGTTCCAGGGGATCCTGCTGGCTGGTCTCAGGAGTCGGGGGTGCGGCAATAGCAACTGGTTTGGATACGGTTTTTTTGTCTTCCCTGCCAAATATCCTGTTGTAGGCAGAGGTAAAAGGGGAGGTCAGTCGATTGAACAGGACTGAACCTTCGCCCGAAATTTCCTTCACCACCTTTTGCCACTGTTTCTGCATGTTTTTCACTACATCATAGCGAAAAACATACCAGAGTTTTTCCGTGGTGGAGTGCAGGGATTTGAACATGTTTTCCGCAGGCATGGTATGACCGCCGAAACCGGCAAGGGCCATTTCCCTGTACTTTTTGGAGCGCTGAGCCAGCAGTCTTTTTGTTTCCTTGGGGTTCAGGTCCCAGGGAATGTCGATCTGCGGGGCTTCTTCCGGTTTTTCCGCTTTTTTCTTTTTTACCTCGTAGGAGCGGAATCCACGGACGCTCTTGGTCCTGAGGACTACTTCATCCGTTGCCCGGATAATTTCGGAACGGACACGGGCAAAAAAACTGAAGTCGTCACTTTTTGCTCCCAGCGGAGGTTCCTGAATAATACGGTCTATGGTTCCCAGCCGCAGGTTGTCTTTCGCCGTGATGTTGAGCTGGCGGGCACATTTTTCTACGAGTTCCAGCGGCACTTTTCTGCCTTCCCTGACCCTGCCCTCAATGGCTGCCGCACCTTCAGGGGAGATAACCGAGTAGTATCCATGGGAGAACATGAGACGGAAGTCGCTTAATCCCACAGCTTCGGCTCCCCCGGATCCCCCCTCGGAAATAACGGAAATCATGGGAACCCGCAGTTTGGTCATGGTGTACAGGTTGCGGGCAATCTGCTGTGCTGCACCGGGATACTCTTCAACCGGATAGGACCCCGGGGTGAAGATGTAGAAATGGATGGGAATTCCCTCGGTCTCAGCCACCTTCATGTAGCGCATGGCCTTTTCGTTTCCCCAGGGTTTGCATGAGCCGCCATTACGAAATTCTTCACCATGGCCCACTTCCTGGCCAATGATCATTACCGGCGAAGTGTATGGTTTTTTCTTGATCCGCCGTACAATATTGGCCTTGGCAACAATCATGGCTGGATCAATATTGGCTTCACCCTCACCACCGAGTTCGGTGTACTCTTCGTATACGTTTTCCAGGATGTCTTTTAAGGAAAAGCGCAACGGCGAACGTACAATCCGCACCCGTTCCATGGGGGTGAGCCCTTCTTCACAGCGTTCTTCCAGAAAACGAATGGCATCGTCCAGTTTTTCCAGCGGCGCCTGGAAATCAGCCGTCTCCAGATCATAAAAGGAATGTTTAAGCTGCTCGGCTTCTTTGCGGAAATTTGCCAGGTTTCCCCAGTTTTCGGTGTCCTTGATATGAATCAGGTAGCCGATGCGCTGTTCAATGTCCTGAAGCTGTTTAATAAGATCATTCATAATATATGCTGAAACCATGCCCGCAGCATGGGTATAACTATATGTTATTTAAGATAATGAGATGTTCCAGTTTCGCTAAAAAGTCAGCAGCCGGTCCAGATTTTCCTGGAGATACTCCAGGTTGGTAATAATCGGACCGCCGGAACTGTCATGCCCCTCAATGGAGCTTGCCCTGATAAATTCCCGGGCCCGATCTTTAGCCTGATCCATATCATCGCCCCATACCAGGGCAAGGGCCAGGTTCGGATCATATTCACTGGGGATGGGGTAGGGTCGGTTCGTTGGAACATGACTGTACACTGCTGACCACTCATAGCCGGGCAGATCAAAACGGGTGATGGTACCGATCCAGGGGGCAAAATCACGTTGGGTATTTTCTGCGACTATGCGGAGTTCGATACTCGCCCCCTTGAAGGTGACGTCGGCCTGGTCGAAACCCATGGGTTCGCCGAGGGCCAGCCTGATCTGTTCCCGGAGCAGGTTTGGGTGTTTTCCATGCAGGTAGCTGAGCCGGGCCGAGACATCGTTTTCCACCTGGATACGAGTGTTGACCTCAAGAAGATATGGTTTGCCGCTGCGACTGACGATCCATTCCCAGGTGCCCACGTTGTCATACCTGACATAGTCAGCAAGCTTCAGGGAGTATTCAACGATATTGTCTAGAACTTTGTCCGCATCAAAGTCATAATCAAAGCAGGAGGTATGAAATCCCGGTGCTGCTTCGATTCGTTTCTGGCGTCCCGTGGACTGGATGGTGCAGTTTCGGGAGCCGAAGTGAATTCGTTCATTGTGACGGGAGCAGACCAGCTGTACTTCAAGGTGGTTGAAGTCTCGTAACCGCTGCTCAATGAGTACGCCGGCGTCACCAAACTGGCGTTTGGCATAATTCTGCACCTGGCGGTATACCCGGCGGAACTGTTCAATTCGGGTGACCTCTTCAATGCCCATGCCGCCACCCCCGGCCGCCGCCTTGACGAGCACGGCCGGTTGCGGTTCTTTTTCTTCCTCCTGGACATCAAAAATATGCTGGGCGATTTCTTCTGCTTCCATTTCATTATAAATCGGGGCAGATGTACCGGGAATGGTCGGGATGTCCAGTTTGTTGGCAACCCGTTTGGTGTTGATCTTGTCCCCAAGATCTCTGATTACTTCCCAGCTTGGTCCGATAAAGGTAAGGGGCCGGTCGCGGATGGTTACCCGGCGGGCAAAACGGTAATCTTCTGAGAAAAAGCCATATCCTGGATGTATGGCTGTACAGTTAGTGTGATCAGCTACCGCCAGGATGTCATTTGGATCTGTATAACTTTTGATGCGCCACGCATTCTGGTCAGGACCATCTAACTGGTTGCGCTGCACATGTTCCGAACCCTGGTCCGCATCTTCATAAATGACCACATAATCCAAGTCAAGGCTTTTGCAGGCCTCCATGATGCGGATAGCAATTTCTCCGCGGTTAGCGATAAGTACTTTGCCTTGCACGAAAAACCCCTTATTTTTACTGTTTGTCTATTTAAAGGCGGCCTTCGCAGCAGCCGTGAAAAAGGCCGAAGCAGAGGATTATTAAGTGAAGTCCGCGCATAATTATCTCAATTTAACAGACTACTCTACTCCACCTGCTCTTACTTGAAAAGCCGTAAAGTGAAAAGTGTCGTGTAAGCCTCTGTTGATCGGTTATAACATCGTTGTTCAAGAGGAAAAATCTTGACTTTCTCCACCAATTCCCTACTTTCATGGATACGGGGATGACCTCTATATGCTGATTACTGTTGTACCAGCTCCCTGGCTGTTATTATCAACTTCTCTCAAGTATGAGTTATTATGACGCAGACAACACATGCTGCAGGCAGAACGGGTGAAAACCGGGAACGGTCGTTCGGGCACCGGTTGAAGTCCCTGTTTGGTTTCAAGGGGTCCCCGGATACCACCCGTGAGCTCGAGCATGAGATACAGGAACTGCTGGAGGACGGCGAGGAACAGGGATTGATCTCCAGCCATGAAGAACAGTTGATCAACTCTATTTTTGATTTTCGGGAGACTGTTGCCTCCGAGATCATGACCCCGACTGTGGAGATGGTCAGTGCTGATGTAAACAGTGCAGTACAGGATCTGGTACAGTTGATTACCGAAGAAGGTTATACCAGAATACCCCTGTACAGCGGTAGCCAGGATAATATTATCGGAATTCTTCATGCCAAGGATCTGCTGAAAATCTGCAGTATGGCACCGGATGAATCACTGGACCTGAAAAGTGCCCTCAATCCACCCATGATTATCCAGGAATCCAAGCCGATTACAGTTCTGCTGCGTGATTTTCAGTCTAAAAAAAATCATATGGCCATTGTCACGGATGAGTTCGGAGGTGTTCGGGGTCTGGTGACGCTGGAGGATGTGATTGAGGAGATAGTGGGCGAAATTGATGATGAGCATGACCAGGAAGAGCGCGAGCTTATGGTGGTTGACGAGCAGACTATTGTGGTGGATGCCAAAATAGAGATTGAAGAGGTGGAAACCCATTTCAACTGTGAACTGCCTGAGGGAACTTTTGAATCTGTGGGAGGACTGCTTATTCATTATCTTGGCCGGGTGCCGGTCAATGGTGACCAGGTAACTGTGGAACCTTTGACTTTTAAGGTTCTGGCAGCCGACCCCCGACGGGTCCGCACTGTCAGGATTCGCAAGAGGTTGTGATTTCCTATTTGAATCCGGGCTATCCATCCCGGTTGTTTTCTTTTGCAGCCGCCGCTGCATCGGCCTTGCTGCTTATCCTCGGTATGCCGGGACGTATCGGCTGGTGGCCGCTGCTTTTCATAGCTCTTACCCCGCTGCTTCTGGCTGTGCGTCGTCTTCCAGCCATGCGCTGTGCCTGCATGGGCCTGTTCTGCGGCCTGCTGTACAATATCGGTCTGCTCTACTGGATCGTCATTGTCCTTGGCCGATATGGCGGGTTGCCGGTGTGGATTTCCGTGCCCGGCATGACCCTGCTTGCCCTGTATATGGGCTGTTACCTTGGCCTGTTCTGTCTGCTGCTTAACCTGGTTATCAAACGGTCCCGTGCGGGAAAAGGATCAACTGGACGCATGATATTGGCAGCGCCGATTCTCTGGGTGGGGCTGGACTATCTGCGTTCGTTTCTTTTTTCCGGATTCCCCTGGATGGATCTGGGCTACGGTCTGTACCAGCAGCCATTGCTGATTCAGGCTGCGGATCTGGGTGGGCATCATCTGGTAACCTTTTGTATTGTACTTCTGAACGCATTGCTTGTCTGGTTATTTGATCAGTCTTCGACTCGAGTACCGGAAACTCTGCCGGGGCGGCGTGTCCCGGTTGTTTTCGGTTGTATTCTTCTGGCAGCTGTCAGCAGTTATTCTTTTTGGCGTTACCAGCAGATTTCTACAGCAGTGGAAACAGGACCGAAGGCCGCTGTTGCTGTTGTTCAAGGTAATATCAGTCAGGATGAGAAATGGACTCCAGCCAGAAAAGAGGAAACTGTTGATACCTATCTTGGTCTGTCGCGCAGTCTTCTGGAGCATGAAGAATTGGAGTTGATGGTCTGGCCGGAAACGGCTTTGCCCTTTTATCCCCAGCAGGATCCCTTGATGGAGAAAGTGCTTGATTTCGTCCGGGAAAAGAAGGTTCAGCTGTTGACCGGAGCACCCTGGTTTGTCTTGAAAACAGAAAAAAAAGCAGGCCGGAAACCTGTAGATTATTTTAACAGTGGCCTGTTGATTGATGCGTCCGGCAAACCGGCAGGGCGCTATGACAAACAGCACCTGGTTCCCTTTGGTGAGTATGTGCCGATACGTTCCTACCTGCCTTTTCTGGAGCCGCTGGTGGTTTCGGTGGGTGATTTTACCGCAGGATCGAGTTATGAACCTCTGCAGACCGGGAATATCCGGGCCGGGGTATTGATCTGTTTTGAATCCATATTTCCGGCAATCTCCAGGCGTGAGGTCGAGGCAGGCAGCAATTTGCTGGTGAACCTGACCAATGATGCCTGGTATGGCCGGTCCAGTGCCCCGTATCATTCACTGGCCATGTCCGTGTTCCGTGCTGTGGAAACCCGGCGCAGTCTGGTACGGGCAGCCAATACCGGGATCAGCGGTTTCGTGGAACCTTCAGGAATTATTCGTGCACAGTCCCGGCTGTTTGAGCCTGCAGCCTTGATGGAGACAGTGGTGCTTTTGAGCGGACAGACATTTTTTACCAGTGGCGGGTATTGGTTTGGTTCCCTTTGTCTGGCAATGATTGTGCCTTTGCTGCTGTTGCGTCGGAGACATTGATTGATCCTTTCAATCCAGAATGAGACAACAGGGCTGATGGCAGGTAACTACTCACAGGGTGTGAAACTCTGTGGTTTCACTACCACCAAACTTGTAATTGGTCATAAGGTGCGGTTCCTGTGATCAATTACGATGGCAGTTGTGCAGAAAAAACGCAACAGGAGGCTGGAGAATTATGGATAAAAAATCGTATATCGGCGTCAGCAGAAACGAGGACGGCACCTGGCAGTTTACAGTGGAAAAGCCCAGTGGCAAGGTGAAAATCGGAACCGGTTATTCCACTGCCAAAGTGGCGGCATTAATGCGGGATGAGTATATTCTCACCCATGATCTCGATCAGAAACGTAATTTTAAACCCAAGCGCATAAAAAAAATGCGTTTTGCAGCCTATGAAAAATTGTTTGGCAGTTCGGAATGAAACAAGTGACTATTATCGCTCTCTCCGGCAATTTTTTTCGTGAACAGTCCATCGCTGCATGCAAGATGTTGAACTTTTGCCTTAATTTCAAAACTCATCCTTGAGAGTTGCAGCAAGACTGTTTACTATATGATGTATGCATAAATGGGAAGACAATTTTCCTGAAAAAAGATTTTTGGAATTTACGGGATAACACCATGGTTATAGTCACGGAAACCGCGGAGGCAAAACAGAAACTTCAGGATCTCAAGGGTAAGATGCTTGCCCTGAAGGAGCATCTTTGACTTAGACGGCAAAAAGCTTGACATAGAACGTCTGGAATCGGAAACGCTGGAACCTGATTTCTGGAATGACCAGTCTAAAGCTCAGAAGGTTCAGAAGCAGCTGGGGCAGCTGCAGGACCTGGTGAAGAACTGGGAGCGGAATTTTCAGGATCTGGAAGAGGCTGATATGCTTCTTGACATGGCCATTGAGGAAAATGATCTTGAAACCAGGCAGGAGGTGGAGGCATCCCTGGATCAGCTTAAAGAACGGGTGGATTTGGTTGAACTGGAGTGCATGTTTGATGGAGAGCATGATGCGTCAAATGCACTGTTGACCATTCATGCCGGCGCAGGTGGAACCGAAGCCCAGGACTGGGTGGGGATTTTGATGCGTATGTATCTGCGCTGGGCTGAGGCGCATAGTTTCGGTACCGATATTCTTGATTACCTGCCCGGTGACGAGGCCGGCACCAAGTCCGTGACCATTCTGATCAAGGGGAAGAACGCCTACGGCTACCTGAGATCCGAGGTCGGTATCCACCGGCTGGTACGGATTTCCCCTTTTGATTCATCCGGTCGTCGGCACACCTCTTTTGCCTCGGTCATGGTGCTGCCGGAACTTGATGATACCATTGAGATTGATATTAATGAAAAGGATCTGCGTATAGATACCTACCGGGCCAGCGGCGCTGGTGGTCAGCATGTCAATAAAACCGACTCCGCCATCCGGATCACCCATCTGCCCACGGGTATCGTGGTCCAGTGTCAGAACGAGCGTTCCCAGCATCGTAATAAGGATATGGCTATGAAAATGCTCATGGCCAGGCTGTATGAAAAGCAACAGGAGGAACAGGCACAGGCCCAGGAAAACCTGCACGGTGACAAGAAGGAGATCGCCTGGGGCAGTCAGATCCGATCATACGTGCTGCAGCCTTACAGGATGATCAAGGATCACCGCACCAATGTTGAAGAGGGGAATGTGGATGCGGTTCTTGATGGTCGTCTGGAGCCGTTTATCAAGGCTTTTCTGCTCTGGCAGCCAAAATGAACAGTAATAAGGTATATGGTGAAAGGTGAAAGGGGGAAAGGGTGAAGAGCACGACCTGATACCCGGAAACCTGAATCCGGAACTCAACTGCGCAAAATGCGGCTCCTGCAGTGTGGTTTGTCCAGTGTTCCGGGTGGACGGCCGTGAATCCATGACTGCCCGGGGCAAGATGCATCTGCTGGCCACAGATCTTGCCCGTCATCCTTCATCTGTTTTTGAAAATCTGTTTTCCCGGTGCCTGCTCTGCGGAGCCTGTGAACAGGTCTGTCCGCGCAACCTCCCCATTACAGATATCATCTCAAAGGCCCGGAGCCGTTTTTCCACTTTTTATGGACAGGGCGGCCTGAAAAAAGTTGTTGCCCGTTCCCTGCTTTCCCGGCCGACTTTATTGGAGGGGATGGTCAGGGCAGGGATCAGCCTGAAACGTATCAACGGTCTTCCTGCCGACTCCGGCCTGAGGATTAAACTCGGTCTGCTTGAAGCAAGGTCATCTGAGCAGGCAGCATCTGACCCTCAACAGTCTCCCTCTGAAACCGGTATCAGCTACTTCACCGGCTGCCTTGCCCGTCACCTGCAGCCCTCCGTGGCTGAGGCCACCAGGCAACTGCTGGGCCGTTGCGGACAATCCTGTTATGTTCCGGACAGTCAATACTGTTGCGGTCTGGCGGCCTGGAGTGCAGGCAAACGTGATCAGGCGCGCATCCTTGCCCAAAAAAACATCAAGGCCTTTGAGTTTGAGTCGTCTGGTGGACCGATCCTCACCTCCTGCGCTTCCTGCTCCTCCCATCTCTTTACTTACCCGGATCTGTTTTCAGAGCATGATCCCTGGCACAGCAGGGCGCTCCGGTTCGCTGACCGGGTACAGGAGTTTACAACTTTTTTCAGTGAATTCCTGCCCGGTCCGCAACAGGATACAGGAGGTTTACTCAAGATCTTTTATCATGATCCCTGCCATCTCCGCTTTAGAGTAAACGGCCGGGAAGCACCCCGGGCCCTGCTTGCCGGGATGGGCCTGCAGATTGTAGAGCCGGAGGATGGTCCCTCCTGCTGCGGACAGGGTGGGTTGTTTCATCTGGCCTACCCTGAAATCTCAGCTGAAATTTTCAATACAGTACACAGCCGTGCCCGGGCCTGTGATCCCGACTGCATAACCACCACCTGTTCCGGCTGCCTCATGCAGTACCAGCAGTACCAGCTCAAGAAGATCAGAGTGGCCCATCTTGCGGTATTGCTCAACGAGCTGTTTGCCCGGGAAAGCAACAGTTGTTGAGGCAAGCCACAGGCTGAAAATTTTTTTATTTACAATATAATATCTTAAAATTATTGTTCTTTCCAGTCAGGGCGCAGGTGTAGCTCAGTGAGCTGTTTTCTGGCAACCGATGCCGGGGCTTCGGTGAGCGGGCAGGTGGCCTTCTGGGTTTTGGGAAATGCGATGACGTCGCGAATGGAGTCGGAACCGGTGAGGATCATCAGCAGACGGTCAACGCCAAAGGCTATGCCGCCGTGGGGCGGGGCGCCGTACTTCAGTGCCCTGAGAAGAAAACCAAATTTATCATCCGCTTCCTGCTGATCAATACCCAGCACCTTGAGTACCCGTTCCTGTACCTCAGGGTTGTGGATTCGGATGGAGCCGCCTCCGATTTCATTACCGTTTAAAACCAGGTCATAGGCACGGCTCTTGACCTTGGCCGGATCGCTCTCCAGCAGATCAAGATGCTCTTCAACCGGGGCGGTAAAGGGATGATGAACTGCAGAGTGGCGATTTCGATCCGTATCGAATTCCACCAGCGGAAAGTCGGTGATCCAGAGAAAATCAAAGGTATCCTTTTCGACAAGATCAAGCCTGCGGGCCAGTTCCAGCCGCAGTTCGGCCAGAACCTGGTTGACCGTGGCCGTGTTGTCGGCACCAAAAAGGATCAGATCACCGGGTTCAGCTTCGAGAACTGTACCCATGGCGGCGATTTCATCATCAGTAAAGAACTTGGTGATCGGTGACTGCCACTGATCTTCCTTGATCTTGATCCAGGCCATGCCTTTGGCTCCGAAGCGGCCTGCATATTCGGTAAGATTATCCAGGTCCTTGCGGGAAAAGGAGGCGCAGCCTTTTGCATTAATGGCCTTGACCGAGCCGCCCTTGTCAATGATGGAGTTGAATACCTTGAATCCACAGCCACGAAGTGTTTCCGTCAGATCCGTCAGCTCAAATCCGAAACGGGTATCTGGACGATCCGTGCCAAAGCGGTCCATGGCTTCGTCATAGGTCATCCGTTTAAAGGGCGGTTCCAGCTCAATGTCTCTGGTTTTCTTGAAGAGATCCCTGATCATGCCCTCAGTGACGGCAATGATATCATCCTCGCCGGCAAAACTGAGCTCCATGTCGATCTGGGTGAACTCCGGCTGCCGGTCCGCTCGCAGATCTTCATCGCGGAAACATTTAACGATCTGAAAGTAACGGTCCATGCCCGACATCATCAGCATCTGTTTGAACAACTGCGGAGACTGGGGCAGGGCATAAAATTTTCCGGCATTGACACGGCTTGGCACCAGGTAATCACGGGCCCCCTCAGGAGTGGAGCGGGTGAGCATGGGTGTTTCAATCTCTAAAAAGTTATTTTCACTGAGATAATTACGGACCGCCTGCACTGCCTTGTGGCGCATGATCAGGTTGTCGGCGACTCCGGTACGGCGAAGATCCAGGTATCGGTACTGCAATCGAAGGTTATCGGAAACTTCGGTTTCTTCATCAAGCGGGAAAGGTGGTGTTTCGCTGGTGTTGAGGATGCGCAGCTCATCGACCAGCACCTCTATTTCCCCGGTCTTCAGCTTCGGGTTGGCCATATCACCGGGACGGAGTTCTACCTTACCTTTGACGGCAAGCACCCATTCGGAGCGCAGCCGATGCGCCTTGGCATGGACATCGGGATTTATCTCCGGGTTGAAGACAACCTGGGTAATGCCCCAGCGGTCACGCAGGTCGATAAAGATGACACCGCCGTGGTCGCGGCGGCGGAGAACCCAGCCCATGAGTGTGACCTCCTGGTCCAGGTTGTCGGCGCTGAGTTGGTTACAGTTATGTGTGCGCCGCAGCGCTCCCATTGAGTCCATTGTTATACTCCAAAAACCGGTATTACCGGTGGTAAAAGAGGTAAAAGTGTAAGGTCTGCGATCGAAGGTGTACAATGATAACCAGGCTACTCGTTTGTTATCAGCTCACGGAGTTGATAGCTTTGCTGCTCTGCCGATCCCTGCAACGGGAAAGACTGTTGTTCCCTGTTATGCATATTGCGCAGAACAGCTGCATGCTGTTCAAGTTCCTGTTCCCCGATAATCAGAGTAAAGTGTGCTCCGGTTCTGCCGGCCAGTTTCATCTGTGCCTTGAGGCTGCGGTTGCTGTAGTCCATGGCAGCCTGCAAACCGAGTTTACGAAGCTGGTGGACAATAGGGCTGCTGTACGCAATTGCGGTTTCACCCAGTGCAGCAATAAAGATATCCGCTCGTCGGTCAACAGGAATACTCTCCTTTTGCTGCATGAGCAGGGCCATACGTTCAATACCCATGGCAAAGCCGATACCGGGCAGGTTTTTCGGGCCGCCGAGCTGTTCGATGAGGCCGTCATAACGGCCGCCGGCAGTCACAGCGGACTGGGCGCCTAAATCAGTGGTCAGGAATTCAAAAGTTGTACGGGTATAGTAATCCAGTCCCCGGACCATGAATCGATTCAGCTTGTAAGTAACATCAAGGAGATCAAGCTGTTTCTGAACCGCGGTAAAATGGTTGTCGCAGTCCGTGCATAAGCTGTCTAAGATGGAAGGAGCATCCTGAACCAGGGCTTTGCAGTCTCTTTTTTTACAGTCCAGAACCCGCAGGGGATTGGAGGATATTCTCCGTTTGCAGTCTTCGCATAACCCGTCGATACGTTCCGTCAAGTACTGGACTAGACGCGTACGAAATCCGGGTCTGCATGCAGGGCATCCCAGGGAATTAACCTCCAGGCTCACCTTGAGGCCCAGTTCAGCGAGCAGCAGCTGTCCCATGGCCATAAGTTCGGCGTCAACCTGCGGCTCCATGGCACCGATTATCTCGGCATCGATCTGGTGGAACTGGCGCTGTCTGCCCTTTTGCGGACGTTCATGCCGGAACATGGGACCGATGGTAAACAACCGCTGCACAGGTTGCTGAACATGGAGTCCATGCTCAATAAAGGCTCTGAGCAGAGAGGCCGTGGCTTCGGGGCGCAGGGTGATGCCCTTGTCGATAAAGGTGTACATCTCCTTTTCAACAATATCAGTGGATTCACCAATGGAACGGGCAAAAAGTTCCGTTTTTTCCAGGATGGGCAACCGGATTTCCCGCAGGCCGAAGCGGCGAAATATGTCGCGGGCTGTTGTTTCTATCTGCTGCCAGATGACAACTTCATCAGGCAGGATATCCTTAAAGCCGTTTATGGCCTTGATCTTCAAGCAAACCTCCGTAGCAGACAGTTTCCTGCCGGAACAATTCAAGCAGAATTATAAACAATAAAAAATATAAAATTTAATCGATCTTAGAAGGAAAAGTCAAGCCGATGTCGCCGAATTGTGGTAATATACCCATTTATTTTTTTAAAAAATCTGATATGGGTTGTTGGAGACGGGGATACTTGACAAAGTGGTTCCTGCGTAGCATTATTTCAACACACTTTGATACACCATAGATGAGAAACTCATGAAACTGCCTGAACTTAAAATTGGTCCTTTCATTGCACGAGTACCCCTTATCCAGGGAGGTATGTCCATCCGGGTATCCACTTCCGCCCTGGCAATTCCGGTGGCCGAGTGCGGTGGAATCGGAACCATTGGTGGCTCCGGTGTGCCGGTACCGGAATTGCAGGAAGATATCCGCAGGGCAAAGGCCGCCACTGACGGAATTATTGCTGTGAATATCATGTATGCCATGAAGGAGTTCTACGATCTTGTAATGGGATCAATTGAAGCCGGTGTGGACATGATTATCACTGGTGCCGGTTTTTCCCGGGATATTTTTAAAATCGGAAAAGAGCATAATGTTCCCATCATCTCCATTGTCTCATCACCGGCCTTTGCCCGACTTGCGGAAAAGCTCGGTGCTGCAGCCATCGTTGTGGAGGCAGCTGAGGCTGGTGGTCACCTGGGAACGGATAAGCCGTTGCGGGAACTGTTTCCGGGTATTCGCAAGGTGGTTTCCAAGGTACCCCTGATTGCCGCCGGTGGCATAACCAACGGCTATGAAATGGCTGAAATGATGGATGCTTACGGTGCCGATGGGGTGCAGATTGCCTCCCGCTTTGTCTTAAGTGAAGAATGTTCGGTTTCACAGGAATTTAAAGAGACATATCTCAAGGCTCAGAAGGAAGATATTGTTCTGGTTCAATCCCCGGTGGGGATGACCGGCCGAGCCATAAAAACCGATTTTATCAAAAAGATGGAGCAGGGAGAGGATGTCGCGGCCAAGGAATGCAAGTTTAAATGTTTGAAAAAATGCAGTTATAAATACTGCATCAATGAGCGCCTCATGGCTTCCTGTACTGGTGATGTCGACAACGGTCTGGTCTTCTGTGGTGCCAATGCCTACAGAATGACGGAAATCCTGCCGGTCAAGGAAATATTTAAGCGTTTTGTCCGGGATGCGGAATCTGTATACAGGGAAGGAAAAACCTACAGGTTGCAGCATGCCTGATTTGTCTTGCAAGAGACTATTTGTACAATGAGCAGGATTGTCGGCAACGGGAAGGAAGCAACCGAAGAACCACAGGAAATACACCCCCTGGTTATCCCGCAAGGGAAGCATCCTGTCCGGGAAAAGGATATTGAGCAGGAGGCGCTCAAGGTCCTCTATCGGCTGCGAGATGCCGGCTATTCCGGCTATCTTGTTGGGGGTGGAGTCCGTGATCTCTACCTTGGTAAAACTCCAAAAGATTTTGATATCTCCACCAATGCCCGTCCCGGCCAGTTGCGCAAGCTTTTTCGCAATTCCCGTACCATAGGGAGACGCTTTCGACTGGTGCAGGTTTTTTTTCGTGGTAACAAGATCATTGAAGTCTCTACCCTGCGTTCGCAGAGTGAGTATGATATCAATGATCCTGATAAGGTCCTTCCCTCCAACAATACCTTTGGAACCCTGCAGGAAGACGCCTTTCGCCGGGACCTGACCATTAACTCCCTGTTTTACGAGATAGAGAATAAAACAATTATCGATTACGTAGGTGGAGTGCGGGACCTTGACAAAGGTATCATCCGCATAGTCGGTGAACCGGATCGTCGAATTACCCGGGATCCGGTCCGTATGCTGCGGGCGATTCGTCATGCAGCACGAAACGATTTTGTTATTGAGCCCGGCACCTGGAAGGCTATTGTCAGGCACCGACACAAGCTTGATCTCTGCCCACCTTCCCGGATCAGGGATGAACTGCTGAAGGATCTCCATACCGGCAACAGCAGGGCATGGGCTGAAATTGCCCTGAAAAGTGGTATTTTCAGCACTCTGTTTCCTTTTTACGGGGAGATGCTTGTTGGAAAAGACGGCAATGCAGTACAGAGAGAACTGCTGGCAATACTGGAGGTTCTGGATCGGTTGTATGGTGAGGACCTTCAGGATGGCAGGGTCGTTGTTGCAGATTACATGCTTTTTGCCTGCCTCCTGTTTCCCTGGGCTGACAGACGTTTTGACCTGATGCGGCAGGAGCTTAAAGGAGCCGGATATCACCGGCTGTCCAAGGAGATCCGGGCGGAGCTTAACGATGTATTCTCCCATCGGTTGAATCTCAAGCGGATGGCAAAGGATGCTATCACGACCCTGTTTGTCAATATGCCGGGTTTTCAAAAGCATCAGCAGAATAATTCCTGGCCTGCCTGGTTACGACGGAAAAGCTATTTTGCTGACTGTTCCCGTTTTTATGCTCTGTATCAGGAGGCCTGTGGCAGCAAATCAATGGATGTGACCCTGTTTGTTGAAAGGAAACCGGAGGCAGAGTTCCCACTCCGGGAGAAGACAAATCGTTCAGGAAATGGACGACGTGGTGGCAGGCGGGGTACAAATCCTGCCTTCAGTTCAAGCAGGCAGGGGGTTTTTGGTTTACGAAAAGGATAACATTGCGTTTTTTACTCTATAATATTCGTTATGGCGCAGGAATCGGCAGCAAATTCCACCTGCCTGTTCCCTATGCCGGTTATCTGAAACGGTCTGCAGATAATTTTGATCAGATTGCTGAATTCATCCGTCATGTGTCCCCGGACATTGTCGGTCTTGTCGAAGTAGATTCCGGTTCGTTCCGGGTTGATAACTGCTGTCAGGCCGAGTCGCTTGCCGATCGGCTCGGTTTTCATCATGTTGTCGAGTCAAAGTACCGGGAGGGATCCATGGTGCAGCGGGTGCCGGTGCTTTCGAAGCAGGGAAATGCCCTGCTGTTCAAGGAGGAAATCCTTGAACACCGATTTCATTTTTTCAGACAGGGGGTAAAAAGACTGGTGATTGAGGCCAGGACGGAAGATGTTACTGTTTTTCTGGTTCACCTCTCCCTGACCTACCGGAATCGGCAGAATCAGTTGCAACAGCTGTTCAAGATGGTCCGACAGGTGAAAGGGCCGATCATCGTAGCCGGAGATTTCAACGTATTATGGGGAGATGAGGAGCTGGAACTCTTTCTTGGAGCCACGGGGCTGGTCAACGCTAATTACGAGGGATACCCTTCGCATCCCAGCCGGGCGCCTAAACGACAGCTGGATTATATCCTCCACAGTCCGGAACTTCTGATGAAACAGTTCTCCATTCCCAGGGTGAAATTTTCAGATCACGCCCCCCTGGTCTGTGATTTTGCAAAAAAATAAGATCGGATTGGCTTGAGAGCAGAAAATGCTGCTCACTCAGGGCAGGGCAATGATTGAACCATTACGGCCTGTGACATCACCACCCTTCCGCCGGGTCCTGCGATAAGAAAAGAAGTTGTTATCGCAGACCGTGCATATTTCTGCTGTTTCAATATTGGCATCCTCAAGGCCGGCTGCCAGAAGCTGATCCCGGCTGATTGCCCAGAAATCAAAATAACAGGGAGCGACCCGTCGTCTCTGAAAAGATGCGGGTAGTTCCTGTTGATAGTTGACAAACTCGGCGCAGCAGGGGCCCAGAGAGGGACTGATGACTGCCTTGAGGTTTTCGGGATTCACCCCGCAGGAATTGTGCATGGCAGCTACGGTTTCAGCTATGATGTTGAGTGTACTCCCCCGCCAGCCGTTATGAACTGCGCCGATAACCCTCTGCACCGGATCATGGAGCAGGATCGCCTGGCAGTCGGCCTGTTGTATCAGCAGACCGACGCCGGGTTCTCTGGTGATGAGACTGTCTGTATCTGCAAATACCGTATCATGGTCGATATTTTCTGCAAGAACCACCTGACTGCCATGGACCTGAACCGCTGACACCAGTGAATGGATACCCAGGATTTTTTTGAGACGCTGACGGTTAAGTTTGACGTTTTCCGGGTTATCTCCAACACCAAAACTCAGGTTAAGGGTTGCAAACAGATCATTGCTGACGCCACCATGCCTGCAGAACATGGCATGGGGAATAGTGAGGAGACCGGAACAATACCAGCGCATTGATTCAGCAGCTGGCTGTTGCTGAAGTCGGACAGTCATGGAATAAAAAAAGGGAAAGCCGGACGGCTTTCCCTTTTTATGTTTCAGGTTGCCTTATAAGACAGATTTAAAAGTAAACATCAAATGTCAGGTACACCTGATCAGCACTTTCAACCGGCAGCTGTGAACCACTTTGCAGAGCCATATCATATGCAGCAGTCATCATTGCTGCGTTATCAGTATCATAGGGTTTGACATTCCAGTCTACACCGGTGTAATCAAACCAGTAATGCTGATAACCAAGACGAACAAAGGTCTTGGCATACTTGGAAATGGCCTCTCCTGTCGGCAGGTCATAAATCATGTAGATTTCAGCAACCTGGCCACGGGTTCCCAGTTTGGACAGGTACATGTCGTCATGACCGGGAGTAAAGGCGATCCAGTATTCTGATCCCCAGTTGTACTCTGCACCAAACTTCAGGCCGACATTGGGCAGGTCATAACGGATACCGGCATAGATGGAATAACCGTCTTCAGAGTCGGTATTGGGCCGCCAGTTGGGATTGGGCAGCATGGAACCGTCAGGCTGCGGGATCATTGAGGTAGCATAGTCATTGAACATGCCCTTGCCGCCTGGATCAGTCCGGCTCCAGCCACCAACCAGAAAGTAATTAAAGTTCTGGATCTTGTCCAGATAGGTAGCGCTGGTATGATAAATGTTTCCTTCCGTATACCTGGGGCCCATCTGCTCAGGTGCAAAACCATTAATGATTGGATCCTGGAAGTTGGGATAGTTGAACATGTTCATAACAGCAAAGGACTGAAAGTTCATGAAACGATTACCGGATTTCATGATATCCCAGCTGATGCCTGCAAAATCAGTGTCATCTAAGGGATAGGCGTTCATGTTCCAGAGATTGGTTTCATCAAATTGCAGTCCGTTTTCAAAGCCACGACCGTAACAGAAACGAACACGTCCGGTACCCATGGCTTCATTACCCCATGCATAAGCATATCCCAGGGAAATACCATCAAAGGGATAATCCATGTAAAGCAGCGGAGTCGCCATACGCTGGTCTACACCCAGGCGGAGCTGGGCAGGAGGACCGTCAGTGGTCGGACGACGGCCGATGGAGAACCAGATCGGCATGCCGCCGATGTTGTTCCAGTTGACAAAGGCCCGGTCTACACGCAGGGCATTGTCGGACGGGGTGCGGGTGGTGTTGCCGTCAAACTGCGGCCACCATGTCTGCTGGTCGTTGGTGGAATAGCTCTCCATGCCCCAGACTTTGTACATGGCAAGACGTCCCTTGAATTCAACATTTTCGGTTGCCTTGACGCGCATGTTCAGGCGGAAACGGTTGGTGAACAGGGTGTCGCTGCTGAAGTCGGGGCCACTTTGTACCTGACCGGTCATCGGGTTGATAAAATCTGCACCTGTGGAGCTGTAGTAGTCCATCCGGGCACGGAAATCACCGTAGAATTTAAAACGGGCAGCCAGGTCCCATGCTTCGGATTTTTCATCGAGCATGTCACTCATGTCGTCGACCTTGTCGCCGTACTCGGAAATGGATTCATTCTGCTGGGCCATCTGGGCCTTCAGAGCTTCCAGCTGACGAGACAATTCCTCAATTTTGCTGTTCAGATCTGATGGTGTTTTGCCGGCACCTGCAGATGCTGCTGCAGGCAGGGCTATCAGCCCGGCAAGAGCCAGCATGGAAATTGTTTTGACCATTCTTTTCTTCCTCCTTCTCATTTTTTGGGATTGTTTCCCGATGGTTAAAAGTTCTCTTTGTCAAAAACGAAGAGTTTTTTCACTTGAATTGCGCAACCAACTACAATCTTCATCATATATAAAATATATATAAATCTTATATATTCCTATCGTATTTAGATCAAGTTGTCAATAGATAGGGGTAAAAAAGTAAAAAAAATTGTACCACAGCAGGGGAATCCAGAACCGATATGGGAGGGAAAAAGAGTCTTGAGATAAATTTCCTTTTTTTATAAGCAATTATAGCAAGTTATGCAGAGGGATGGTTTTCTGCAAAGCCCCAAACCATCGGGCTGTTCAGCTGCCAATTCTGCAGTGGTCAGGTTGTAATCACCTGTTCTGGAACAGAAAGAAACGACCTCTGCAGGCAGTGGTACTGTAAATTGTACAGCCCCTCTTTCCCGTTCCTGTCAAGGAAAGAGGGGGCAGAGATGAGGAAATAAGATCAGTCGGTATAACGGAAGGTCATCTGTTTGTTTTTTCTCCCTATGCGGACGGTGCCGCCCTTATTCAGCCTGCCGAACAGGATTTCTTCGGTAAGCGGATCACCAATCTCTTTCATGATCAGGCGGCGCATGGGGCGGGCTCCGTAGGCAGGATCATACCCTTCCGTTGCCAGCCATCTGCGGGCTCCTGGAGTGAGCGAGATCTCAACCTTTTTATCGGCTAACTGGTCCTGCAGTTCAAGGACCATTTTATCGACAACCTTTTCAACCGCATCCATCTCCAGTGCCTTGAAGGTAATGGTTGCATCAAGACGATTTCTGAATTCCGGTGCAAACAGGTTTTTTATGGCCTTCTGTTCCTTTCCCGAGGAATCACCCAGGAAACCGATGGTCCGTTCACTCATCTCGCGGGCACCGGCATTGGTGGTCATGATCAGGATGACATTACGGAAATCAGCCCGCCTGCCGGCATTGTCGGTCAGGGTGGAATGATCCATAACCTGCAGCAGGATGGAAAACACATCGGGATGTGCTTTTTCTATTTCATCAAGCAGCAGCACCGTGTAGGGATGCTTGCGGATAGCATCGGTGAGCAGTCCGCCCTGGTCGAAACCTATATAGCCGGGAGGCGCACCGATAAGCCTGGCCACGGCATGCTTTTCCATGTACTCGCTCATGTCAAAGCGCTCAAAGTTGACAGAGAGCGCAGTGGCCAGCTGTCTGGCCACCTCGGTTTTACCGACTCCGGTGGGTCCGGCAAACAGGAAAGAGCCGGTGGGAGACATGGGATTGCCGAGTCCGGCCCGGGAACGTTTAACCGACTGAACGACCGCTCCAATGGCTTCGTCCTGGCCGTAAATTACCGATTTCAGGATGCCGTCCAGTTCCCGCAACCCTTCCATCTCATTATTGCTTCTGGAGGTCACCGGAACTCTTGCCATCTTTGACACGGTTCGTTCAACGTCCCGCACGCTGACGGTTTTGCCGATTTTCCCCGCCAGCCGGAAAGAGGCACCTACCTCGTCCATGACATCAATGGCCTTGTCAGGCAGGAAGCGGTCATTGATATAGCGGTGAGCAAGCTCAGCTGTAGTCTGAATAGCCGGCTTTGAATAGTGTACCTTGTGATGCTCTTCGTACCGGGACTGCAATCCTTTCAAAATAGCACAGGTGTCAACCACGGATGGCTCTTCAATATCAATTTTCTGGAAACGTCGGGACAGAGCCCGGTCCTTTTCAATATGATTCTTATACTCTTCATAGGTCGTTGAGCCGATACAGCGGATGGTTCCTGCCTGCAGGGCCGGTTTAAGCAGATTGGAGGCATCCATGGAGCCGCCGCTGGTGGCACCGGCTCCGACAATGGTATGCATCTCGTCGATAAAAAGGATGGCATTATCCTTTTTTTCAATCGCCGCCACCACGGCCTTGAGCCTTTTTTCAAAGTCACCGCGGTACTTGGTACCGGCGACCAGGGTGCCCATGTCCAGCATATATATTTCGGTATCCTGCAGGAGATCAGGCACCATCTTTTTCCGGTTCGGTTTCTCGGATTTCCGGGTAACGCCATCTTCATGGATGCGCAGGGCCAATCCTTCGGCCATGGCTGTTTTGCCAACCCCGGGTTCACCAACCAGCAGAGGGTTGTTTTTCCTGCGCCGGCAGAGAACCTGCATCATCCGTTCCAGCTCCATGTCACGGCCTATCAGGGGATCAATACCTCCGTCAGCTGCCCGGACGGCGAAGTTGACAGTGAATTTGGCCAGGGCATCTTCCTTGGCCTTTTTCTTCTGCTTGCCACCGGGTACAGGCTGCGGACTGCGAAGTGGTTCACGCTGAAGGTTCTCGGGAAGTTTGTGGGAGATGTATTCAACCACTTCCAGCCTGCCGACACCTTCACTCCCCAGGAAGTAGACGGCATGGGAATCCGGCTCGGCAAAAATGGAGACCAACACGTCACCGGTGTCCACCTGCTTTTTGCCGCAGCTCTGGACATGGTTGACGGCCCGCTGCAGTACCCGGTTAAAGGCAACGGTCTGGGCAGGTTCCACATTGCCGTCTTTCTGCCTGGGCATGCCGCCCACAAAGAAACGTTCCAGCCGTTCCTTGATTGAATCATGGTTGCCGCCGCATTGATCTATGATATGATTTGCCAGATCATCATGCAGCAGTCCCCACAGCATATGCTCAACGGTCACATACTCGTGTTTTTTTAATTTAGCTTCTTTAATGGCCTTGATCAGGGCAAGTTCCAGGTCTCGACTTAACATAATAAATATTCTCCCCCCGTAGAGGATTGCTGAACACCGGTTTAAGTGTTTCAGCCATACGGTATTTCAATTGTATTCTTTGTTGCTGTGACGGCTGTCAGTTCGCTCAGGTTACCTTCTCCAGGGAACATTTGAGCGGGAATTGATTTTTCCGAGCGATTTTGTGGACCACCGCCACCTTGGTTTCTCCGATTTCGCGGCTGTAAATGCCTGCAACCCCATGTCCCCTGTGATGGACATTGAGCATGATCCGGGTGGCTTCTGTTGTATCTTTACCAAAAATAGTTTCAAGAACCATAACCACAAAGTCCATCGTTGTATAATCATCATTGTGGAGAAGCACCTTGAACAAAGGTGGTTCCTGCAGATCTTCCCTTTCCTTGGTCAGGGTATCTTTCTGGTGTCCTGATTCTGTTTTTCCCATACTGTTACTGTTTGCTTTTCGCTCACATTGACAGAAATTCCCCGTCAAAGTGACCACATTACCATCAGGGAGCAGGTGATGTCGCTTGTCCCGTCCCGAACACGTTCAACGGAACGGACTTCACACCAGCCGGTTGTTTATCTCACTCTTAATGTAATGCTTCGTGCCGATTTTGCAAGTTTCCTTTGCACTCTGATGACAACATTGAGAGGAGAAGATGCTGTAATACCGTGTCAGCAGCAATGGGAGAACCTTTCAGACGCATCTCGGCAGCAAGAATCAGCCGCAGCCAGGATCGCAGCGTGGCTGAAGAAAACATGGATGCGGTTTTAAACTGCATGTAGATCCCGTATGGATGGCCGGACAGTTCCTTGTTCCAGCGTTCATTTTTTTTCAGTTCAGGCAAACACTGGTCCTGGAAGAGTTTAGGCGGCATGTTCGGTCGAACGCCGTATGCTTGCTGATCCTGTAGAGCCCTAAAGAGCAGCAGGGTACGGGTAAAATTACGCAGGGTTGCCAGTATGGCCAGACTGTGGATACCGTTTTCCTGCAGCCGGCCTGCAATCAGCAGGGCGGTTTCCAGATTATTATTGCCTACGGCCTGCGTCAGTTCAAAAAGTGCTTCCTGCCGGGTGCGCCCGACTACTGCGTTAAGATCATCCAGCGTGATCTGCTCTGCCTCACCAACATACAGGGCCAGTTTTTCCGTTTCCATGACAACGGCTACCGGATGGAAGCCGACCCGTTCAAGGAGCTGCTCGGCAACCCTGGGGGCCATGGATTTGTTCATTTTTTTCAAGATCAGCCTGACCTGTTCCATGAGTATGGCCTGCTGCGATTTTTTAGCCTGAAAGCTGGAGCCACTGTTAACGCTTATATCAATAACAGGGTAATTTTTTTTAAAATATTTAAACAGTTTGGTTCGTTTATCTACATCTTCAGCCAGCAGCATCAGGACATTGGCCTCAGGTATGCCCGCTGCAAAAGCTGACTGCAGTAACTCGGCAGGCTCACCCGCAGGAGATAATGGCGCGGCAGCAGTTTTCGGAACGGACGCTGCAATAAGATCCCGGGTCCAGTCCAGCCTGGAGCCTGGTTTGGCAAATCCGAAACATTGTTTCCACTGGCTTGCAGAAAGCCGGCCCGGATCATTCTCCGGATTGGTGCTGTCCAGACCGCCCGCCTCCATCATACTGCGCAGGTAAGTACCCGCCCTGTCTGGGTGATTGTCATCCATTGCCTTGACGGCCCTGTTCCAGAGCGATCTGGCGACTTTCCGGGAAAGAAACAATCTGGTATCGTTGACACGGTAGATCTGTTTACCCGGCAGCAGGCTGAAACTGCGCAGCTTGGCAATGGTGGTATTGACATTTTCAGTGTCTCCGTCAATGGTGTGCACAGTGCCACCGTCTGCACACAGGGCCTCGGTAATTTGTTCTGCAGCCTGCCTGCAGAGATACCGGTCCCCGATAAGCAGGTAAAGTTGATGGCTTGTTCCGGTCTTTATCTCCTTGATAAGAGATGAAATTTTGTTTCGATCATAAACAGGCATAACAGCGGTATAAGGTCTAAGGTATTGGGCGCACGGTATACGACAGGTTGTGGGCTTGCCAGTTGAATACAGGAAAGAGAAATATTACCTGAGTGGTGCAGAGGTTCGACAGTTCACTGTAAACCCTGAACCGTTGTTTCTCTTTGATTTTCCGGGCAGGCAGTATTTGCAGACGAATTCTGACTTTTCTTCATTTCCTCATCCAGTATTTTGTGCAGGATTGCAGTAAGAGAACCGGGCTGCAGGTAATCCGCTCCGCGGCCGCCGGCAAAGATAAAAGCGGATTTGTTTTCCATGTCCTTCCAGGTTATGGATGATGGATTTTCAGCCACGATTTCAAAAAAGTAACGGTTATACGGATCGTTGATAATCGCCATGCCCGTACCGATGGTCGCCAGAATATCCACATGGCCTGAAAACATTTTAGTCAGCCGGGTATAAGCCTTGACCCCGCCACAGGAGCCAAGGCTGAGAAACCGTTGTTTGCTGCTCAGATCCTGGTCCGAGATCTGTTCTTCCTGTTTCAGTTTTTCCATGGGTTCGGTTATCTGTTCCGAGCGCCAGTAGGAGTGACCGCGCTGGGCAAGCATCTCGTCGCCACCATGCACAAACCGCTTGAGCAGCTGTTGCTGTTCACGCTCTCCGGCATAAACATAGACCGAATGGCTGATGGTTATTTTGTTGATTTTTTTTACAAAGGCAACAGAAAATTTTTTACGCCGCATCGCGGAAAAAAGCGCTGGCAGGCCACGGCCCGGATTATTGCGGGCACCGGCAATCAGGGTGCTGATCTGCTGCCCCAGGGCCGGACTCAGTGTTGCAAGCGTATACTGTTCAGACAGAACTATCCTGTAACCATTCTTGAGCAGAGTGCGTGCATTGGAGACAAAGGATGTACGACCGTCGTCATCAGGGTGAAAAACGGAGATGGAACTCAGGCGGCCATCTGCCTTCCACTCACCAAAAGGGGTGACCAGGTACCGATCCAGGTCCACTGCTCCATACCTGATTACGGCCCGGGTAATGAGTACCCGGTCCTCGCTGCCTAACAGTTCAGGGAATTCCTGCAGGTAATACTGGAGGATAACGGTGATCAGAGTGGAAAAGGTACAGGTGCCCTTGTCTGCTTCCATGACCATTTTGCGAATCAGGAAGCTGCGGGCCCCGGTCTCGAGGACTGTCAGCAGATGCCTGAAGGTCGCCGAGAACAAAAGGATCGTATCCTCATCTTTAAAAGCAGATGCCGCCACCAGCTCGAGGATCTGCTCCTGTTCCCGGGAATCTTCCGGAAAAAAAGTGGTCAGCTTACCCTTTTGCGCCAGGCTGACGATAAAGTTTGAAACCAGCAGATTGTCAGAATCAATGGCTTTGAGAAAGCTCAGCAGGTTGTCCTGGTGGTTCCGCCTGATCCTTTTTTTAAGGATCGGTACCAGGATATCCCGAAATGAGGAGTCATACAGCTCACTTCCCTGTGCAAGCAGAGCATAAATATTTGCCGAGGTCAGATCTCTGGCCACCTGTCTGCGGTCGGCAGTGGTTGCCTTTTTCAGCAGGCTGATCATCTCACTGCGACGTCCTGCTTGATAAGCTGAATAAAAGCGTTTGCCGTACAGGTATTTTGTCTGCTGGGAGAGGCGTTGAAACCGGCTGTACAGCTCCTGTTTCGACATGCGGCGCAGACGGGCATCGGAGATCTCAATGCCGTACCGGTCTGTTACGGCATGCAGGTTATTGATCTTCCAGATCAGTTCCTCACCGCCATCATAAAAGGCGCGCAGCAGATTTTTTCGAGCTCTATCATCCTGGCGATAAAACTGCGCCTCCTGTACCGGAGGAGGTGTGGCAAAATAACCCACCAGCCAGTTCCAGGCTGTTTCCCTGTTCATGTCCTTCTGTTTGTACAGGGTGCGGGCATTCCATGCATCATCTTCCCGGAGCTGTTTGATCAGCGGCAGTGCATCGAGTATGGTTTCCCGGTTCATGTCCCTGACCCCGGCAAAGGCCTCACAGGCCCGGGCCTGCTTGGAGTTAAACCGGCTGAGGGCTGCAAGACCGTCCAGCCCATCCTTTGCATCCATGTCTCTAACGGAAAAGAATCCCTGCAGGGCACGGTTGTTGGCATCTTCCAGCCTGGTGAGCAGGGGAATGACTGTCAGGGCAAAGTTGGGTTTTACGTCCTCAAGCCGAAGAAAGGCACGAAACGATTTGCCAGCTTCATAGTTCAGGCTCTTGATCCGGGGCAGTGCATCAAGAGCCAGCTTCATGGTTGTACCATTCAGGTCGGCCCAGTCCTCGAAGATGAGCATCTGTTCATAGGAGAGGTGAAGGCGGAACAGAGCGTCCCAGGTCCGTTGACTTAAGGAAAAATCTGCTCCCGGAAGCAGGCTCATCTTGCGAAATATACGCTGTGAATTGTAATCCAGTCCACGGATAACCTCCTTGCCGTAATCAACCTGTTCACAGTTCATGCAGGGAATCTGAATAAATGCTTCAACGGTTTTACGCCAACTCGCATCACCGGACCCTGTCTTCGACGAAACCGGCAGGGCCGGCAGAAGAACTGAGAGGAGGATCACAATGATGACGATGTAATTGCGGGTTTTGTACATGGAGTATATGGTGTGTTGATGAAAAATGGTTCAGTAAAAGTTGCGGCCACAGTTTTCCCGGCCGGATCCCCGGGCAGGGCAGGGATCGTTTCCACCCTTGCCCTGTTGACGGCCATGGTACTCTGGGGTAGTTCTTTTGTGGCGATGAAATATGCCTTTGCTTATTTCAATCCCATGATCGTCATTTTCGGGCGCATGGCCGTTGCTACTCTCTGTTTTCTGCCCTTTGTGCCGGCCTTCCGCAGACTGTCTGTTACCAGGGAGCATATCCTGCCGCTGGCGGTAATGGGTTTTTGTGAACCCTGTCTCTACTTCCTGTTTGAGGCGGCAGCCCTGCAGCGAACCACTGCTTCCCAGGCGTCTATGATAACCACCATGCTGCCGCTGCTGGTGGCCCTGGCCTCGGGTCTGTTTCTGGGTGAGCGCATCACCCGCAGGACGGTTGCAGGTTTTATTATCGCTGCCGTCGGAGCATTGTGGCTCAGTGTGGCCGGCAGTGTCAGCGAGCAGGCACCGAATCCCCTGCTTGGAAATCTGCTGGAATTCCTGGCAATGGTCAGCGCTGCAGGATACATTATTTTGATGAAATATTTAAGCAGGACCTTGCCTTCTCTTTTTTTAACAGCCATGCAGGCCTTTATCGGGACCCTGTTTTTCGCGCCGTTCCTGCTGCTGCCTTCTGTTCAGTTTCCGGAAATTCTGCCGGTGTCCGCAGTCGTATCTGTCCTCTACCTGGGCACTTTTGTAACAGTCGGGGCCTATGGTTTGTACAACTTCGGCGTCAGCCGGGTACCGGCGAACCAGGCAGCTGCTTATATTAATCTGATTCCGGTACTGACCCTGGTTTTCGGCTTTATCCTGCTGGGCGAACGGTTAACCGCCTGGCAGTTGCTGGCCTGCCTGCTGGTGTTCAGCGGTGTTTTTCTGAGTCAGGATACTACAGCAGAATCCGGAAAGAGGAAAGTATGATGTGGTGTACGTGTCAACAGGTCGGTGGTTAAGGTAACTTGGCTGGTTTCCCCGGGAGAACTGTGAAGAGATGGGACGAACTCTGATAAGCATTGGCATACTTCTGATCATTATCGGCTTGTCATGGCCATGGTTGAAAAATATCCCCCTGGGGCGTCTGCCCGGAGATATTATCATTCATCGGCCACACTTTCGGTTTTATTTTCCGATAACCAGCTGCATTGTTGTCAGCCTGCTGCTTGGACTGCTGTTGTGGATTTTCAGAAGCGGAAAGTAGGTAAGGGTTCAGCAGCACGCCATCTGCATGTACTTAGGTTGGCCGCATGGTCAGTATTATTCAGGTATGACGCAAGATCAGGAGTTGATCAGCATTGACACCGGTTGTGTCGGTTATTGCAGGCGATGCGGTCGGGAGCACCGGTTGCCTGCCGGGCCTGCACTTCGGGAATGTTCCGCACTCATGGCCGAGCTGCAGTCTGATTGTCGCATTGATCAGTACCTGCATGCTGAAAACGGAGATCCCCGGTTTTCCACAAGCTATCTCTTCGGACCTGCCCGGGGCAAGATGTTTGGAGTAATGGTGGCAAGAAACTCTGCAGGCCAAAGGATTGTCCTGCGGGCCTTTTCAGGACAGTATAACGGGGTGTGGAAGGTTCCAGGCTGGGTGGAGCCGGTATTTGATCTGGATGCATTTCACCGGGTACATGATAATAAGGAACAGAAAATCAAGGAACTGGGACGGCAGATTGAGCAGCAGTCGCCCGGATCACACCTCCGATTGCAACTGACTGCCAGCAGAAAAACAATGTCGCAGCAGTTGATGGCTGATATCCATAATCTGTACCGGTTAAGGAGTTTTTCCGGCCGCGTCGCCCTGCTGCAGGAAATATTCCCTGCGGGTATGGGAATACCCACCGGAACCGGCGACTGCTGTGCGCCCAAGCTGCTCCAGCATGCAGCTGTTCACAACCTTGTACCTCTGGGTATGGCGGAATTTTACTGGGGACGGCCAAATGTTTCCGGTACAAGGCAGCATGCCGCCTTTTATTCTTCCTGCCGGGCAAAATGCTACCCGATCCTTGGCTTTATGCTCTGCGGGCTGCAGAAGAAATTGGAAGATGCATAGTCGGAACCTTGATATTGTCCATGCAGATGAACAGTTCCTGGTGGTTGATAAACCGGGAGGCCTGCTTGCAGTGCCCGGGCGTGGACCTGAAAAACAGGACTGTGTGGTGAATCGCATGAAAGCAATGTTTCCGGGGGTGATCAACCAGCCTGCTGTTCACCGGCTGGACATGGCAACCTCCGGCTTGATGGTGCTGGCATTTACTGCGAGAGCACATCGGAATTTAAGCCGACAGTTTTCCAGCCGCCTGGTGCAGAAGAAGTATGTTGCACTGGTGGAAGGACAGATCACCACCGACTGTGGAGAAATGACGCTGAAGTTCAGGCTGGATCCTGAAAATCGTCCATACCAGGTGTATGATCCGGTACACGGTAAGATCGGGATAACCCGCTGGCGTCGCTTAAGTATTTCCAGCAGTAGAACCCGAATTGAGTTTGTGCCGTTGACCGGCAGGACACACCAGCTTCGCCTCCATGCAGCCCATGAACTGGGCCTCGGTTGCCCCATTGTCGGTGACAGCCTGTACGGATCAGGCAGACAGGGCGACCCCATGCTGCTGCATGCCGCTGAACTTTCCTTTTTTCATCCAGAGACAGGGGAGAAGATGTTTTTTTCCAGTACAGTACCTTTTTGAATACCAGTCACTCAAAGAACATAAGTCACCAATAAGTATGATATTTCAGTAATACATTCCGTTCAGGTAAAGATCATGGTCAAAAAAATTGTCCCTGTTGTCCTGGTAGCAGTAATTGCTCTGGCAGGCTGGTTTGCTTATTATTATTCCGATAAGGTGGTGATCAGGCGCCAGCTTGCAGGCCTTGCAGGTGAACTGGGCAAGGAAGCAGGGGAAACACCGATTAAGATGGCTCTCAAGATGCGGGCAGTCAAGGATCAGTTGGCGGACAGCTGTCAGGTACTTGTTCCGGAGTTGGATTTTGCTGAGGACCTGGAACAGGATCTGATCATCCAATACCTGATGTATCGCAGAAACAGCTACGATGTTATCACCGTTGTCTTTGAAGATCTGCAGGTTGATATCCTGGTAAAGGATGAGGCCGCTGTACAACTCTCAGTTCAAATGAACATGTTTAAAGAAAACCCGTCGGAAACAGTCGAGGAATCAGGTCTGGTTGAGCTTATGTTGAAAAAAGGTGAGGATAATTGGCTGCTCCATAAGGTTGTCGTTCCGGAAAACCTTGTTGAATAA